>JBDGSV010000045.1:0-37676 GCA_042217375.1 Haloarculaceae archaeon | reverse complement strand
ACCGCCGAGAAGGACGGCGACGAGTGGGTCATCAACGGCCACAAGTGGTGGACCACCCAGGGCCTGGAGGCCGACGTCCTGCTCGTGCTCGCGCGCACCGACCCCGACGTCCACCCCTACGAGGGCTGTTCGGTGTTCGTCGTGCCGTCCGACGCCGACGGCGTCGAGGTGGTCCGCAACATTCCCCACCTGGGCAGCGAACTGACCGGGACCGGCCACGCCGAGATCAAGTACCACGACGTCCGCGTCCCCGAGGAGCACCTGCTCGGCGAGGAGGGCGAGGGGTTCAGTCACGTCCAGGAGCGGCTCGGCCCCGCGCGGCTCACCCACTGCATGCGGTTCTCGGGGATGGCCAGTCGTGCGATCGACGTCGCGACCGCCTACACGAGCGAGCGCGAGGCCTTCGGGAGCAAGATCGCGGCGAAGGAGGTCCCGCGGTTCGAACTCGCGGAGGCCCAGACCCGGCTGGACGCCGCCCGCGCGCTGGTACGGGCCACCGCCGACCGGATCACCGCCGGCGACGAGGCACGCATCGAGGTCGCAGAGAGCAAGGTCTTCACCGCGAACGTCGCGCAGGACGTCATCGACACCGCGCTCCAGTTCTGCGGCGGCAACGGCATCGGCAAGGACCTCCCGCTCGCTGACTTCTACGAGAGCGTCCGCGCGTTCCGCATCGTCGACGGCGCCGACGAGGTCCACCGCCGCTCGATCGCCCGCTCGATGTTCGACGACGTCGACCCCTCGGAGATCGACCCCGTCATCCGCTACGACCTCTGAGGCGCCCGCCGCCCGTCGCTCCCCGCCCGGCTGCCAAAGGGTTATGTTCCACTTCGGCCTGTGTGGCGTACAGTCACATGGCACACCACACAGCCGACGTCACGCCGCGGCTCGACGCCTACCACTTCTACGAGGAGGAGTGGGACGGCTACGACCAGTTGCGCGAGGCCTTCGAGTGGGAGGTACCGGACCAGTTCAACACTGCGACCTACGTCTGTGACCGGTGGGCCGACCGCGACGGGAGCCGGGACGCGATGTACGCCGAGGCGGCCGACGGGACGGCACAGACTCACACCTACGCGGACCTGCAGTCGATCGCGAACCGGCTGGCGAACTACCTCGCCGAGCAGGGCGTCGGCCGCGGCGACCGGGTGGCGGTCAACGGCACCCAGAAGGTCGAGAACCTGGCCACGCACGTCGCGATCTGGAAGCTCGGGGCCGTCTCGGTCCCGTTGAGCATCCTCCTCGGACCGGAGGGGCTGGCCTACCGGCTGGCGAACAGCGGCGCCGTCGCGTACGTCGCGGACGCCGAGAACGTCGCCGCGCTCCGCGAGGTCCGGGACGACCTCGACGACCTCGACTCGGTGGTGCTCGTCGGCGACGACTCCGCCCGGGCGGACGAGGTCCCGTTCTGGGACGCGGTCGAGGACCGCGAGCCGACCTTCGAGACCGCCGCCACCGACCCCGACGACGACGCGTTCATCATCTACACCTCGGGGACGACCGGCGACCCGAAGGGCGTCATCCTCCCTCACCGCTCGCTGCTCGGCGGGCTCCCGGGCGTCGTGCTCGGGATGTTCAACCTGACCGTCGACGACGCCGACGTGAGCCGGACGCCGGTCGAGTGGTCCTGGATCGGCTCGCTCCACCTCGGCATCCTCCCGGCGCTCTACTACGGCATCCCGATCGTCGCCCACGCGGACAACGAGTTCGACGCCGAGCGGGAGTACCGACTCGTCGAGGCCTACGACGTCACGCTCACGGGCGGGCCGGCGACCGCGCTGCGGATGATGACACAGGTCCCCGACCGCGACGACTACGACACCTCGACGGTGCGCGTGGTCGTCCAGGGCGGCGAGGCGCTCGGCCGGGCGCTCGTCGACGACGTGACCGACGCCTTCCCGAACGCCACCGTCCAGGAGGTGTACGGCCAGTCCGAGGCGCTGCTGTTCGTCGCCGACTGCGCGGCGCTCGGCGTCGGCCACCTGTTCGGAAAGATGGGCCGGCCGGTCCCCGGCCACGAGGTTCGCGTCCAGGACCCCGAGACCGGCGAGCCGCGCGACACCGGCGAGGTCGGCGAGATCGCGCTCCGCTACGACGACGACCCCATGCCGTTCAAGGAGTACTGGGGCCTCCCCGAGAAGACCGCCGAGAAGGTCCAGGACGGCTGGCTCCGCAGCGAGGACCTCGGCGTGGCCCACGAGGACGGCTACCTCTCCTTCCACAGCCGGGCCGACGACGTCATCATCTCCTCCGGCTACAAGATGGGCCCCGGCGAGATCGAGGACGCGCTCGCCGAGCACCCGGCGGTCGCGGACGCGGGCGTCATCGGCGTCCCCGACGACACGCGCGGCGAGATCGCGAAGGCCTTCGTGGCGCTCGCGCCCGGCACCGAGCCGAGCGACGCCCTCGCCGAGGAACTCAAAGAACACGTCAAGGACAGCCTCGCGAAGTACGAGTACCCCCGCGCCCTGGAGTTCGTCGACGAACTCCCCCGGACCACGACCGGCAAGGTCCGGCGCTACGATCTCCGGCAGCGCGAGGGCGTCGTCGACTGACGCGGAACCCTGTCCCCGTTCACCGCTCCGACCGCCCGACTGCGGGCGGTCGGTACGGGAGCGACGGCCGGGAACCCCGACGAGACCGCCGGCCGGCCCGCGCTGGCGCCGGGGGACTCACGACTCGGCCCGCGGGCGACGCGCGAACCCGGTGTCGGCGACGACGCAGGCCGCGAGGCCGTGGGCCGCACAGAACGACTCGAACGCCGACGAGAGGCGGACGTCGTGGCTCGCGAGCACGCCGCCGTCGGTCAGCCGCGGTCGGGCGGTCTCGTACTCGAATCGCATGTGCGGCTTCCGGTGGTCGGAGTCGTGGAGGAACAGGTCCACGGGCCCCACCGCGTCGAGCAGGGGCGCCAGGTCCTCGCTGGCGTCGCCGGCGTGGAGGTGCCAGCGCTCCCGGCAGCGATCCGGGATCAGGTGGCCGTACTCGAACGGCCCCGCCGGGCCGCCCGGCAGGTCGAGCCCGTGGAGTTCACCGTGGCCGGTGACGACCATCGCCGCGAGGACGTGCGCGTCGAACGAACCGAAGCGGACGCCCGTCTCGACGGCCACCGACGGTTCGAGCGCGCGGCAGACGACGTACGCGGTCTTGCCGTCGCGCCAGTGGGTCGTGTCCGCCAGGACGCCGGCGTCGTGGACGTCCTGGACGCGCTCGCCGTAGGCGTCGTGGAACCAGTCGAGGTCGTCGTACTCGGCCTCGTAGTCCCGGAGCGTCGACGCGCTCGCGTCGAGGACGGTCGCCAGGCGGTCGGCGCGCTCGCGCTCCTCGCGGTCGTAGTCGAGGCGGGCGCGTCGCCACCGGACGCGGAGGCGGCGCAGGGCGTAGCGGAGGTCGCGGCCGTCCATCTCAGGTGTACCCCAGGTCGGCGAGGCGCTGCTCGACCTCGACGGTGGCGTCGATCTCCCGCCCCTCCGGAATCTCGACCGGGCCGGGGTCGCGGGTGCGCCGGTCGCGCCCCTCGACCTCGACCCAGGGGACGCGCCGGAGCGGCGGGAGCGAGACGCCCGGCGGGTGCGACCACACGCCCCACTCGCCGTGGCCGTTGCCGTGGTCCGCGGTCAGGACGACGTCCGCGTCGCAGTTCTCGACCAGCAGCGCGACGTCGTCCAGCACCCACTCCAGGTTGTCCCGGTAGGCGGCCCAGAACGCCTCGGCGGAGTGGGTCCCGTCCCGGAGTTTCGCCCACAGCCCCTCGCCGACGCCGTCCTCGCCGCTGATGGCGCCCCAGCCCTCCAGGTCGGCGTCGCCGTAGAACCACTCCGGGCGCGATCGGAAGGGGGCGTGGGGCTGCATGTAGTGGACGATCAGGCGGTCGGCGCCGAACGCCTCGCGTCGGCGCCAGACGTCGATCGCGGCGTCGGTCAGGGGGCGCGGCGGGATCGTCGAGATGTCGGCGTGGATCCACTGGTCGCGCCAGGCCTCGTAGAGGAGCGCGAAGTCGGCCGCGTCGAGCGGGAGCGCCCGGCCCGCGACCGGGTCCATCCACTCGGGCGACTTGTCGGTGAAGGGGTTGCCGGTGACGTAGGCGGTGTCGGCCATCTCCGCGCGGTGGGTCGGGGCGAACGTCCGGTCCATCCACTCGGCCGACTGCGAGCCGACCGACCAGATGGTCCCGAAGGCCGCCGTCCCGGGGTCGGGCAGGTAGGCGCGGTCGGTCGCGGCCGCCCGGAGGGCGTCGACGCGGCAGGCGTCGAGGACGCAGAGCACGTCCCAGTCGCGCTCCCAGACGAGGGTGCCCTCGTGGAGCGTGCCGCACACTCGCTCGGCGACCCGGCGGACCGGCGCTCGCGACAGCAGCGCCCGCCGCGTGCGCGCTGCCCAGCCGTCGGCGTGCGGCGCTCGTCCGTCCGGTCCCGTGTCGTCTCTCGTCACGTCCGTGCCTACCGCGTGCGCTCGGTCCGTAATGAAGGGTCGGTTTCTCCGCCCCGGCCTCCCGTCGGCCGGCCCGCTCAGTCGTCGAGGTGCGTGTCGAAGCCGTCGACGTCAAAGTCGACGTCGAAGTCGGTCTCGTAGGCGCCCTCGTCGGCCTCGGGGTCGTACCCCTCGACGCCGGCGAGGATCATCTGGAGGACGGCGTCGGGCGACCAGCGCGCGGTGTTCACGTGGAGGTCGTAGAACGACCGGTCGGTGATGTCGACGTCGTAGTAGCTCTGGAACCGGCCGGCCTCCGTGACCTCCTGGATGCGGAGTTCCGACTCGGTCTCCTCGCGGTCCCGGAGCCGCTCGACGCGGATCTCGGGCGGGGCGTCGAGCCAGATGCGGAGGTCGGCGCGGTTGCCCGCCACCCAGCCCGCGAGCCGGGAGTTGACGACCAGCCCCTTGTTCGAGGCGCCCCACTTCTCGGCGATGCGCTGGATGCGGCCGTCGATGAGGCGGTCGATCTCGGGGGACTCGTCGGCCTCCGCGCCGAGTTGGGTGAGCGTCATGCCCCTCTCCTCGGCGATGTCGCGGAATATCTCGCCGCCGCTGATGCACTGGACGTCGAGGGCCTCGGCCAGCGCCGTCGAGACGGTCGTGGTCCCCGATCCCGGCGGACCGGACACGGTGATGAGGAGGTTCGTACCCATCGTGTCACCTCTGCCGCGCGCGGTTCGCGTCTCCCGCCCGTTCGGCTCGTTCTCGCATGCCCGAGCCCACACGCGGCACGGTGGTATAAGTTCCGTGTCGGTTCGCCCGCGCGTCAACCGAACAGCCGCTCCAGCAGGGAGCGCTTGCGGGCCTTCTCGGCCAGCAGCACCGAGCAGTCCACGTCGTCGACCACGTCCATGACGAGCGAGCCGGCGACCAGCCGCCGGAGGAGCCCCCGCTCGGTCGCGCCGATGACGACCATGGTGCAGTCCCCGGCCGCGTCCTCGATGACCCGCTCGACGTCGCCCGACGCGACCACCTGCGTCGCGGTCCCGAGGTCGCGGGCGTCGGCCCACGACGCCAGGAACCGCTCGCCGGCCTCGCGGTCGCCCTCCGCCGGGTCGATCGCGTGGAGCAGGACGACCTCCGAGCCGTACTCGGCCTGGAGCAGTCGCGCCACCTCGGCGGACAGGTCCGAGTCGGGCCCGCCCGCGGTCGGGACGAGGATGCGCTCGGGGTCGAAGCCCCGGTCCTTCAGGACGAGGAAGTCGCTGGGGACGGTCTCGGTCAGTTCGTCGAGGCCCGTCTCGGCCCGGGCGTGGGCGTCCGGCCCCCATCCCATCACCACCAGGTCGGCGCGGTACTGGCTGGCGGCGTCGAGCAGTTCGTCGAACAGGCGGTGAGAGAGGATGGTGTGCGTCTCGACCGGCACGCCGAAGGTCTCGGCGTCCTCGCGGGCCCGCTCCAGCATGGCCTGCGACTCGGCGTCGAGGTCCTCCAGGTGCTCGGCGCCGCTCGCCAGCGGCGTCTGGTCGGGGACCTGGACGATGTGCGTGGCGATCACCCTCCCCTCGCGCTGTTTCGCGATCGCGCTCGCCAGCGTGATGAGGTCCTGCTCGTGCTCGGGGTTGGCCAGCGGGACCATCACCCGGTACTCGCCGCCGTCGGGCGCGACGCCCTCGGCGGCCGTCACCGCCGACCCGGGCATGGACTCGCTCCGGCGCAGGACGTACTCCGAGAGGACGCCCTGCTCGGCCGTGCGCCAGCGTGCGTACCCGAAGTACCAGGCGACGGCGCCGCCGACCAGCACGGCGCCCAGCCCGATCACCAGCGGGTTGATGAACGCGACGAGCCCCAGCGACAGGAGCGCACCGAGCACGGGCGTGAACGGGTAGAAGGGCACCCGGAAGGTGGGGTCGTAGTCGGCGACGCCCGACTCCCGGAACACGACGAGCGCGACGTTCAACAGCGCGTAGATCACCAGGTGGAGGACGCTCCCCAGTTCCGCCAGGCGCTCGATCGGCGCGGCGACGATGAACACGAGGATGAGCCCGCCCGTGATGGCAATCGAGCGGTAGGGCGTCCCGAACCGGGGGTGGATCTCGTTCAGGCCGGGGGAGACGATGCGGTCGCGCCCCATGGCGAAGTTGATCCGCGAGGACGCCAGGATGCTGGCGTTCGCGCTGGAGGCGGTCGCCAGCAGGCCGCCGATCAGGAGCGCCACCGCCCCGGCCGGTCCGAGGACGAGCCGGCCGACCTCCACGACGGCGATCCTGTCGGGCGCCAGCCCGTCGATGAACCCCTGCTCGACGGCAGCGGCCATCACCACCAGGACCAGCGCGTAGATCACGGTCACGAGCAGGACGCTCCCGATGACCGCTCGCGGCAGGTTCTTCCCGGGTTCCTGGATCTCCTCGGCGACGCTCGTGATCTGGACGAACCCGAGGTAGGAGACGAAGATGAGGCCCGTCGTGGTGAGCATCGGCGTGAGCCCGCGCGCCTCCGGGAGGTTGGCGGGGTCGGCCCGGAGCGAGCCGACGACCGTGAACACCGCGAGGATGGCGAGCAGGGCGACGACGATGACGTTCTGGAGGCGCCCGGTCTCTTTCGCGCCGACGTAGTTGACGACGACGAACAGGGCGCCCCCCACGAGCGCGACGCCCTTCGGGGTCAGCGGGACGGCGAACGCGACGCCGAACAGCGGGCCGACGGCGAGCGTCCCGCCCAGGATGTTGTGGACGTACTCGCCGAACCCGACCATGTAGAAGGCGCTCGCGAACGCGAGGCCGAGCCAGTTCGACCAGCCGGCGACGCTCCCGAACAGCGGCCCGAGCGCACGGTTGACGTAGTAGTAGGCACCGCCCGAGCGGGGCATCGCGGTCCCCAGTTCCGACGCCGAGAGCGCCGTCAGGAGCGCGATGGCACCGCCGAGGAGAAAGGAGAGCACCGCGAACGAGCCGGCGTCGCTGATCGCCCGGCCCGGGAGGACGAAGATGCCCGCGCCGATCATCGTCCCGACGCCGATCGTGAGCGCGGCCAGCGGTCCGAGGTCCTTGGCGAGTTCTCCGTCGCTCATCGGTACTCGGTCACGAACCCGCGTCCGGATCCGGGAGTGCGATCACCGGCCGGTCCGTCTCGGTGACGAGCGAGAGCGCGACGTCGCCGGTGAGCAACCGGATCCACCGGCCGCCCGCGCGGGGGACGAACGCGATGGCGGTCGCGTCGCGGTCGGCGGCGGCCTCGAAGACGGCCGTCGGGACCGACGTGGCGTAGCGGACCTCCGAGTCGGCGTCGGGGAACGTCTCGCGGACCACCGCGAAGGCCGCCTCGGCGACTGCCTCGCGTTGCTCGACGGACGCCTTGTCGGGGGCGCTGCCGGCCTTCTCGACGACGTACACCGCGATCACCTGGCCGGGGTCGTGGCTGACGAGCGCGCGACAGGTCCTGTCGGCGTCCGCCTCGTTCGCGACGGGGATGACCACCCGGTCGAGCAGCGCCGTCATTGGCGGGCGGGTGGCGGCGACGCGATACCGAACTCTCCGGGGGTTTCGTGCATACCTGTCGTATCGCGGGCAGTACCTTAACCCTGCCCCCTGCTAACTTATCAGTATAGAAACGAACTTGACAGCCGCGGCCGAGATGGGGGCAATGAGTGGGTGCACCCCATGCGCGTCGTAGTCGTGGGCGCGGGCGAGGTCGGGTCCAGCATCGCCGAGAGCCTCGTGGCCGCCCACGAGGTCGTGGTCGTCGACCGCGACCGGGATCGGGTCGAGTCGCTGACGTACTCGCTGGACGTGCTGGCGATCGCGGGCGACGGCGCCAGCGTCGACACGCTCCGGGACGCCACCATCGCGGAGGCGGACCTGCTCATCGCCAGCACCGACGACGACGAGACCAACATCGTCACCTGCGGGACCGCCGCCACCGTGGGCGACGCCTTCTCCATCGCCCGCGTGAAGAATACCCAGTACCTCGACACCTGGCGCCACGCCGCCGAGCGGGCCTTCGACGTCGACTTCATGGTGTGTACCGTGTTGCTGGCCGCCCAGTCGATCGTGCGCGTCATCGGCCTCCCGGCCGCACAGGACGTCGACTCGTTCGCGGACGGCGCCGTCCGGATGGCCCAGTTCGAAGTGCCCCCCGACAGCCCCGTGGCCGGCCAGACGGTGCGGCAGGCCGACCGGTTCGAGTCGCTCACCTTCGCCGCCATCGTCCGGGGCGAGGAGATCGCGATCCCGCGCGGCGAGACCGGCATCGAGGCCGGGGACGACCTGGTCGTCATCGGGCGCCCGGAGAGCGTCCGCCAGTTCGGCGCGGCCATCTCGCCCCGGCAGGGCGGAACCCGCGACGTCGTCGTCGTCGGGGGGAGCGAGATCGCCTACCACACCGCACGGCTGCTGGAGGACCGGGACTTCCGCCCGCGCCTGATCGAGCGCGACCCCGAGCGCGCCCGCGTGCTCGCGGAGCGACTGCCGGAGACGACCGTCATGGAGAGCGACGCCACCGACCGGGAGTTTCTCGAACGCGAACACGTCGGCGACGCCGACGTCGTGGTGGCGGCGCTCGAGAGCGACGAGCAGAACCTCCTCGCGTCGCTGCTGGCCAAGCGGCTCGGCGCCGACCGGGCGGTCGCCATCACCGAGGCCGGCGAGTACGTCGAACTGTTCGAGGCCGTCGGCGTCGACGTCGCCGTCAACCCCCGCGAGGCCACCGCCGAGGAGATCACGCGGTTCACCCGCGAACAGCGCGCCGAGAACGTCGCACTCATCGAGGGCGACCGCGCCGAAGTGCTGGAGATCGAGGTCGACGGGGAGAGCGTGCTGGTCGACCGGCCCATCCGCGAGTCGATCCACGACCTCCCCGACGGCGTCGTCGTCGGCGCCATCACGCGCGACGGGGCGTACGTCACGCCGCGAGGCGACACCGTCGTCGAGCGAGACGACCACGTCGTCGTGTTCGTCCGCGGCGACGCCGTCGACGAGACGACCCGGATGCTATGACCTGGTACCCCCGCCCCCGGCCGACCCGGCTCCGCGTCGACTGGCGCGCCAGCGTCAGCCTCGTCGGGACCGTCGTCAAGTACCTCGCGATCCCCCTGCTCTTGCCGCTCGGGGTCGCGCTGGCGTACGGCGACGACGTCCTCGTGTTCGCGGCCAGCGTCGCCGTGACTGCCCTCCTGGGGTTCGGCCTGGAGCGGTTCGACCGCGACCCGGACCTCGGCGCGCGCGAGGCGTTCCTGATGGTCGCGCTCACCTGGCTGTTCGTCGCGGCCGTCGGGACCGTCCCGTACCTGCTCGCGGGAGCGGGCACGGAGTCGACGCTGGCCCACCCCGTGAACGCGCTGTTCGAGTCGATGTCCGGGTTCACGACGACGGGGGCGACCGTGATGGGACGCATCTCCTTCGAGCGCCACTCCCACGCCCTGCTGATGTGGCGACAGCTCACCCAGTGGCTGGGCGGGATGGGCATCGTCGTCCTCGCGGTCGCGATCCTGCCCGAACTCTCGGTCGGCGGCGCGCAGTTGATGGACGCCGAGGCGCCGGGGCCGGGCATCGAGAAACTCACGCCTCGCATCGCCCAGACGGCCCGCGTCCTCTGGATCATCTACCTCGCGCTCACCGTCACGCAGTTCCTCCTGCTCTACGGGCTCCACCTCGCCGGGTTCGCGCCGCAGACCGGGCTGTACAACGCCGTCGCACACCCGCTGACGACGATGCCGACGGGCGGGTTCTCGCCCGAGGCTCGCTCCATCGAGGCGTTCTCGCCCGCCGTCCAGTGGGTGCTCGTCCCCTTCATGATCGCCGCGGGGACGAACTTCGCGCTGTTCTGGCGGTTCGTCCGCGGCGACTGGAGGGCGCTCTGGCGCGACGGCGAGTTCCGCTTCTACGTCGGCACCCTGGCAGCCCTCTCGGGGCTGATCGCCGTCGTGCTGTTCCTGGGCGTGGGGGGCCAGGCCCCCGTCGCCGCGCCGCCAATCGTCGGCCGGGGCGAGGCCGCGCTGCGCCACGCCGTCTTCCAGGTCGTCTCGATCGTCACCACCACCGGCTACGCCAGCGTGGACTTCAACACCTGGAGCCCGCTGGCCCAGTACCTCCTCCTGTTCGCCATGTTCGTGGGCGCGAGCGCCGGCTCGACCGGCGGCGCCATCAAGGCCGTCCGCTGGTACGTCGTCCTGAAGTCGATCCGGCGGGAGCTGTTCACGACCGTCCACCCCGAGGCGGTCTCGCCCGTTCGACTCGGCGGCCGCGCGCTCGACGAGCGCGCCATCCGCGGCATCTACGCGTTCACCGTCGTCTACCTCCTGCTGTTCTTCCTCGGCACCGGCGTCGTCCTGCTGGACGCCGCGCGGATCGGCTACGACCTCACCGCCCTCGAAGCGATGAGCGCCGTCGCCGCCACCCTCGGCAACGTCGGACCGGGGTTCGGCGCGGTCGGGCCGATGAACTCCTACCTGCACTTCTCGCCCGTCTCGAAGCTGTTCATGGTATTTCTCATGTGGGCCGGGCGCCTGGAGGTGTTCCCGGTGCTCGTGCTGCTGACGCGGGCGTACTGGCGCTCGTGATCGCCCCCCGCTCGACCCGCTGGCGCCCCACCGCCGGGCGCGGCCGCGGGCGTCGGGAACTCAGGACGGGGTGGGGTCGAGCCCGTACAGCACGGTACAGAGCCACCCCGCGGCGGCGATGACCACGCCCTGTTTCATCACCGGCGCCGGCGCGTCGGCGAACGCGCGCCGGGCGCTCAGTCCCACGCCGCCAGTGAGCACCGCCGCGACCAGGAAGCCGACCGCCGGGTGCCACTCCCCGAAGCCGAGCGCGAGCGGGACCGAGACGAGCACCAGCCCCGCCCGCATCGTCAGCAGGGAGCCGACGTCGCGCGCGATCGTCGCGAGGTCGGCCGGGACGCCCCCGACCTGCCGGTGGCTCATGAGCTGTGGTCCTCGTAGTGCCCGAACACGTCGGTCACCTCTGGCGTCGCGCCGTGGCCCGAGTAGACGGTGAGCAGGTCGCCCGGCTGGACGCGGGTGTCTCCCCGCGGCGTGATGGGGTCTGCCGCGTCCTCGCGCTCGACCGCGACGATGAGCATGTCGTCGGCGAGCAGCCCGTCTGCGGCTGCCTCGGCGATGGTCCGGCCGACGATGGGAGCGTTCTCGGTGACCGTGATCTCGAACACCTCGGCCGACCGGCCGATGCGCATGTAGTCGACGATCGAGGGGCGCTTGACCGCCCGGTAGAGGTACTCTGCGATGAGCCGCTGGGGGTTCTCCATCGTGTTGATCCCGATGCGCTCGAACAGCCCCATGTGCTCGGGGTTGTGGACGACCGAGACGACGCCCGGCACCCCGAGTTCCGCCGCCAGCAGGCAGACCATGATGTTGGTCGCGTCCTGGTCCGTCGTCGTGATGAGCGCGTCCGCTCGGTCGGCGCCCGCGTCGAGCAGCGTCTCCTGCGTCGTGGCGTCGTCGTTGATCACGAGGCAGTCGAACGTGGTGGCGGCGGCCTCGGCCCGCTCCTCGTCCCGCTCGACGACGACGACGTCGTTCCCGCCGCGGGTGGCGATGTCGATGAGCGGCGTCCCGATGTCGCCGGCCCCCACGATGACGATGTACATCGGGAGCCGCTTCACCACCGATTCAGGAAAGTGTACCGCCCGCCGGGGGTCTCAGACCGCGACGACCCAGCCCCGGTAGTCCTCGGGCCGGTCCAGCACCCGTCGGAAGGCGTCTTCGAGGAAGTCGCCGAGGTGCTTCGCGTCCGTCACCGCCGAGACGTACACCACGCCGTCGGGCGCCTTCCGCGTCGCCGGCTGGGCGACCTTGAACACCGGGTAGTCCGCGAGCAGGTCGTCGAGCGCGGCGCGCTCGTCGCCACGCAGGTCGAACCGGACGCCGTCGTCCGTGAGTTCGAGGCGCCGCCCCCCGGCGACGAAGGCCGCGCCGTCGCTCCCGCGCCGGCGGTGGGCGGCGACCGCCTCCGCGTAGAGCGCGCGCCTGTCTGCCGGCGTCGTGGCGTCGAACCGGGTCATGCTCCGGGGTAGGAGCGACGAGGCGAAAAACCGTCCGCCTCGGAACGCTTTTGCCGGGCGCCACCGAGACCCGCCCATGACACGCGCGACGGCGGCCGACCTCGAGGTCGGCGTGATGCTCGGGACGTTCGGTAGCCACGCGACGCCGGCGGCGTTTCGCCGGATCGCGACCGCGGCCTCGGACCTCGACTTCGACGCGGTCTGGGTCGGCGACCACGTGGTCTTCCCGGCCGACATCCCCGACACCTACCCGTTCTCGCGGACCGGGGAGTCGCCGTTCGACGTCTCGGAGCCCGCCTACGACGCCTTCGAGGTGCTCTCGCACCTCGCCGGCGTCGTCGACGACGTCCGCCTCGGGACGAACACCTGCATCGTCCCGTACCGCCACCCGGTGACGCTCGCGAAGCAGGCCTTCTCGCTGGCCGGTCTCTCGGACGGGCGCTTCGAGTTCGGCGTCGCCCCCGGCTGGATGGAGACGGAGTTCGAGGTGCTCGACGTACCGTACGAGGAGCGCGGGTCCCGGACCGACGAGTTCCTCGACATCTTCGACCGGGCGACGGCCGAGGCGGAGTTCGCCTTCGACGGTCCGCACCACTCGTTCCAGGAGACGGGCTTTCACCCGGTCCCCGAGGAGCGCCCGCCGGTCTGGATCGGCGGCCGCTCGGGCGCGGCGTTCCGCCGGGTCGGCGAGTACGGCGACGGCTGGACCATCTTCTGGGACCACCCGGACGAGGTCGCCGCCGCGCGCGAGCGCATCGAGCGGGCGTGGGCGGACTTCGACCGTGAGGGCGACCCGGGCGTGGCGGTCGTCCGACCGGTCGACGTCGGCGGGGAGAGCGACCGCCTCCTCTCGGGCCCGCCGGCCTCGGTCGCCGCCGACCTCGACGACTACGCCGCGGCCGGCGCGACGCGCGTCGTCCTCGACTTCTTCACGACCGACGTCGACGAGCAGATCGCACAGCTGGAGCGGTTCGCAGACCAGGTCCGGTAGTCAGTCGCCGTTCTCGTTGGCGTGGGCCGGCCAGTCGTCCATTCCGACGCCGAAGGCGTAGGGCAGGTAGGCCTCGGCGTCGACCCGCCCCGCCCCCCTCGCGCCGAGCACGAGGTCGGTCTCGACGAGGCTCGCGTCGCGGACGTGCTCGACGGGCAGGTCTGCCAGGGGGTCGTGGGCGGTCGAGCCGAGCGTCACGCTCGCCGTTCCCGTCTCGACCCGGGTCGGGCTGCTCTCGATCGTCACCTCGACCAGCTCCGGATCGGCCGCGAGCCCCGACCCGTCGACCGCGAGGAGCGCGCGGTAGTGGTAGATGGTCGTGGTCCCCGGGCGCGGCTCGCGCTCGGCGTCCAGGTCGACCGCGAGTTCGAGGATCGCGGTCCGGTCGCGCTCGGCGCGCCCGACGACGCGGTCGTCCTCGCGGTCGAGCGCGACCGTCGCGAGCTTCTTGGGTTCGCCGAGCGTCTCCCGGCCCCACCTGACGGCGCTGTCAGTCGACATCGGCATCGAGAGACAGTAGAGGCCCTCGCGGTCGTCGCGGCGCGCGCGGACGTAGAGGCCACCACCGTCGAACGCGCCGACGCAGTTGCTCTCGCCGACGCTGATCACCTCGGCGCGCGCGAGCGGGTCGTCGGCCGGTTCGAGGCCCGGCGGCAGGAGTCGCTCGACGACGGCCGGGTCGGTCCGGAAGCCGACCGTCAGCAGCGTGGCGTCCAGAAAGTGCGGTTCAGCGACGGCCGCGAGCGTCTCCGCCACCGCCTCGTCCGACGGTACGAACGTCATGCGCGCTCCAACGGACCGGGGTCGGTTAACGCCTTGCACCCGGCCGGCGACCGCTCGACGGGAGGCGATCCACAGTATACAAACCTTTTACCTGGCCCCCCGAACCGCCGTCCATGAGCGCACCGAAGATTCTGCTGCTCGGCCCCCCCGGCGCCGGGAAGGGCACCCAGAGCGCGCGCATCGCCGACGAGTTCGACGTCGAACACGTCACCACGGGCGACGCGCTCCGCGCGAACCGGGACATGGACATCAGCGACATGGACACCGAGTACGACACGCCCCGCGCCTACATGGAGGCGGGCGAACTCGTCCCGGACGCGGTCGTCAACGAGATCGTCCGGACCGCCCTCGACGATGCCGACGGGTTCGTCCTCGACGGCTACCCGCGCAACCTCGACCAGGCCGAGTACCTCGCGGAGATCACTGACCTGGACGTGGTGATCTCGCTCGACGTGAGCGAGAGCGAACTCGTCGACCGCCTCACCGGGCGCCGGGTCTGCTCCGAGTGTGGCACGAACTACCACGTCGAGTTCGACCGGCCCGAGGAGAAGGGCGTCTGCGACGAGTGCGGCGGCGAACTGATCCAGCGCGACGACGACACCGAGGAGACCGTCCGCGAACGGCTCCGGGTGTTCCGGGAGAACACCCAGCCGGTGATCGACTTCTACGAGGAGCGCGGCGACCTGGTCCGGGTGGACGGCGAGCAGTCGCCCGACGAGGTGTGGTCGGCCCTGCGCACCGTCATCGCGGACGAGGCCTGAGCCCGCGGCGCGGAGACGGAGAGTAAAAGCTTGATAACCGCCGGTCGCTAACCCGCGATACATGGCACGGACCGGACAGGCGGTGCAGTCGCTGGTCGAGGACGAGGCCGGGATGGCAGACGCCATCGAGACCGTCCTCGACCGTGCGGAGGACGGCACCGTCTCCTGGGCAGACGTGAACGACGAACTCACGAGCGGACAGTGGGGGCGGCTCATCGAAACCGGCGTGCTCGTCGAGGCCAGCGGCCACGAGGGCGACTTCGAGATCCCCGATCCCGAGGCCGCGCGCGACGCCCTGGACACCTCCGAGGCCGCGACCGAGGCCGACGAGGAGTCGAGCTGGTCCACCTACGACAAACTGGCGGCGCTGGGCGCGGTCGCCATGTTCGCGGGGTACTCCTGGGGACCGCTCCGGAACGTCGTCGGGAGCGTGATGGACAACGTCCTCGGGCCGTTCGAGCACGCGCTCCCCTTCTACGCCGTGGTGTTGGTGCTCGCGCTGTTCACCGGGCTGTACTCGACGCTGCTGCAGGCCAACCTGATGGACATGGACAAGATGAGCGAGTACCAGCAGCGGATGAAAGAGATCCAGCGCCGCGAGAAGGAAGCCAAAGAGCAGGGCAACGACGACGAACTGGAGCAGATCCGCGAGGAGCAGATGAGCGCCATGGGCGACAACCTGGGCATGTTCAAAGAGCAGTTCCGCCCCATGGTGTGGATCATGCTCCTCACCATCCCCGTGTTCCTCTGGATGTACTGGCGCATCCTGCAGGGAGGCGGTCCCCAGCCCACGCCCGGCGGGATGGTCATGCCGTTCGTCGGCGAGGTGACCTGGCAGAAGCCCGTCCTCGGCCCCCTCCAGGCGTGGATCCTCTGGTACTTCCTCTGCTCGATGGGGTTCACCCAGATCATCCGGAAGGCGCTCAACATCCAGACGACGCCGAGCACGTAGCTCGGACCGTGTCACCGCGTGACTGACCGGGTCGAACCCACAATCCCTTTGGCGTCGTCCGACGCAGGTAGGATATGTTACTCACCGTCTCGGGCCCCGCTGGCAGCGGGAAGAGCACGACGGCGGCCGCGCTGGCGGACGCGCTCGGGTACGACCACATCAGCGGCGGTGACATCTTCCGGGACCTCGCCGACGAGCGCGGGCTGACGCCCCTCGAACTCAACCGGCTGGCCGAAGAAGACGACCAGATCGACCGCGACCTCGACCGCCGGCTCCGCGAGGTCGCGGCGTCCCGCGACGACCTCGTCCTCGAGTCGCGGCTCGCCGGCTGGATGGCCGGCGAACACGCCGACTTCCGGATCTGGCTCGACGCCCCGCTCGCCGTCCGCGCACAGCGCATCGCCGAGCGCGAGGCCAAGCCGGTCGAGCAGGCCCGCCGCGAGACCGTCGAGCGCGCCGAGAGCGAACGGCGCCGCTACGAGGAGTACTACGGCATCGACATCGAGGACCTCTCTATCTACGACCTCGTGCTCAACACCGCGCGACTGGATCCGGACGCCGTCCTCGAAGCGATCACCACCGTCGTGCGGGCCTACCGGCCCGAGGGCGACGAGGGGAAGACGCCCGTCGAGAACGTCTCCTACGAGTTCTGAGATGACCCGCGGCCCGCCGGACGACCGCGACCCCGCCGCGCTCCTCCAGTTCGGCGTTCTCAACCTCGACAAGCCGCCCGGCCCCTCTGCCCACCAGGTGTCGGGGTGGATTCGCGACGCCGTCGCCGACGCGCTCGCAGACGCCGGCCGCGCCCCCATCGACCGCGCCGCCCACGCCGGCACGCTCGATCCGAAGGTCACCGGCTGCCTCCCCGTCATGCTGGGCGACGCCACCCGCGTCGCACAGGTGTTCGACGACAGCGTCAAGGAGTACGTCGCGGTCCTGGAACTCCACCGGGCCGCGCCGGCCGACCTCCGCGAGACGGTCGCCGAGTTCGAGACGACCGTCTACCAGAAGCCGCCGCGGAAGTCGGCGGTCCGCCGCCGGCTGCGCACGCGGACGATCCACGACCTCGACGTGCTCGAAGTGGCCGACCGCAAGGCGCTCCTCCGGGTTCGCTGTGCGTCGGGCACATACGTCCGGAAGCTCTGCCACGACCTCGGGCTCGCGCTCGGTACCGGTGCACACATGGGCGACCTCCGACGGACTGCGACTGCCCCGTTCGACGACACCGACCTCGTGACGCTCCAGGACCTCTGGGACGCGCTCGCAGCCTGGACGGCGGGCGACCCCGACCCGCTCTCGCAGGTCGTCACCCCGGCCGAACGCGCACTCGCCGACCTGCCGCGGGTGACGATCGCCCTGAGCGCGGCGGCGTCGGTGGCCGACGGCGCGCCCGTCTACGCGCCGGGCGTGATCGCGAGCGACGCGGCCGACCCCGACGGGCAGGCGGTCGCCTGCTACACGCCAGACGGCGCCGTCGTCTGTCTCGGGCGCCTGGTCGGCGATCCAGCGGCCGACCGCGGCGAGGTCGTGGCCCTCGATCGAGTACTCGTCTAAAACGAAGCCCTTAATTCGGGGACCGCCCTCCGACGAAGTGCGGGACCGTGGGGTAGCTTGGTATCCTCGGCGCATGGGGTGCGTCGGACTCGAGTTCGAATCTCGACGGTCCCATTTCTGCGGTGCAGAACTGAGGGGCACGGGATCGACGCGAGCCCGCTTCGGTCGCATCACGCGTTCGACGCCGCCCGTCCGAAGCAGGGTGATGTCCGACGGGCGCCCTCGAACGGCGAGAGCGTGGTCCGGCTACTGGTCGAGCCCGGTGTTCACCGTCGTCTTGCCAGAAGCTCGTCCCGGACCTCATCTCGTACGTGGGGCGTTCGTCGGTGAACGAGCTCGTTCGAGCGTTCGCGATGGAGTCGACAGGGCCGATCTGCGGCCGGAAACGGACGAAGACTGGACCAGGTGTGGTGTCGGGACCGGGATCCGACTCGACGACGAACGGGATCGGCCGTACGTCGCCGTCGACGCCGGCTCGACAGCGCTGCTCGACGAGCTGGTCCTTCCGGTATCGCTGTGCAGGTCTGATCGAAAATAGGTCGGGGCTGGTTACGACGCGGCGGCTGCAGTCACGTCGACCGAGCCCGCGGTACGACCGGCGACCGTCCAGGAGACTGTGCCAGTCTGCGTCGCGGTGACGTGGTGTGGGACCTCGACCGTCCGGTCGGCAGGGACCCAGACCAGGTACACGACTGGCCCAACCGGGTCCGTGGACGCGTCGTAGGTGACCGCGAACAGCTGTGGCTGGTCCGCGGTGTTGCGGACCACTGCGACGACGTTGTAGTGCTCGCCCTGCTCGACGGTCGCTCGCGTCACGTAGGCGTCCACGATGCCGCTCGCGCTCTGGCCGCTGGCGGGGCGCACGGTGAGGTCGGTCGCGTTGATCCGGGTACCGTTCTCGTCGTCGGCCGCCGTGACTGCCCACGAGAGGGTCGTATCGGTCGCGACCGACGGCGCCGCGCGCGCGATCCTGAGGTCCGCGACGTCGCCCGGTGCGAGCGTCACCGTCCGGTTTGCCGACTCGTTGCCGTCGACGCCGCCGCGGTAGCCGACGTCGAGCGTCCCCTGGCGGTCGTCGTCGTTCTCGACCACGGCGACCACGCTGTAGTTCTCGCCGGACGCGACTGCAGAGCGCGTGAGGTAGGCGTGGCGGAGCGTGAGTTCACCCGGTCGCAGCTGCTCTGCCGTGAGCACGGTGACTTCGCCGACGCCGTGGTGACCGAAGAACAGCCGGTTGATGCCGACGTCGGCCCAGGCGACCGTGAAGTGGTAGGTGTGGCTCTCGCCCGGCGCGAGGACGGGCGCCGGAGCGTTCTGGAGCCGGTGGGCGTCGTCAGTCAGTATCGGGTGCTGGTACCGTCCGGGAGCGTTCCCGACGTTGGTGACGGTAACCGAGAGACCGACTGGCTGGCCGACCGCGACCGTCGTGCGGTTCAGCGAGTGGTCGGTGATCTCGAGCCGCGCGCGCGCCTTCGACGAGCCCGCGGCGCTGCCGCTGCTCCCGATCCGGACCTGTGCCGTGTCGGCGTCGGTCGACGTGTCGCTCGACGCCGTGAGCGTGACGTCGTATCGGCCGTCGCTCGTCCCGTTCGGGGGTGTGGCCACCACGGTGACCGTCTCGGTGGCGCCACCCGCGATGGTCGTGCTGGCCGGCGTCGAGATCGTCCAGCCGCTCGGGCCGGACGTGGTGAAGCTCACGCTCGCGCTGTTCTCGCCCACGTTGGTGACGTCGAACTGGAGCGTCGCGGCGTCGCCGGTGAGTGCGACTGTCCCCGGTCCGGTGACGACGACGGACGCCTGGGTGAACGATTCGCGCGCCCGCACGGTCCAGGTTCCACCGGCTCCGATAGAGCCCGTCCGCCACTCCATGGCGTAGCCGTTGTCGTGGTCGGAGGTGTCGACGTCGTTCGTCAGGGCACCGTTCGCGAGGCTGTCAGCGACGTCGCCGTAGTTGTCGCTCTGGTACGCGTAGGGGTCGGTGATCCCGCGGAGGCTGAGCCGCTGCATCTCGCCGCTCACCGTCTTGTTCACCCCGATGGCGTTCGTGTCGGGGTGCCAGAATCCGTGCCCGTTGTCGCCGCCTGCGAGGTACGTGTCCTTGCCGTGGAGGAGGCGGACGTTCGAGACCGACGAGCCGCCCGTGTTCTCGACGTCCCACGTCAGATCGAAGTACTCCTGGCCGTCCGTGTAGCTGATCCGCTGGGTGAGGACGACGCCCGCGTCGCCCACTGGCTCGAACGTCGTGACGACGGTCGAACCGCCGTCCGTGACAGACTGGTCTGCGACGACGAGGTTGTCCCTGTCGGCGTTGGCGGTGCCGCCACCGGGGACGTCGTAAAGTGCTCCGTCGACGTAGAGGACGGTGTCAGAGCTGTCCACGGAGTAGTATTGCTCGACCCAGCTCGATCCGTCGTAGCGCTCGACCGCGACGTTTCCGTCCGTCACGGTGATTCGCAGGTTTCCGTCCATCTGCGTGCCGCCCAGGGTGTTCTGAGCAGCTGCCGACACGCCGATCGGCGAGAGGACGGGCACGCTACTGATCACAGAGAGAACGACCAGCAGTCCGAGGGCGACGGCTGCAGATCGTCGCCCGATCGACGTCACTTTCCACCTCCGTCGCTCACACCGCTCCGGGCCGTCCCCGACTGCGTGGCCCCTCGCGCGGCTCTGTTCTGCTTCCGATTTGCACCTGTATAGACCAGTGGTATCCGACTATCCATCGCCATCTATTATACTCGTAGTAACATTAACCCCGCAGATGGTCTCGACAATGCACAGCCATTTAACGTGCCCTCTAGCCGTTTCTGGCCGCTCTATCAGCGCCATATATCATGCGTTAAATGTGACACACGTGGGTTCATTATCGCGCGTAATCACGTTCCGGTTACATTTCGTCGGTCGGGGGACCGGCGCCGACGTCCCCGGCCACGCTGGCTCTCGCACCGACGCACCCACGGTCGCCCACCGGGTCGGCGGCGGGCGCGTAGCTGTGGCAGCGCGCTCGGCTTCGAGGTGGGGCGCCGTCTCGCTGCCACCGACTCGGCGCCGGGAATCGGAAGGGCGCACTCAGAGCGGTGGCGGCGGGTGCTGGATGGCCTCGCGGATCGCCAGCAGGATCACCCCGAGCACGACGAGCATGCCGACGAAGAACTCGGCCGCGGGGAGGTCCCCCGAGTTGAGCCAGACGAGGATGTCCTCCGCGCCCAGCAGCAGGAACATGAATATCAGGAGGACCACGCCGTGTCTGCCGATCTGGAGTTCGACCATGGGTAGCAATCGACCGCCGGCTACTTGCATCCCCCGGCGCCGTCGTCGCCGTCGTCGGCTCACTCGGCGAAGTCCGGGTCGCGCCCTTCGAGGAACGATCTCGCGCCCTCGACCGGATCCGGACCGGCGTACAGGTACCCCAGCCCGGTCTTGATGCCGGTGTTCTCTCCCGGCGATTCGAGGCCGGCGTTCAGCCACGCTTTCGTCGTCTCGATGGCCGCCGGCGAGCCCGCAGCGAGGGCAGACACCCACTCGTCGACGACGGCGTCGACGTCGCCGTCGGGGACGGCGCGAGCGAACAGCCCCCACTCGACGGCCTGCTCGGCCGCGAGTTCCCGCCCGGTCAGCGCGAGTTCCATCGCTCGCTGTCGGCCGACCAGCCGCGAGAGCCGCTTGGCGCCGTAGAGCGGGTACGCGCCGATCTGCACCTCCGGGAGCGAGAACGTCGCGTCCTCCGGGACGACGGTCAGGTCGCAGGCCACGAGCAGTTCGAACCCACCGCCGTGGGCGGACCCGTTCGCCTTCCCGACGACCGGACGGGACGAGGTTTCGATCGCGTCGAAACACGCCAGGAGAGCGTCCGTCAGTCGCCGGACGTCCGACTCGCGCTCGACGTCGCGGAGCGCGGTGATGTCGTCGCCGGCACAGAACACGTCGCCGGCTCCCGTCAGGACGGTCGCCCGCACGTCCGCCTCCTCTGCCCGCCGCGTACACTCGGCCAGGGCGCGCCACATCTCGACCGTCAGCGCGTTCCGCTTCTCCGGGCGGTCGATCGTGATCTCCGCCACGTTGCCGTCGATGCTGAACTCGATCGCATCGGTCATCCGTGTCCCGTCTCGACCCGCGACAGGATAAGCCTGGGCCGGAGCCGACGTCCGGCTGTGGGGCGAGCCTCCGGCCGCGATCCAGGCGGGCGGCGCCGCTCGACTGCTCGGCCGCCTCGCGCCCGCCCCGGGCGTTCGGTCCGGTTCCCGCGGTCAGTCCTCGCCGCTCCGGAGCGACAGCAGGCCGTACGCGCCGACGACGAACACCCGTCCCGCCGCCACCACCGGCGAGGAGTACGCGGTCGCAGCGATCGAGGAGGTCTGCCACCGCTCGCGGTCCGGAGACAGGACGCCGCTGGCGTCCTTGCGGAACGCGCGGACGCCGCTCGACGCCGCGAGGACGGACTCGTCGGTCGCGACCGGCGCGGCCGTGCCCTCGCTCGGGAGGTGGGCCTGCCAGTTCGTCTCCCCCGTGCCGGCGTCGAGTTCGTGGAGGTCGTGCGCGGCGACGTAGACGGCGCCGTCGCCGACCGCCGCCGCGGCGCGGCTGTGGAGGTCGCGCCGCCAGCGGACCTCGCCCGCGGTCGTGGCCGCGACGGTCTCCTGCCAGCCGGTCTGGACGACGCCGCCGTCGTCGACGACCGACGCGGCGTACGGCGAGCCGACGGCGACGCGCCAGCGCTCCTCGCCGGTCGCCGGGTCGAGCTTCACCAGCGCGTTCCGGTCGGGGACGTAGACGCCGTCGGGGCCGACGGCCGGCGCGATCTGCGTCGCGGTCGAGTCGCCCAGGTTGAACTCGTCGTAGACGAGCGGGTCGAGCGAGCGACGCCAGCGCTCCGTGCCGTCGGGCGCGAGCCGGACGCACGCGGACGCGCTCCGGACGTACACGTCGCCGCCGTCGACCGTGGCGCCGTACGCGGCGTCGTCGCCGACGCGGAACGTGTCGCGGACGGCGCCGTCGGCGAGCGAGAGAACCGTCACGGACGCCGGGTCCGGGCCGTCAGTGGTCGGAACGACCCGGACGGGGACGTAGAGGCGCTCGCGGGCCGGGTCGACGGCGGGCGCGCCCGACACCTCGCCGTCGAGGCGTCGCGACCACTGCTCGCCGCCGTCCGCCGCGATCGCGAGGGCGTCCCGGCCGGTGGCGAAGTACACCACGCCACCGTGGACGACGGGCGGCGCGTACGGCCAGTCCGCCGGGGCGACGACTGCGTGGTCGTCGGGGGCCGGCAACCCGCCGTCGACGCGGTTGGAGTTCGTCGGACCGTTGCCGTACGTGAGCCAGTCGCCCCCGGCGAACGCTGCGGGCTCGTCGCCGCGCAGGGCGTTGCAACCGGCGAGGGCGGTCGCCGTCGCGGTCCCCGAGAGCGCGAGGAACGCGCGCCGGGACGCCGCGCGGGGCTCGGAGGAGGGCTGATCGGTGGGGGACACGGCGGGCGCGTCTCCTGACGGCGAGAAGTGTCTTCTGATTCACGACTGGCTCCGGTCCCGGTCGCCGTCGGTCGCCGTCGGTCGCGAGCTGCGCCCGGACGGTGGCGGCCTGCTCGCGGTCCGCGAACGTCAGCACCAGCGACCCGTCCCAGTCGCCGGACGCGACGTTTTCCGCGAGGCCCGGCGAGACGTCGTAGCGACCGACCGTCGAGCCGTCGTAGGACTGGACGACCGCGTACTCGTCGGGCTGGTCGTCGACGCCGACCGTGCGGAAGTCGTCCGCGACGGCCGCCGCCGCGGCGTCCGTGAGCGTGATCGGGAGCCGGTTCCGGCCGGTCCGGCCCCGGTCGACCTCGCCGACCGACGCCACGTCGGCGCCGTCGAACAGGCGCCGGTCCGTCTCGGGACCCCGGAGCCGGACCACGAACGACGCGTCGCCGGTCGACTCGGTCGGCGTGGTCGTCTCTCCACGCGCGTCGTTCGTCGACCCGGTGGTGAGACAGCCGGCCAGCAGACCGGCCGTCGCCGTTCCCGCGAGGCGCACCGCGGTTCGCCTGGAGGGCTGCATACGCCCCGTTCACGGACGAGTCGCCGTAACGTTTCGGGACGACCGCGAAGAGACGCCCCGATACGTATCGAAATAAACAAAATTATTTTTCATAATCGTTATGCAGGTGGAGCCGAGCGTCGTCAGCATGGGGTTCGAACTGACAGCAGCGCAGCAGGCCCTCCAGGACGAATCGGCGTCCCTCGCCGAGACCGAGATCGAGCCGGTCGCGGCCGACCTCGACGCCGCAGGGGAACACCCGACCGAGATCCTCCAGACGCTCGGGGACGCCGGGTTCGGCGGGCTCACCGTCTCGACGGAGTACGGCGGCCGCGGTGCCGACCTCGTCGGACTGACCGTGGTCACCGAGGAACTCGCTGCGGCGTTGATGCCCGTCGCGAGCGCGCTGGCGCTCCACCTCGGCGTGGCGGAGGCCGTCGAACGGTTCGGCTCGGACGACCTGCGGGCGGACGTGCTCCCGGAGCTGGCGCGCTTCGAGACGGTCGGCGCGCTCGGGCTGAGTGAAGCGAACGCGGGCAGCGACAAGCTCGGCATGGAGACCACCGCCGAGAGGGACGGCGACGAGTGGGTGCTCGACGGCCACAAGCGGTGGGTGACCAACTTCCGGCACGCCGACGTGGTCCTCACCTACGCCAGGACCGGCCCCGACGCGGACGCACCGCACAACGTGAGCGCGTTCCTCGTGCCCACCGGGGCGTTCGAGGTCGAGCACGTCTGGGACACCCTCGGCGCCCGGTGCGTCAAGTCGCCGAAGGTGACCCTGTCCTCGGTCCGCGTGCCCGACGCCGACCGGGTCGGGGCGGTCGGCGAAGCCTACGTCCAGCGCGGGCAGCTTCACACGGGCGTCAACGTCCCTGCCCGGGCGGTGGGCATCGCCCGCGCGGCGATCGAGGACTCGGTCGCTCACGTCGCCGACCGCGAGCAGTTCGGCCACGCGATCGGCGACTTCCAGGGCGTCCGGTGGCGCGTCGCCGAGATGGCCACGTCGGTCGACGCCGCGCGGTCGCTCACGCGCCACGCGGCCGCCGCGGCGGACCGCGGCGACGACCCCGCTCGCGAGTCCGCCGCGGCGAAGATTTTCGCCACGGAGACGGCCGTCGACGTGACGAACCAGGCGCTCCAGCTCCACGGCGGCATCGGCTACACGACCGAGCGCGACGTGGAGCGGTACCTCCGGGACGCCCGGCTGCTGACCATCGCCGGCGGCCCGAACGAGGGACACCGGGACGCGCTCGCGGACGCCGTGTTCGAGCGCTACGGCTGACCGCTCGCGCCGAACGACGACCGCGACGCCCCGGACTTTCCACGTTGCAGGCGGTCCGCGGCCGTCGCGGGTCACGCTCCGGTTCGACCGCGGCGGCGCCGGTCGTCACCTCGCGCGGCGCGTCGTCGCCGACGACCCCCGCCGTCTCGGCTGCGTCCTGCAATCGGACCGCCGGACGCGGATCCGGGCGCGGCCGGCTCGTCGCTCCCGGGCGGTCACGCACCCAGTTCGTCGGCCAGGTCGTAGAACGTCTCCACCACGAGGTCCGGTTCGCCGTCGAACGGCTCCCACGGGGATCCCTTGCGGTCGACCCAGACGCCCTGCATTCCGGCGTGCCGGGCCCCCTGGACGTCGAACCAGCCGGCGGTCACGTGTGCGATCTCGTCGATCGGCGTGCCCGTCCGCCCCGCGGCGTGCCGGTAGAGGTCGGCAGCCGGTTTGAACGTCTGGACCTCGTGGGCGCTGATCGTGTCGAGCACGAGGTCGCCGATGCCGGCGTGATCGACCATCGACGCGAGCATCTCGGGGTTGCCGTTCGAGACGACGTAGCAGTCGTAGCCGCCGTCCCGCAGGCGCTCGATGCCGTCGCGCACGTCGTCGAAGACGTCGAGTTCGTGGTAGACGGACAGGATCTCGTCGCGCTCCTCGGTCGACAGGGCCACGCCGTGCGCGTCGAGCGCGTACTGGAGCGCGTCGCGGTTCATCTCGTAGAACGGCTGGTAGGCGTCGATCTGGTTCGCGACGAACGTGTACTCGAGCGAGCGTGCGCGCCAGAGCCGGGACACCGGCTCCGGGTCCGGGACGCGGTCCGCCAGCGCCCGCTCCGCCGCGTCGACGTCCACCAGCGTGCTGTAGGAGTCGAACGTGACCGTCGAAACCTGCTCGGGTGCGAATGACATGCACACTACCGCGGGCGACGGCACCGAAAAGCTGTCGGGTGGCCGCCGCGCGAGTTGCGCCCGGCCCTCGACCGGGGCCCGACGCGACCGCCACCAAGCCCCGCGTCCCGCGAAAACCGCCTGAAAATGCCCGTACGCTCTAAATGCACGAATGTGGAGGAAAAATTAAAGTTGGTGTGCTACGCGTCACCGGCTGGTGGGTGTTAACATGACACTACCTTCAAAGCTCGGATCGTGGAGCCAGACGCTCTTTCTCGTCGGCGGGGTGTTACTCGTCGCCTACGGGGTCCTCCCCGGACTCCAGTCGGTCACGAGCGCGTCGTATCCGATCGTGGGGAATCTCGTCTCGGGCACGGGCGGTGTCGTCGCGTTCGTCGGGCTCCTGGGACTGTACGCGCGGTACGTCGACCGGAGTCCGTGGCCCACGCGCGTCGGCGCCGCTGCCGCCGCCGTGGGCGCTGTCGGCTTCGCCGTGGTCGCGGTCCGCGCGCTCGGGGTCCTGGGCGGGGTCGTCGCTGCCAGTCCGCCCGGCGGAGAGCCGGGTCTCGTCTTCGGCCTGATTCTCGTCGGGATGATCCTCGGGTTCGTCGCGTTCAGCGTCGCCGACTACCGAGCCGGCGGGGCGGCGGATCGACTGACCGCGCTCCTGCTCGCCCCGGCCGTCGTCTTCGTCGTCATCGTCGGGTCTGGACTCGGCGGGATCACGCAGATGTGGGTCTCGGCCGTCCTCGGCCTGCTGCACGGCCTCTCCTATCTCGCCATCGGGACCGCGCTCAGGACGGCCGTCTCGCCGGCCGAGCGCGTCGCCGCGGCGGACTCCGCCGCGTAGCCGGCCGCGTCACGCCCCCGCCTCTCGACCGTCGACGCCGGTCGTGACGAGAGAGAAACGCTCAACCCGCTCCGGCGTGCGTCGGGTAGCATGCAGCGAATTTCGCTGGAGAACGTCGACCTCGAAGGGGCGAACAACGCCTACCTCATCGACACCGACGAGACGACCGTCCTCGTCGACACGGGCGAGTCCGCTCGCGAGCAGACCCTGCGGGCCGCGCTCGACGACGAGGGCGTGTCCTTCGCCGACGTCGACGAGGTCTTTCTCACGCACTGGCACCCCGATCACTCGGGGCTCGCCGGCCTGATCCAGGAGGAGAGCGGTGCGACGGTTCGCATCCACGAGCGGGACGCGCCGCTGGCTCGTCACGACGACGCGGCGTGGTCCGAGTTCAGCGAGATCCAGCAGTCTCGCCTCGAAGCGTGGGGCGTCCCCGAGGCGAAGCGCCAGCAGCTGTTCGACCACCGTGCGGAGGCCGACATCACCGAACGCGCCTCGCTGTCCTCGGTGGCGTCGTTCGCCGACGGTGAGACGTTCGCCGTCGGCGACCACGTCCTGCGGGTCGTCCACACGCCGGGCCACACCGCCGGCTCGGTCTGCTTCGCGCTCGACGACGGCACGGGAACCCCGGGCGACGTCGTCACCGGCGACACGCTCCTCCCGAAGTACACTCCGAACGTCGGCGGTACGGACGTCCGCCTGGAACAGCCCCTCGACCAGTATCTCACCGCGCTCTACGACATCGCCGCCGCGGACTACGCGCGGGCGTGGCCCGGCCACCGGGCCCCGATCGAAGACCCCGCGCGACGCGCACACGAGATCATCGCCCACCACGAGCAGCGCGCCGGACGCATCCTCGGGATCCTGGACCGCCTCGGGCCGGCGGACGTCTGGACGATCAGCACCGAACTGTTCGGCCAACTCGAAGAGTTCCACATCCTCGTGGGCGCGGGCGAGGCCTACGCGCACCTCGCCCACCTGGAAGAGCAGGGCGACGTCGAGCGCGTCGACGGCGCCTACCGGCTCGTCGACGAGGTCCGGGACGCGGTCGACGGCGACGACGACACCTGGTCGCTGTCGGTCTCGGACGACCCGTCCCCCGGGCGGTAGCCGGCGGCCGACCGGTCAGGTCCCGGCGATCAGGTCGGCGGCGCGCTCCGCGATCATCAGCGTCGGCGCGTGGGTGTTGCCGCGGGTGATGGTAGGCATGACCGAGGCGTCCACCACCCGGAGTCCCTCGACGCCGTGGACGCGCAGGCGGTCGTCGACGACGGCCGTCTCGTCGTCGCCCATCCGGCAACTCCCGACCAGGTGGAAGTACGACTGGGCGTTCTCGCGCACGTGGTCGCGGACCGCGGCCTCGCCGTCGCCCCGCGGCCAGTTCCGGCCGGCCCGGTACTCGTCGAGCGCGTCGGACTCTGCGATCTCGCGGGCCTTCGCCACGCCGTCGACGAGCGCCGTCAGGTCGTCGTCGCTGGCGAGGTACTGCGGATCGATCGCCGGGTCGTCGGTGGGGTCGCCCGACTCCAGGGCGACCCGGCCCCGGCTCTCGGGGTGGACGAGCCCGACCCCGATCGAGAACCCGTGGCCGCTCGGGTCCGCGAGCCCGTTCCGCTCGACGTAGGCGGGCGCGAAGACGAACTGGACGTCGGGAGCCGGCAGGTCGGGGCTGGATCGCCAGAACCCCCCGGCTTCGGTCCCGTTCGACATGAGCGGCCCTCGCTTCAGCAGGACGTACTTGAGGAGGTTCACCAGCGAGTCGGCGTCGTCGTAGGTCGCGCTGGTCTCGGCCTCGTAGTTGATCCACACGACGACGTGGTCGTGCAGGTTCCGGCCCACGCCGGGGCGGTCGGCCTGGACCTCGACGCCGTGGTCGCGCAGGTGGTCGGCCGGGCCGACGCCCGAGAGCAACAACAGCCGCGGGGAGTTGATCGCGCCCGCCGAGACGATCACCTCCCCGGTCGCGGTCGCCCGCTTCGTCTCGCCGTCCTGGTCGTACACCACGCCCGTGGCGCGGTCGCCGTCGAAGGTCACCCGCCGCACCCGCGCCCCGGTCTCGGCCGTCAGGGTCGGCCGGTCGAGCGCCGGCTTCAGAAACGCGTCGGCGGCACTGTGGCGCTGGTTGCCCTCCTGGATCACGTCGATGTACCCCGCCCCCTCGATCTCCCGGGCGTTGAAACACGGCGTGCGCCGGAGGCCACACTCGGTCGCCGCCTCGACGAACGCCGTCGAGATCGGGTGCGGGTCGTCCTGGCGGGCCACGCTCTGTGGCCCCCCGGTCCCGTAGTGGTGTCCCTCCCCGTCCTCCAGTCGCTCGTAGTACTCCATCGCGGCGTCGTAGTCCCACCCCTCGTTGCCCGCCGCCGTCCACGCCTCGTAGTCTGCGGGGTGGCCGCGGAAGTACATCTGTGCGTTGATCGAACTGGACCCGCCGAGCGTCTTCCCCTGCGCGATGTACACCCGCCGGTCGTTCAGCGCCGGCTGCGGGGTCGACCGGAACCCCCAGTCGAGGTCGGTCTCCAGCAGTTCGGGGTGTGCGACGGGGACCGAGACCTCGCGCTTCTCGTCCGGACCGCCCGCCTCCAGCACCAGCACGTCGTGCTCGGCGCTGAGCCGGTTCGCCAGCACACAGCCAGCAGACCCCGCCCCGACGATCACGTACTCGTGTTCCCCCATAGCGGTGCGTTGACACACCACACTGTTAAATCTCCGGCCGGGCGCCCGGACGCGTCGCGGGCGTCCCGCCGCCACGCGCCGACGGGAGATTGATGCGGCCGCCCACCCTACGGACCCTGGATGGCGTCGTACGCTCCCGGGTTTCGCTCGCTGGACGCCGAGGTCGACGACTACCGACTGCCCGTCGAGGGGGACGTCCCGGACTGGCTCTCCGGGACGCTCCTCCGGAACGGGCCCGGGCGCTTCGAGGCGGGCGGCCGGCGAGTGAACCACTGGTTCGACGGCCTGGCCCTGCTCCGCCGGTACGCCTTCGAGGACGGAACCGTGCGGTACACCGACCGCTTCCTCCGGAGCGAGGCCTACGCGGACGCGATGGACGGTCGGCTCACGGGCCAGTTCGGCACCGACACGCGGGGGTGGCGGCGCCTCCTCGACTGGCTCCGGGCGCTCGGTCCGCCGTCCCCGACCGACAACGCGAACGTCCACGTCGCCCGCGTCGACGGCGAGTACGTCGCGCTCACCGAGGCGCCGCGCCGGATCGCGTTCGATCCCGAGACGCTCGCGACGCGCGGCGAGTTCACGTTCGACGACGAGTTGACCGAACACGTCACCGCCGCGCACCTCGTCGACGACCGCCGTCGCGGGGAGCTCGTCGGCTTCACCACGCAGTTCGGCCGCACGCCACGCTACGTCGTCTACCGGGTGCCCGACGGGAGCCGCAGCCGGGAGGTCGTCGCGTCGGCCGACGCCCGCGGCCCCGCCTACGTCCACGACTGCAGCGTCACTGCCGACCACGTCCTCCTCGTGGAGTCGCCGCTCACCCTCTCGGTGGTGCAGGCGCTCAACCCCTTCGCCCAGGGCCCTGTCGACATGCTCGACTGGCGCCCCGAGCGCGGGACGCGCGTCCTCGTGATCGACCGCGACACCGGCGACCTGGTGGCCGATCCGACGCTCGACCCCTCGTTCGCGTTCCACCACGTCAACGCCTACGTCGACGGCGAGACGGTCGTGCTCGACCTCGTGGAGTTCCCGGACGGCGACGTCGTCGACGCGATGCGGATGGAGCAACTCGACGGCGAGGGCTACCCGTCGGTGCCCGACGGCCGGCCCGTCCGCTACCGCGTCGACCTCGCGGCGAACGCGGTCGACCGCTCGGTCCTGTCCGGCGGCGGGATGGCGCTCCCCCGCGTCGCCCGCGAGGACGTGGGCCGTCGCCACCGCTACGCGTACGCACAGGCCACCGACCGCGAGGGCGCCAACGGCCTGGTGAAACTCGACTGCGAGCGCGGCACCGCGCGGGAGTGGTGGTCGGCGTCGGAGTACGTCGAGGAACCGATCCCCGTCCGTCGCCCCGGTGCCGACGCGGACGACGACGGCGTCGTGCTGGCGACGGCGCTCGACGTCGAGCGCGAGCGGACGTCGGTGCTGGTGTTCGACGCCGCGACGCTCGACCTGCTGGCGCGGGCGAGGCTCCCCCACGCCGAACCGTTCGGGTTCCACGGGCGGTTCTTCCGGGACCTGTAGGCTGCCCGGCCCGGGCGTCGGCGACCGGCTGGCCCCCACCGGCACGGCGTAGCCTTATCCTCGCGCGGCCCGAGCGGGGCGTGAGGAGCGTGTCCCGGAGATGGACCAGTCGCTCGTCGGGCTGGCGGTCGTCTCGCTCGTCGTCCTGGCCGGGTGCAGCGGGCTCGTCCCGTCGGCTCCCGGCGGCCCCGCGACGCCGACGGTGACGCCGGCACCGGTCCCGCCCACGCCGCCGGCAGCCGAGCCCTTCGTCGACGCCGCCGGCACCGTGGACGGCGGGGCGCTCGCTCGCGCGCACGCGGCGCGATTGCGCGACACCTCGTTCACCGTGGCGACCACCCGGACCGCGACCTACCGGAACGGGAGCCTCGCCTCGCGTCTCGACGTCCGCCTGCGGGTGCCCGACACGGACGGCTACTCCGTCTCAGTCGCCGTCGCCGGCCCGGCGGGCCCGGAGTTCCTCGGCCGGCCGCCCGCCCGGGCGACGTTCTGGTCGAACGGCACGGTGTACGTCCGGCGGCTCGACGCGGGCGACCGGACCATCTACAACCGGTTCGACCCCCCGTTCGACTACGCCGGCACGCGGCGCTACTGGCTCGACGTCGTGGCCCTCGACGGGCCGCCGCGCCGCGACGTCGAGGGGGCGTTCGGGAGTTTCCGGACGCGCGTGACCGCCCGGACGCGGGACGGCGACGCGACCGTCTACCGCGTCGTCGGGACCAACCCCCGGTCGACCGGCTTCGTCGACGACAACGAGGACGTCGCGGCCGTGCGCGACGCCTCGCTCGCGGCCCGCGTCACGGCGGCCGGCCTGGTGCGTTCGTACCGCGTCACCTACACTGCGGAGACGCCGACCGGCGCCGTCGTCTCGGTCACCCGTCGCGTCCGCTACGAGCGGGTCGGGAACACGACCGTCTCACGGCCGGCCTGGTACGCCCGCGCGGTCGGCGACGAGACCGACCGCGCCCGCCAGGCCCGCCCGGCGGACGCGGTCGGCCGAGGCGCTGCGTCGCGGGCCGCGAGCGGTCAGGCCCGGTAGACCTCGTCGAAGACCGTCCGGTAGTGGTCGGGCGAGTGGCGCCCGACGACCGACTCGACCAGGTCGCCGTCGCGGAACAGGAGCAGCGTCGGCGCGGAGTCGACGTCGAACGCGCGGCGGAGGTCGGACGCGGCCTCGCCGTCGACGCCCGCCACGGCGACGCCGTCGGGGAGCGCCGCGAGCACGTCGGGCAGGTCGGCCTTGAGCGCCTCGCAGGGATCACAGCGGTGGCGCCAGACGAACACCGCGGCGTCGCCGTCGAGGAACGACTCGTAGGTGTCGTCGGTCAACTCTGCCATGCCGTCGGGGACGGGCGACTCGACGCCGAGGTCGGCGACCATCCCCGCCATGACGGCCAGTCGCTCTGCCCCGGGCGGGTCGTCGAGGAACGACTGGAGTGCGACGTAGGCGACGAACTCCTCGCGGGTGACGCCGTGGGCCTCGATGCGCTCCGCGGCCGCCTCCCGGTCGACGTCGAACGCGGACGCGACCGCCCGGACGTACTGTCGCTCGTCGACGTCGCCGTAGGTCTGGTGGTAGAGGTCGCGCTCGTCGGCGAAGCCGGCGGTGACGACGACGGTGCCGTCGTCCCGCTCGGCGAGGACGCCCGCGTCGAAGAGGCGGTCGAGCAGCGCTTCGGGATCGACGCCGTCGGGGAGGTCGGTGCTCATCGCGAGTCACACCCCCAGGTACCGCTGCCGGGTCGCCTCGTCCTCGCGGAGTTCCCCGGACGATCCCTCGAAGACGACCTCGCCCTGGTCGATGACGTAGCACTCGTCGGCGATCTTGAGCGCGGCGGCGGCGTTCTGCTCGATGAGCAGGATCGTCGACCCGCCCTCGTTGATGCGCTCGACGGCCTCGACCACGTCCTCGATGATCTGTGGCGCCAGGCCCTCGTAGGGCTCGTCGAGCATCAGCAGGTCGGGGTTCTGGCGCAGCGTGCGGGCGATGGCGAGCATCTGCTGCTCGCCGCCCGAGAGCGTGCCCGCCCGCTGTGACCGGCGTTCGTCGAGACGCGGGAAGTCGTCGTAAATCGCCTCCAGCGACATGATCTCGCCGTGGGGCTTGACCTTCCGGCCGAGCGAGTTCGTCGCGTTCCGGGCCACCTCCGCGAGGTGGAGGTTCTCCTCGACGGTCAGGTTGGCGAACACTCGGCGCTCCTCGGGCACGATGCCGATGCCCCGCATCGTGACGTCCTCGGGGTCCTCGCCGACGATGTCGGTGCCGCGAAACCGGATCGACCCCTCGCGCACCTCCGGCGGCACCGCCCCGGCGATCGAGCGGAGCGTCGTGGTCTTGCCGGCGCCGTTGCGCCCGAGGAGCGCGCAGATGTCGCCCTCGCCGACGCGCATCGAGAGGTCCCGGAGGATGTGACTCTCGCCGTAGTAGGAGTCGACGCCCTCCAGTTCGAGCAGGCTCACAGCTCGACACCTCCCAGGTAGGCCTCCTGGACCTGCGGGTCGCCCCTGACTGCCGAGGGCGGACCGTCGGCGATGACCGACCCCCGGTGCAGGACGGTGATGTAGTCGGCGATGCGGAAGATGATCTCCATGTCGTGCTCGACGAGCACGATGGTGAGTCCCAGCTCCTCCTGGAGTTCCTCGACGAGGTCGACCGTGGCGTTGGTCTCCTCCGGCGACATGCCGGCGGTCGGCTCGTCCATGAACAGCAACTCCGGTTCGCTGGCGAGCGCGATGGCGACCTCCAGGCGGCGCTTGTCTCCGTAGGGGAGGTCCTGGGCGTCGGCGTCGGGCCGGTCGTCGATGCCGACCGCTTCGAGCATCTCTGCGGTGGTCTCGTGGACGCCCGTGAGGTGCTCGCGGCGTCGCAGGAAGTTGAACCGGAACGAGCCGTGTTCGGCACCGAGCGCAGCGATGAGGACGTTCTCGTAGACCGTCATCTCCGGGAAGATCGAGGCCGTCTGGAACGACTTGCTGATCCCGCGCTGGACGACGTCGTGGGCGTCCATGCCGGTGACGTCTTCGCCCTTGAACCGGACGGTCCCCTCGGTCGGATCGAGCAGGCCGGTGATGCAGTTGATGATGGTGGACTTGCCGGCGCCGTTGGGGCCGATGATGGCGCGCGTCTCGCCGCGCTCGACGGCGAGGTCGACGTGGTCGACCGCCAGCAGCCCCGCGAACTGCTTGGTCAGCCCGTCGGTCTCGAGGATCGCCATCAGTCGTCCCCCCGCGGTTCGCTGCCGGCGGGCGTCTCGGCCGACTCCGGCCGCGCCTCGCTGGCGCCGAGCAGGACCGCGATCCGGTGGGCGAGCCCGCGGAGCCCGCCGTAGACGCCCTTCGGGAAGAACGCCACGACGAGCACGAACGCCAGGCCGAGCAGGAACCGCCAGGCCGAGCCGATCTCGACGCCGAACACGGTGATCCCCGAGAGGACCAGCCGGATGTACTCGAAGATGGCCGCCCCGAAGATGGGCCCGATGAGCGTCCCGACCCCGCCGATCGCCGTCATGATGACGAAGTCGCCCGAGACCACCCACAGCAGCGTCCCGTTGGGGTGGATGAGCGACGTCTTGTAGAGGGTGTACAGCGCGCCGCCGACGCCGGCGAACGCGCCGGAGATGACGAACGCCATCAGCTTGTACCGGAAGACGTCCAGCCCGACGAAGCTGACGCGCTGTTCGTTCTGGCCGAGCGCCTCGAAGATGAGCCCGTAGGGGGACTTGATGATGCGGTGCGCGACGGCGACCGCGAGGACGGTGAACGCGCCCGCGAGCAGGTACCGCGGGGTGAGGTGGGGCTCCCAGCCGAGCACCGGCACCTGGAACAGTTGCAGGGGCCGGTCGAGCGCGAAGGTCCCGAGGAGGTCCTGCGGGTTCGGGGTGAACCCGTCGTCGCCGTGGGTGAGGATCCCGGCCGGGCCCATGGCCAGGTAGTACAGCATCTGGCCGAACGTCAGCGTCAGAACGGCGAAGTAGACCCCCGACCGCCGGATCGAGAGGAAGCCGATCGGCCAGGCCAGCAGCGTCCCCGCCAGAAAGCCCACGAGGATCATCGCGAGCGGGCCGCCCGAGACGACGGTGCTGAAGATGGCCGCCGCGTACGCGGCCACGCCGAAGAAGGCGGCGTGCCCGAACGACAGCAGCCCGGTGTAGCCCAGCAGGACGTTGAACCCGATGACGACGATGCCGTAGACGAGCACCAGCGTCGGGAGCCCGACGTAGCCGCCGAGGCTCAGGCCGGTGAACCCCTCGAAGGTGCCCATGAAGTCGATGAGGAACATCGGGAACAGGAGCACGCCGATCGTGGTGAACAGGACCACGTACAGCTCGCGCTCCTTGAGCGCGAGGAACCGGTCGAGGCGCCCGAGGTCGCCGCCCCCGGCGTCCGGGTCGCTCACTCGCTCACCTCCACGCTGCCGAACAGGCCGCCCGGTCGGACGAGCAGGACCACCGCGACGAACCCGTACAGGACGATCTGTGCCCACTGCGTGGCCACGAACGACATGATGGCGAAGATCAGCCCGAGCAGCATCCCGCCCACGATGGCGCCGACCACGCTGCCGGCGCCGCCGACCACCAGCGTCAGGAACGCCGGGACCAGCGCCTGCTCGGTCCCCATCGCCGGCCGGAGGTTGATGATCGTCGCGCCGACGAGGCCGGCCAGCCCCGCGAGCGCCGCGCCGATCCCGAACACCAGCAGGTAGGAGCGTTCGATCTCGATCCCGAGCAGGCGGACCATCTCCGCGTCGCGCGTGCCGGCCTGCACGACCAGCCCGAAGTCGGTCTTCTCGATCAGCAGGTACGTCAGGAGGATGATGACGAGCGTGAGCCCGACGACGAGGAGCCGCCACCGGCTGAACGTCCCGACCAGCGGGAGCGTCAGCGGGCCGGACACGTCGAACCCGAACATCGTCTGGGGCGTGATCGACGGGTAGTTCTCCCCGCCGACGAGTTGCTTGACCACCTCCTGGACGATGAGCGCCAGGCCGAACGTGATGAGCAACTGGTCGATCTCGGGGCGGTCGTACAGCGGCCGCGCGACGAACCGTTCCATCAGGACCCCGATCACGAACACGATGATGGGGACGAGTATCAGCGCCCCCACGAAGTCCAGGCCGAGCCCGAACTGCTGGGGGTTGGCCACGTACCCGGCGAGGATGCCGCCGATCGACACCTCCTTGGCGATGAGCATCCCCGCGTACGCACCAACGAGGTAGAGCGCCCCGTGGGCGAGGTTGAGGAACTTCATCGTCCCGAGGATGATCGTCAGTCCGATGCCCAGGAGCGCGAAGATGGCGCCCTGCTGGAGCGCGACGAACAACACCTCGGCGACGGTCTGTACTAGCGTCACTGCCGGTCACCGCCCGCGAGTCGCGTTCTCCGTGCGAATCTGTCTGTCATCGTCGATTGTCGTCGTTGTGCATACGTCGAGCGTCGTTCGTTCGCTACACGCAGCCCGGGCCGCCCCCGGGCAGTTCCGACCTGCCCCGAAAGAAGTCGCCACGTCGTCGGTTCACTCGTAGGAGCCCAGCTTGCACTCGGAGGCGGGGAACTCGTCGCAGGCGTAGCTGACCGTGTCCTTGGCGGTCCGGCCGCTGATGTCGAGGAGCTTGTCGCCGCTCTGCTCGCCGGGCGGGAGCCCCTCCACGACGAGGACGTCCCGCATCGCCTGGTGGTCACAGGCGCGCAACTCCTCCGCGCCGAGGCCCGCGTTGTCGTACGTGTACCCTTCGAGGGCCTTGATGACCTCCGGGGGGTAGAACGTCCCCGCGCGCTCGACGGCCGCGGAGTACTGCAGCGCCTGGGTGTACGCCAGCCGGGCCGCGTACGGCGGCGCCTCGTCGTACTTGCTCCGGTAGGCCTCGGTGAACGTCTTCGAGTAGTCGTCGTCAAGCTGCCAGTTCCAGTCGGCGGTTCCCGGGACGCCGCCGATGTACTCGCTGGCCGCGCTGGCCATGATCTGGTCGTACAGCGGGACGACGATCTCCATGTCCTGGTCGAGTCCCTGCTTGAAGGCCTGGGGCACCGAGTTCGCCCCGTCGGCCCCGAAGTGCACCAGGGTGAGCACGTCGACCTTGTCCCGGGGGACGTTCGAGAGGTACGACGAGAAGTCGGACGTGCCGAGCGGCGTCGGCACCGCATCGAGTTGCGTCCACCCCTCGTCCTCCAGGAACTTCTTCATCGAGTCCCGGACGCTCTGGCCCCACGTGTAGTCCGCGTACAGCTGGTAGAAGGTCTTGTTCTCGCCGTACTTGTCCTTGAGGACCGGCGCGAGCGCCTTGCCCGTCATGTGGGCGTTGAACATCTCGCGGAACCCGTACCTGACGCAGTCTTTGCCCTGGGTGGCGTTCGAGTGGGTCAGGCAGGCCATGAACTGGACCTTCTCCTGCTGGCAGAGCTTCTGCTGGGCGATGGCCACCGCCGAGGAGACGCCCCCGGTGACCATGATGGCGTTCTCGCGCTTGATCATCCGGGAGGCCGCCTCGGTCGCCGTCTTCGGGTCGGTCGCGGTGTCTCCCTGGACGAAGTCGATCGTCTTGTCCAGGACGCCGTCGCCAGAGAGGTCGTCCCACATGTCGACCCAGCCGCCGCCGTTGTTCAGGTGCTCGACGGCCAGCTTGTAGGCGTTCAACTCGGACTTTCCCTCCGCGGAGTACGCCCCGGACAGCGGGACGTTGAAGCCGTAGACGGCAGTGTCCCCGTCGATCGGGTAGTTGCCGATGGCCGGGTAGTCGTCGCCGCCGTTTCCACCGCCGTCGCCGCCGCCACCGCCACCGTCGCCGCCACCGTTCCCGCCGGTGTCACCGCCGCCGTTCCCGCCGCCGTTCCCACCGTTACCCGTACAGCCTGCGAGGCCCACGATGCCTGCTGCACCCGTGGCCTTCAGCAGCCTGCGTCTCGTCTGACTGGTCCCGACAGATCGCCGCCCTCCGTTGGTATCTGGTACCATGGCACAATCTAGCAGTTCTCCGGAGTTATGTATAAT
>JBDGSV010000086.1:16944-38663 GCA_042217375.1 Haloarculaceae archaeon | reverse complement strand
ACTCTGGCCAGCGCCGTCGTCGCGTTGATGCCGCAGTTGACCGCGAGTTTCTCCCAGAGCCGCCGCGGCATGTCGTCGGCGACGACCGTCTCGACGCCCGCCGCCCGGACGGCGCGCCCGACGCGGTCCGCCGTCGCCGAGTGGCCGCCGCCGCGCGCGCCGAGCGCCACCTCGCCGACCCCGGTGCAGTCGACCCGACCCGGCGCCGGCAGCGTCGCGCCGTAGGTGCAGGTCCCCGCGAGCACGGGGCAGTCCAGCGCCGCCGCGAGCGTCGCCTCGTTGCCCATCCCGTTCTGGAGCGAGAGGCAGGCCCCGAGGTCGACGGCCGCGAGCGCCGCGGCCGCCGCGTCGGTGTCGAACGCCTTGACCGTCACCAGCGCGAGGTCGGCCCGGTCGGGGACGCTCGTCGTCGCGGCCGGGTGGACGGTGAAGGAGAACTCGCCGCCGACGTCGAGGCCGCGCTCCCGGACGGTGCGCACGTGCGGGTCGCGCCCGACCAGCGTCACGTCGTGGGCGCGCGCGAGCAACCCGCCCAGAAGGCTCCCCAGGCTCCCGGCACCGAACACCACGACGTCCATGTCCGGTCAGTCCGCGGCCGCCGCCTAAAGCCCCTGCCATCGGCGGCCGGGCGCTAGTCTTCCTGGTAGTAGTAGAGGTCCTCGCGGGGCGCGTCGCAACTGGGACACGCCTCGGGGAGGTCGTCCTCGATGTCGCCCATCTCGCCGCAGTTCCAGCACCGCCACATCAGCTCGGCCTCGCCGAGTTCGTGACCCGACCGGAGGTGCTCGATCGACATCCCGTGGATGCCCTCCTCGGTGCTGACGTAGAAGCCGTGCTCGTCGAACCCACGGATGGTCCCGAGTCGCCGTCCGTCCGCGTCGTAGATCGGCTCGCCGAAGCCGAGGTGGACCTCCTCGTCGCTCATGGCTCCCGTTTCACCGGCCGGACCCATAAAAGGTGTCGCACCCCGGCTCACTCGTCGGCGACGAGACAGTAGGCGTTGCCCGGCGTCTGGAGCACCGTGGGCTCGTCCTCGTCCCAGTAGCCCGAGAAGACGCCGCGTTCGGCGTAGAAGATCCGCCCGTCGAGCGGGACGGCGGCGCTCGTCACGTGCCCCTGGTTCGGCACCCGCCAGCGCACGGCCCCCGTGGCGGCGTCGAGCGCGTACAGGTTCGTGTCGTAGGACCCGACCAGGACCGTCTCGGGCGTCACCGTCAGCGAGCCGATGACGTGCCCGCCCACGTCCCGCGCCCAGAGGTGCTCGCCCGTCTCCAGGTCCAGCGCGTGCACGTGGTTGTCGTCGCTGCCCACGTAGATCACGCCGGCCTCGGGGTCGACGCCGGGGTTCGACATGATGACCTCACCGGTCTCGAACGACCACTCCTCGGTCCCGTCCGACAGGGCGAGCCGGTGGAACGTGCCGTCCCACGACCCGACGAACGCGGCGCCGTCGTAGGTGGGCATCGTGCCCTTGACGTGCCAGTCGGTCTCGAACGACCAGGCGAACTCCAGGGAGGGAAACTCCCAGCAGTAGACCACGCCGTCGTTCGAGCCGGTGAGCAACCGCTCGTGGACGGGGTCGATCGCGGTCGAGGGGTGGGGCATCCCCAGGAGCCGGTCGTCCTTCCAGAGCGGCTGACCGGTCTCGGCGTCGACTGCCCACAGCGCGCCCGCCGGCGGGTCGTCGTACTCCACGACGACGTAGAGGACGCCGTCCCAGTAGGCCGGACTCGACCCGATGGCGATCGAGCCGTCGAAGGCCCACCGCGAGGTCCGCCAGACCTGCTCGCCGGTCGCCACGTCGAACGCGTAGAGGTCGCCGTCGTAGCCGCCGACGTAGGCGACGCCGTGGGCGATGGCCGGCGTCCCGTGGATGCCCATCGAGGTCGCGCCGGTCTGGCGCGTCCACAGCCGCTCGCCCGCCGGCGTGACCGCGTGCACCTCGCCGGTGTCGGCGGGGATCACGACCGTCTCGCCGTCGGACGTCGGCCGGGGACTCGCCTTCGCAGCCGTGTGACCGACCGCGTTCGCCGGGAACTGCCAGTCGACGGTGACCGATTCGGGGATCGTCTCGTCGGGGTAGTACCCGAGCCGCCGGGTCCCGCGCCGGAACATGGTGACCTGGTCGTCCGGCGGGTAGGTCCGGTCGCCACCGAGGACCGGCGGATCGAACGACGCCTGGTCCCGGTCGAACGACGGCGGCCCGAACGCCGAGCCTGTACACCCGGCGAGCGCGCCGATCACGCCGGCGGCGCCCGCGAGGTACCCGCGGCGCCCGACGCCGTGTGAGTCGTCTGTCATCCGCGTTCCCCCACGTCCACGACACGCCGTGAAAGCTCTTCCGCCCCGCTCGCGCTACATGAAGTCCGCGATGCCGCTCTGCTTGTTGGTGTCGTCCTCGAAGACGCTCTCCAGGCTGCGTTCGAGGATCTCCAGCCGCTGTTTGGTGTACTCCCGGCAGTCGAATTCCTCGGCGACGTGGATGGCGGTGTCCATGTACTTGTTCACCGAGCCCTCGTGGACGGTGAGGTTGACCGTCCCGCCACACTCCCGGCACTCGCCCGTGAGGGGCATCCGGCGGTACTTCTCCCCGCAGTCTAGGCAGCGCGTCTCCTGCCGGGAGAACGCGCGGAGGTTGCCGATCAGGTCCGGCAGGAAGTGGTACTCGATGACCCGCTCTGCGACGTCGGTCTCGTCGACCGCCCGCAGCTTCCGCGCCAGTTCGAGCTGGGCGTCCATCTTCTCCATCATCGACCCGAGGGTCTTGTACGCGGAGAGGTCCGGCCCGGCCGCGATGTTCGAGGTGTCGTGGGTGTGCCGGAACCCGCGGTACTGGTCGTCGGTGCCGAGCGTCTCCTCGGCGATCTCGATGTCGACCGACTCCGGGTCGGCCATCCGCCGCGTCGCCTCGTAGAACTCCCGCGGGTACCGGTCGACGACGTCCATGTTGTGCGCCTCGTCGTCGATCTCGGCCGGGTCGATGCGCGAGGACATCACGAGCGGCGCGTCCATCTGTCCGCCGCGCTTGTCCGGCAGGAACGACTTCGAGAAGTTGAGCAACCCGTCCATCAACAGCATCACGCAGTCTTCGTCCCCGTCGCACTGGCCGACGAATAGGTCGTTCGCGACCAGCGTGTTCGTCTCCGCCACGGTCAGCGAGTACGTGTGCTCGACGTCGGTGCCGACGTAGTCGATGGAGACGACTTCGTCGAGGAGTACCTCGCCCCCGTCGCCGAACAGCCGCTGTGAGCGAAGGTCGGTTTCGGCGAGCGCAGCGTCGAGGGTCGCCTGTTTGCGGGGAAGCGAGAAGCCGACGCGCTCGGCGAACTGTGCCGCATTCTCCGAGGTGATCTTCAGGACGTGGGCCTCGAACTCGCGCGGTTCGTCGTAGAACGCCGCGACACTCCCGGTTGAGAGCCTCCGGGTCTGGGTATCTGTCGTGGCGGCGACGCCGAACCGCTTCAGCGCCGAGATCACGTCCGACCGGAGGTCGTCGCTGACTGTATGTGCGCGGACCTCGACGCGGTCCGAGGCAGCGCTTCCGTCTCCCGCGAAGTACGCCGCGAGGAACGCCCGGAGGTGTGCGTCCGGCGAGCCCATGACCACGTCGGGGATTCGTTTCGTCGATGCACGTGAGCCGCAGTCGAACACGTCGCGAAACAGCACAGTCACGAGGCGGCTGGAGACGGTCACCTTCCACTCGTTCTCCTCGTAGGCTTCGACGCCGAACGCGCGCTCGAACGTCGCTTGGATGTCGCGTCGCGGTCCCTCGTCCGGGATACAGATCGTCGTCTGGTAGAACGAACCTGGATCCGAGCGACAGAACCCCTCTGCCGCGTAGTAGCCGAGAAGTTCGGCGACGCGCTCGTCGACGGTCAGATATCGGTTCACGATCGCCGTGTCCCACTTGACTGATAGCGACACGTCAGGGGGAACACGGGAGAGGAGCGCGTCCGGGTCGTACAGTTCGAGCAACCGACTGACAGGAATGCTGTCGCGGGACACCCAGTTGTAGACGGTCGAATCGCTGAGCCCGAGCTGGTCAGCGACGGGAGCGAGGTACTCGTCGGCGTCGGTCGCGTCGTCGAGGAGCTGCTTCAGCCCGCTGGAACCGATGCCCTCGATCATAAGATCGTCGTTCGGGACGGCATCGCTCTCGACGAACACGGACAGGAGGTCAAGCGTCGTCTCCTCGCCCGCAACGTCGACGGCCTCGGGCGTCGGGAGAGCGTCGCCGACAGCGAGGTCGCGCGCCGCGACGCGTTCAAGCCCGTTGCACCAGCGCCGCAACGAGTGCTCTGGCGTCACTGTCAGTCGCCGTCCGCTCCGGGTTTCGACGTGGATGAGGTGGTCGGGCGACGGGTGCCTGGAGACGGCCTCGACACGATTTAGCACGGAGTTGCCGTCTCCAGTCACCGACGGGACGAACACGTCGCCGTCGAGGTCCTGCACGAGCGTTCCGAAGTCGTCCTCGCGCGCAATATCGGGGTCAAGACGGTCCTCGACGAGTGTTTCTATCGCCTCGTAGTGCCACGCATCGCTCTCGTCGCGGTACCACACCGACGTCTCTGGATGGAAGCAGTTCCGGCGCTTCGCCGCGTGGAAGTAGGGGTGCGCATACCCCACCGCCGCGGAGGTGAACCCGACCACGCGCCCGACGACCGCCGCGGAGGTGTGGGGGGCCATCCCGAACACCAGCTCGCCCACCAGGTCCTGGCGGTCGTCCACGTCGTAGAACGGCTCCAGCCCGTAGTACTGGACGAGGAGGTCGTCCACGAAGTCCGCGGTCTTGAGCATGTGCTCGGCCGCGCCGTCCGAGAGCACGACGTCCTGGACCTTGAGCTCGACCAGCTGGTCGTCGTGACGGAGCGGTTCGCCGTGGACGTCCGTCTCGTAGCCCAGCCCGCGGAGCTGGTCCGCGCTCACGTCGAGTTCGGCCGGCCGGACGGCGGTGACCGGCAGGTCGGTCATGTCGTACCGGATCGTGCCGTCCTTGAACGCGCTCACGTCGTTCTTCGCACGGAGGACGCCCTTCTCCAGCGGCTCCGGCACCTTCGCCGCCGAGGAGAGCCCCTTGACGCCCTTCAGGATCTCGAAGACGTTCGGGCGCTCGCCCACGTGTTCGAGGGCGGCGTCGAACGCCTCGCCGACGTCGACCGTCCGGGTCTGGACGGCGTCGGCCTCCGTCTCGCAGCGCGGGCACTCCGCGCGTCCGGACTCGTCTGGCTCGACGCGCCGGCCGCAGGAGTAACACTCGTAGACGGGGTCGGTGACGGCGTTGCACGCGGGACAGCGCGCCCAGTACGTCTCCTCGCCGCAGTCAGGGCACTCCCGGCGGCCGACCTGGACATCCACCTGGCCGGGCGTCTGGCCCCGCTCGGGGGCGTAGTCGGTCGCCGCCGCCACGTCGCGCTGGTCGCCGCCGGCCTCGCCGATGGGGAACAGCGTGTGGACGGCCGGCGAGAGTTCGCGCTTCTCCGACTTCTCGGGGCGGCCCATCCGGTTGCCGATGCGGGTCGGGGCGCGCTCCTGGACGTCGAACGGCGCGACCGCCCGGACCGCCTTCACGGCGTTGGGCCACTCCCGGGCCTCGGCCGGGAGGTCGTCCCACTGCCGCCGTCGGTCGCGGTCCAGTCCGAGCGACAGCGCGAGCGCGCACCACTCGGGGACGACCAGCCGGTCCTCGGTCTGGGTGTGCTCGACGAGCAGCGCCTCCAGCGCCGTCCGGATCTCGGGCGTCCGCGCCAGCACGAGGTCGCCCTCCGCCGCCACGTCGGCGTCGGGGGCGACCGCCACGGCGTCCGTCCCCGGCGCGGACGCCTGCCCGCCGTCGCCAGAGACCACCACGCCGTCGGCGACCGCCGTCGCCAGCGTCTCGAACTGCTCGACCGTGACGTCGTGCCAGAGGTAGGTGTAGGCCGGGTGGAGCGGCGCGTCGTACTCGGTCGCCCACGACAGCGCCTCCTCGAAGGAGGGGTCGGCGAGGTCGACGCGCAGCGAGTCGCGCAGCGCCTGGACGTCCGCGCCCGCGTGGGCGAGGTCCTGGATCCACCACTCGACCGTGTAGGAGGCCGGTGCGAGCGGGTGGTTGTTCTCGACGAACTCGCCGTAGTTGACCAGGTACTCCCCGAGGTCGAGGACCTTCTCGACGCCGTTGCGCACCTCGATCGCCTCCTCGGGGTCGTCGATCCGGCGGACGTCGCCGTTCGCCAGGCGGACGGTCGGGCCCTCGATGGTGTCGACGGGGACGACGCCGGCCGCCTTCCCCGGGCGCTCGGTCTTGATCTGCGTCCCCGTCGCGAGGAAGTCGTCCACGAGGTGCATCGTCGCGGGGTGGACGCCCGCCGTCGCGAAGCCGTGGTTGCGCGCGCGGCCGTAGCGGAGCCGGAAGCCGCCGGACTCGCTCGGGTGCGAGAAGACCGGCCGCCCCGCGATCAGGTCGCGCAGAAACTTCTTCGCGGGGTCGGGGCGCGGCGGACCGGCCGGCGCTGCGGACGCCGCCTCGTCGGTGGGCTCCTCCTCGGCCGGCTCGTCGTCGTCTGTCGCCGCGGGATCGGCGGCCGGCTCGTCGCCGATGGTGCCGTCGATGAGGTCCTGGAGCCAGGGCCAGTCCACCTCGTCGAGTTGCCGGGTGTAGCGCTGGATCTTGGGGGCCTTCTGGGCGATCCCCTCGCCGAGGACGAGACACATCCCGCCGCGGGCGCTGTTGGTGTCCACGCGTTCGAGGTCGCGAAAGCCCGACACCTCCTCGTCGCCGGTCGCCTCCCCGTCGAGCATGACGGGCATGTTCCGGGCGATGAACTTCGTCTCCTTGTCCTTGGGCGCGTACTGGAGGCCGGTCTCGCTGTCGTAGAGCGCGAGTTCCTCGGCGTAGCGCTCGACCTCCTCGGAGCGGGGCTTGTACTCGTCGATGCCGATGAGCGACCGGGCGTAGTCGGCCACCAGCACGGAGAGCGCCTGCGCGGTGCCGCCCGCCGACCGGATCGGGCCGGCGTAGTAGACGTTGACGAACTCGGAGCCGTCGTCGTTCTGGAGCAGTTCGACGCGGTCGATCCCCTCGATCGGCGCGGCGACGACGCCCTCGGTCAGGAGCGCGACCGCGGTCCGGACGGCCCCCTCGATGCGACCGGCGCGGGTCTCGTAGTCGCCGACCTCGCCGTCGGCGAACGCGCGCGTGAGTTCGAGCGCGGCCTCCTCGCGGGAGACGTCGGGATCGGCCTCCATCTCGCGGACGCGGTCGGCGACCCCCTCGATGCCGAGGATGTTCTCGACCCGGTCGGCCATGTCCTTGGCGACCGGGATCTCGACGTCCTCTGTCGGGTCGCCGCCGCGCTCGCGGGCCTCGCTGGCGACCGCGAAGGCCTGGTCCAGCCGGTCTTCGATCCGCTCGAAGTACCGTTCGTCCTCGGAGCGCATCAGCGAGGTCGGCGGGCCGGGTCGGTCGCGGGGCGGTGTGCCGTCCCGCCCCGGTCGCACCAGTACAGCGCCGCGTCCCGGACCGCGCCGGGTCCGACGCTCGCGGCGGCCCGTTCCCCGACCCGGGCGCGTCGCTCGCGGCCGTGATCCGGCCGCCCCGCGACTGCCCGGGAGCCCTCCAGCTCGCGACAATTCATGTCCGCGCCAACGGCGCGGCCCGGCAAAAGCGTTGCCTCGTTCCGGCAGGGGGCCGGCGCGCCGTCGCCTACAGGCGCTCGCCGCCCCAGCGCGCGCGGGCGAGGGTCCGCTCGAAGTAGCGCACCTCGACGAGCAGCAGCGCCGCGGTGATCCCCACGACGAGGACGAACACGTGGAACTGCTCGGCGTAGAGGTGCCAGGCGAACAGCGGGAAGAAGACCCCCGTTCCGACCAGCCCGACGGCGGGAATCCAGGTGCGAATCGCGTCCCGGTCGCACTCGCGGACGGCCAGGTATAGTAGCGTTTGTAACTATCTGCAGGTCGGTCAGATCCGTCGAGAGCAGTCGTGACAGCCACCTGCAGTCGATGCCGGCCGCGAAGAATTACAAACGCTACTATAGTTCACGGCGCCGTAGGCGTAGCCGTACATCGCGATGGTCCCGACGTAGCCGACGAGGAGCGTCCACCCGAGCACGCCCGCGAGCGTCGGCCGGCCGACGAACTCCTCGACGAGCGTCACCGACCCGCCTGCCCGCTCAGCGCGTCGAGCGAGACGTACGAGTAGCCGGTCGCCAGCACGACGACGCCGACGATTTCAGCGGACTGGGAACGCCGCCGCTCGGGAGCGACGGGCGAGGCGGCGAGAAAGCTCTGCCGGGAGCGTTCGAGCGAGCTCCCGGCGGGACGGTCAGACGCGCTCCGAGACCGCGACGGTGTCCTCGAGTGCCATGGCGAGCCAGGCGTCGTCCCGCGTCACGTCCGCGATGACGAGTCGTTCGGGCGTTCCCTCGATGGCTGCCATGACCTCACCGTGATCGGCTTCCGACGCGGCGGCGGTATCCGTCGCCATGCGTGTTAATGAGTAACACCCGGTATAAAAACCTGACGAACCGGTGAACGTGTCGTCCCGCGGATCTGCGTCGGGGGCGAAGTGCAAGGAATTAGTACGTGGGCGGCACAGAAGCGCTGTATGAAGGTTGCTGACGTGATGACCCCCCGGGAGGACCTCGTCACCGTCGAACTGCCGGGGACGCGCGAGGACGCGCTCACGTATCTCCAGGAGGACGCGTTCTCGTCGGTGCCGGTCATCAAGCAGACCGAGGACGGCGAGGAGTTCCGCGGCCTGGTCTCGCGGGAGGCGCTCATCGAACAGCCCGACGAGGACCAGCTCGCGCTGCTGGTCGAGGAGGTGCCGCCGACCACCGCGGACGCCACGCTCGACGAGCTGGCGGCGCTCATGCTCGCGGAGGGCGCCCGCCGGGTTCCCGTCGTCGACGGCCGACTGGAGGGCATCGTCACCGTGACCGACGTCGTGCGCGCGATCGCGGAGGGCGACGTCGACGGGGAGGTTCCGGTCGAGGACCTGGCCACCCGGGCCGTCAACTGCGTCTACGTCGACACCCCGCTCCCGGTCGCCGGGCGCGAACTCACCCACGCGGGCGTGCCCTACGGCGTCGTCCTCGACGAAGAGGGCGAGCCCTGCGGGATGCTCACCGAGGTCGACATCATCGACGTCGCCGAGATCGTCGAGGGCGAGGAGGGCGCCGGCGAGTCGCTCGCCGACGAGGACGACGAGTGGATGTGGGAGGGGATCAAGGCGGTCGGGAACCGCTACCTCCCGACCCGGAACGTCGTCCTCCCGGCCGAGCCGGTCCGGGAGTTCATGACCGCCGACCTCGTCACCATCTCGCGCCGCCGGACGGCCCAGGACGCCGCCCAGCTGCTGCTGTCCCACGGCGTCGAGCAGGTCCCGATGGTCGGCGGCGACGACCTCGTGGGCATCGTCGTCGACATCGACCTGCTGGAGGCGCTCGTATGAGCGAGGGGCCGGACCTCGTCGAACTCGCCAAGCGACGCGGCTTCTTCTTCCCCGCCTGCGGCGCCTACGGCGGCGTGGCCGGCTTCTACACCTACGGCCCGGAGGGCGCCGCGATCAAGCGCAACCTCGAATCGGCGTGGCGCGACCGCTTCGTCACCCGCGAGGGCCACGTCGAGATCGACGCCCCCGACATCATGCCCGAGGCCGTCTTCGAGGCCTCCGGTCACCTCGACGGCTTCGACGACATGATCGTCGAGTGCCCCGAGTGCGGCGCGTCCCACCGCGCCGACCACCTCGTCGAGGACGCGACCGACGTCGAGGAGGCCGAGTCGCTCCCCGCCGAGGAGGTCGCCGCACTCATCGCCGACCACGACCTCGCCTGCCCCGCCTGTGGCGCGTCGCTGGCGGGCCAGGACGTCGAGGACTTCAACCTCATGTTCGGGACGAACATCGGCCCGGGGTCGTCCTCGCCCGGGTACCTGCGGCCCGAGACCGCCCAGGGCATCTTCGTCGAGTTCCCCCGCCTCGCGGAGTACGCGCGCAACCAGCTCCCCTTCGGCGTCGCACAGATCGGCAAGGCCTACCGCAACGAGATCTCGCCGCGGCGCTCGCTCATCCGCGTCCGGGAGTTCACCCAGGCCGAGCTGGAGCACTTCGTCGACCCCGAAGACGACGACCCGCCCCTCCACCGGATCGCCGACGTCGAACTTCCGCTCTACCCGGCCGACGAGCAGACGGCCGAGGACGGCGCCCGCCGCGTCGCGACCGTCCGCGAGGCCGTCGACGACGGGATCGTCGCCAGCCCGTGGGTGGCCTACTACCTGGGCGTCGCCCGGCGCTGGTACGAGCGCGTCGGCGTCGACATGGACCGGTTCCGCTACCGCCAGCACCTGTCGGGCGAGCGCGCACACTACGCCGCCGACTGCTGGGACGCCGAGGCGGAGATCGACGGCAACTGGATCGAGATCACCGGCTTCGCCTACCGCGGCGACTACGACCTCTCGAAGCACGGCGACCACTCCGACGACGAGTTCACCGTGTTCAAGCAGTACGACGAGCCCCGGACCGTCGAGCGCGCGACGGTCGACCCCGACATGAGCTATCTCGGGCCGGAGTTCGGCGGCGCGGCCGGCGACGTCGCCGACGCGCTCGAACGGCTCGCCCGGCAGGAACGCGAGGCGTTCGACGGCGAGACCGTCACCGTCGAGATCGACGGCGAGACCTGCGACGTCCCGGTCGAGCACGCCGGCTTCGAGGTCCGCGAGGTCACCGAGTCGGGCGAGCACATCACGCCGCACGTCGTCGAGCCGTCCTTCGGGATCGGGCGCCTGGTGTACACGGTGCTCGATCACGCGCTCCGCGAGGACGAGGTCGACGGGGAGGCGCGCACCTACCTCGACCTGCCGCCCGAACTCGCGCCGACGACCGTCGGCGTGTTCCCCCTGATGGACCGCGACGGCATGGGCGAGCGTGCCCGCGAGGTGGCGGCCGACCTCCGGGCGGCTGGCCACGCCGTCGAGTACGACGACTCGGGCAACATCGGCCGGCGCTACCGGCGCCAGGACGAGGTCGGCACCCCCCTCTGCGTGACGGTCGACTACGAGAGCCTGGAGACCGACGCCGTCACGCTGCGGGACCGCGACTCCACCCGCCAGATCCGGCTCCCGGTGGCGGACGTGGCGGACGAACTCGACGCGCTCCTGGCCGGCGAACGGGCGTTCGCAGATCTGGTCGACGCCTACGAGGCCGTCGACGGGCGCTGAACGGATGGCCCGCGAGGTCGGGCGGCGGCTCGTGCACGCGTCGGGGTCGGTCGTCCCCGCTCTCTACGCGTTCGACGTCCTCACCAGGTCGCAGTTCCAGGCCGTCCTCCTGGCGGGCGCGTCGCTCGCCGTCGTCCTGGAGGTCCTCCGGCTCGTCGTCGGGGTTGAGTGGCCGCTGTTCGACCGCCTCACCCGCGAGTACGAGCAGGACAACCCCGCGGGCTACGCCCTCTACACCGTCAGCGGCGCGGCCGCCGGGCTGCTGTTCCCGCCGCCCGCCGCCGTCCCCGCGCTGTTCATGCTCACCATCGGCGACCCGATCAGCGGCCTGCTCGGCGCGGGCGAACTCCGGCGGGTCAAGCGGAGCTCCGTCCTCGCGGTGATGTTCGCGGTCTGTACGCTCCTCGCGCTCCCCTTCGTCCCGCCGGCGGCGGCGGTGGCGGGCGGCCTGGCCGCGACGGTCGCCGACGGGGTCAAGCCCGTCGTCCGCGGGTACGTCGTCGACGACAACCTCACCATCCCGCTGGTGGCCGGCGGCGTCATGACGGGCGTGCTGTGGCTGCTCGGGTAGTCAGAGCGGGACGCCGGCCTGGAGCGCGGCCACGAGCACCGTGAGGACCACCACGCTCGCGACGGTGGTGGTGAAGATCGTGGTGCCGAGATACTCCGGCGCCGACACGCCGTCGACGGTGACGTCCCCGGCGTACTCGATGGTGAGCGCCAGCGGGACGACGGCCGCGGGCGTCGCACACTCCAGGACGAACACCCGGGCGACCGTCGGATCGCCGAACCCCAGCGCCAGCGCGAGGCCGACGCCCACCACCGGCGCGACCGCGAGCTTCAGCACCGCGGGCGCGACCGACCGCGACACCGCCGCCACGTCGGTCTCGGCCAGCTGGATCCCCAGGACGAGTAGCATGACCGGAACGGCGGCGTCGCCCACCAGCCCGACGGTCTGCATGACCGCGGCGTCTGCGGGGGGCGCGACGCCCAGGGCGCGCGCCGCGCCGCCGGCGAGCACTGCGTACAGCAGCGGCAGGCGGAACACCTCGGTGACCGCGTCCGACGCGGCCCGGTCCGAACCGCGGGACGCGATGTACACCCCGACGGTGTAGACCACGAGGTTCTGGACCGTCAGGTAGAGGACGGCGGTCGTCCGCCCGACCGCGCCGAACGCGAACTCCGCGAGCGGGATGCCGACGAACCCCGAGTTCGGGAAGGCGGCCGCGAGCATCAGCGCGCCGAGGAGCGGCCCGGACCGGCCAGTGAGCTTCCCCACGCCCCACGCGACGGCGATCATGAGCAGCGCGTAGCTCACGACGCCCACCGCGAGCGTGGCGACCGCGCCGCCGCCGAAGTCCGTCGTCGCGACGCTGTGGAAGGCCAGCGCCGGCACGAGCACGTACAGGCCGAGGGTGTTGATTGGGCCAACGTCGACGTCGGTCGCGAGCGCCAGCAGGTAGCCGACCACCGCCACGCCCAGGATCGGCAGGACGGCGTTCGTGAACGCGGCCGTCAGCGACACCGGTGCGCACCTCCTCGCGTCGCCCGCGGCCCGGGCGCGGCGCGACGCGTCGGGCTCCCGTCGTTCATGCTCGAACAGCGGGGCTCGACGCACGAGAACCCTTCCAGAAAGCGATTCGCGCCGGGAAAGGTGGTCGGCGCGCCCAGCCGATTCACGCATTGAAACAGTTTCACGGTGCGAAATCGATATGGCGGCTCCGGCCCAACGTCGGCCCGTGCCCGACCCCCTCGACGAGATCGTGTTTCTCGCGCGCTCGGCCAACCGCATCGAGGTGCTGCGGACGCTGACGGAGGGCGCCTACACCCGCCGGGAACTCGGGGCCGCCGTCGAGGCCTCGCAGCCGACCGTCGGACGCGTGCTCAACGACCTCGCGGAGCGCAAGTGGGTCGCCTACGACGGGGAGCGCTACCGCGCGACGGCGACGGGCGAACTCGTCGAGGCGGGCATCACCGACCTCCGGGCGCGACTGGCCGCGGAGATCGGGCTCCGGGACGTCGTCGACTGGCTCCCGACCGACGCCATCGACGTCGACCTCCGGGCGTTCCGCGACGCGACCATCACGACGCCGACGGGGACGCGACCGAACGCCCCCATCGAGCGGATGCTCGACCTCCTCGAACGGGCCGACCACGCGCGGTTGCTCTCGCACACGTTCAACCGGCAGAAACTCGACTGCATCCACGCGCGGACGGTCGACGGCACGCTGGTGACTGAGGGCGTGTTCGCCGCGGACGCCATCGACGCCATCCGCACCGACCCGGCGCTCCGGACGCGACTGCGGGACGTCGTCGCCGCCGACGCGGCCGACATCTCCGTCACGACCGCCGACGTCCCGGTGGCGCTGGAGATCACCGACGACCGGACGCGCCTGCTGCTCCGGGACGGGGACGGGATCGTCCGGGCGTCGATAGACACGGACGCCGGGGCCGTCCGGTCGTGGGCGGTCGACCTCTACGAGACGTACGCGGACGGCGCCACGCCGCTCACGCCCGCCGACCTCGACTGAGGCCGCCGCGCACCGTCCCGCCACGCGCCTCGCCAGCGCCGGCCGCTCGGCGCGCGCAGTCACGCCGGGGCGGCGTCGGCGACGAGTCCCTCGAAGGCCGCCGAGTAGCGCATCAGCAGCGTGCCGAGGACGCTCATCGCGAGGACGTACCCGACAGCGAGCGCGGGGATGGTCCGGGCGAGCGTCTCGGTGGTGCCGGCCTGCACGGCGAGCGCGGCGATGACGACCGAGAACTCCCCGCGAGCGACCAGCGCGAGCGCCGTCCGGACCGAGCGGCGCTCGCTCAGGCCGTAGGCCCGCCCGCCGAGGTAGCCGCTGACGAGTTTGCTCGCGGTCGTGACGACGACCAGGCCGGCGAGCGGCAGGAGGACCCCGTCGAGCACCGTCAGGTCCGTCGCCAGCCCGATCGAGAGGAAGAACACGGCGGCGTAGAGGTCGCGCTCGCTGGTGACGACGCGCTCGATGCGGCTCCCGTGGCTGGTCGACCCGACCGCGGCCCCCAGGAAGAACGCGGCGACGGCCTCGCTGATGCCGAGCGCCAGCGCGACGCCGCCGAGCAGGGCGGCCATCGCGACGATCCGGAGCAGGAAGAGTTCGTCCGCGTCGACGTCGAGGAACCGTTCGAGCAGCGGCGTCCCGTACCAGGCGAGCAGGACGAGCGCGACGACGAACCCGCCGGAGACGCCGAGCGAGACGGCGATGCCGGTGGCCGTGCCGCCGAGGGCGACCGCCGCGAGCAGGGCGAGGTAGACGGCGACGACGACGTCCTCGAAGACGAGCACCCCGAGGACGGCCTCCGCCTCCGGGTCGGCGATCCATCCCAGGTCGACGAGCGACTTGGTGACGACCGCGCTCGACGAGATCGTGACGATGCCGGCGACGAAGAGCGCCTCCAGCACCGAGAAGCCGACGAGGAGCGCGAACGCCAGTCCGACGAACCCGTTGACGGCGACGTCGATCAGGCCCGCGCGGGTGATGCGGTCGCGGCTCGCCACGAGCCGTTCGAGGTTGAACTCCAGGCCGATGAAAAAGAGGAGCAGGACGATGCCCAGTTCGGCGAGGAGGTCGACGAACTCGTGGCTCCCGACGAGCGCGAGCGCGTCGACGGGGGCGTGCGGCCCGAACGCGACGCCTGCGAGGATGTAGACGGGGATGACAGACTGGTCCAGCCGGGCGGCGAGCGCGCCCCCGATCGCGAGGATGGCGAAGACGACGCCCGCCTCCAGCAGGGGAGGCGTCGCCATCAGTCCAGCCAGTCCGCGAGCGCGGCCTGCTGCTCGCGCGTCCCCAGCGTCACCAGCACGTCGCCGACCGCCAGAGAGAACCCCGAGTGGGGGTTGGCGACGGTCTCGGCACCGCGCTGGACGGCGATGATCGAGACGCCCGTCTCCGCGCGGACGTCCGACTCCGCCAGGGTCTGACCGGCGAGGATCGATCCCTCGGTCACGTCCACCCACTCGATGATGCCGTCGCCCAGCGGCACCGCGAGGTCCTCGGTGGCGACGGTCTCGAAGTACGCACCCTCCAGGATCGAGCCGAGCCGGTTGGCCTGCCGGCGCGACAAGTCGAACACCTTCTCGCTGTCCGCCTCGGGCGACGCCCGGCGGAACACCTCCACCCGCCCGTCGTGGTGGAGCAGGACGACGGCGCGCGACCCGTCGTCGACGTCCAGTTCGAACTTCTTCCCGACGCCGGGGACGTCGGCTTCGTAGACGGTCATGGCGGCTAGTGCGGTCGCCGCGACCTAAAACCCGGCCGGCGCGTCAGTCGTCGAGGTCGAACTCCCGGCGGAGTTCGGCCCGGAGTTCGGAGACGTACCGGTCGAGCACCGCGTCGAGCTTCTCCTCGTCGACGAGGACGCCCGTGAGCCGGTCGTGCGGGGACCCGGGGAGCTCGATCCGGAAGTCGCCGTCCTCGTAGAACGGCTCGCTCTCGTTGAGCACCTGCTGGTCGATGGCGTGGACGAGCTGGGAGTCGAACGTCTCGTTCATCGTCTCGAACGCCCGCTTGTAGGCCTGCTGGAGCTCCGTGAAGTACGCGGCGTACTTCTCGGTCGCGAACGTCTCGGGGTCGAAGTCGGTCATGTCCGACCGGTCGGCCCCGGGCGCAAAAAGTCGGCCGGTGCGGAGCGATAAACCACGTGATGCGATATCAAATTCGTCGCGGGCCGCCCGAACCGGTATGTCGCTGGCCAGCGTAGCGGGCGCGTGCCCGGCCCAGTCTTCCTGCACGGCGAGCGCGTGACGCTGCGCGTCCTCGAAGAGGCGGACCTCCCGTTCGTCCAGCGAGCCGCGAACGACCCCGACCTCCGGCGTGCGACCGGCGGCCAGCAGTTCCCCAGCACCCGGGCCTACGAGGAGCGCCAGTTCGAAGCGCGCGACGCCGACCCGGAGGTGCTCGAACTGCTAATCTGCGCCGACGGCGACCCGGTCGGGGTCGTGGCGTTCGAGCAACTCGACCGCGACGCCGACGCCGCGACGCTGTCCTACTGGCTCGTCCCCGAGGCGCGGGGAAACGGCTACGCGCGCGAGGCGGTCGAGCGGTTCCTCACCTTCGGGTTCGACGAGCTGGGGCTCCACCGCGTCACTGCGGAGGCGTTCTCGTTCAACGAACGGTCCCAGACGCTCCTCGACCGGCTGGGGTTCACTCACGAGGGAACCCGCCGCGAGGACGTCTTCGCCGACGGCCGACGCCACGCTACCCGCGTCTACGGATTGCTCGCGCGCGAGTGGCGCGACTAGCGGCCACGGGATGGCTGGTGCGAACGCCGGGTTCTGATCGACCCACGAGGAGGTCTGGCGTGGCGTCCCGATTCCCGAAGCCTTCCGGCGCGAACAGGGGCTGACGCCGGCTGCTATTCGGGCAGGAGCGCCACGATCGATTCCCAACTGACGAACCGGGGCGTTCGCGGTACGCCGCGTCACCTCGACGTCGCTGGGGAGCGGCTGTACTCCCCAGGAGGGGCGAACGCGTTCTGGATCGCTGTTCGAGGGAGCGAGGGGCGATTCGATATCGCCACATGCAGTTTATCGCGGCTCATTCCTGGTCTGGTATACCCTCGCCGCCGCGTCCCTCGCCGCCGGCGAAGCGGTCGGCGCCCTCGCGGCCGGTCTCGATGGCGCGTGCGCCGTGGGCGTCCTCGACCGTCAGCCCCTGCTCCAGCGTCGAGCCGAGTCCCTCGTAGACCGCGCGCCGGTCGGTCCGCACGGTCGTCTGTGGGAACCCGGCGATCACCTCGCCGAGTTCGACCGCCGCCGCGCGTGCCTCGCCCGCCGGGACGACGCGGTTGGCCAGACCCCAGTCGTGGGCGGTCTCGGCGTCGACCGCCTCGCCGGTGAGGATCATCTCCAGGGCCCGGCCCAGGCCCACGATGCGCGGGAGACGCTGGGTGCCGCCGTCGACGAGCGGGACGCCGAACCGCCGCTCGAAGCAGCCGAAGGTCGCCGACTCGCTCGCCACCCGGAGGTCACACCACAGCGCCATCTCCAGGCCGCCCGCCACGCAGTGCCCCTCGACGGCGGCGATCGTCGGCTTGTCGACGCGCGTGCGCGTGAACCCGAGGAAGCCCTCCTCGCGGTTCTCCAGGTCCATCGCCTTCAGGTCCGCGCCCGCCGAGAAAATGCCCTCGCTCCCCGTGAGCACGCCGACGAGCGCGTCGCCGTCCTCGTCGAAGCGCGCCCAGGCGTCGCGCAGGGCCAGCGCCGTCTCGTCGTCGATCGAGTTCCGTCGCTCGGGCCGGTCGATGGTGACGACCGCGACCGGGCCCTCGCGTTCGTAAGTGACTGCCATGCAGCAGGTTGACGACCGGGTGGGTGAAAGATGATGCGGCGCGCTGCTGGCTACGAGAGTTGCTCGCCGACGATCTGATCGGCGCGAGCGACGAAGGCGTCCTCCTCGCCCGCGGGGATGGTCGCGCCGGCGGCGACGTCGTGGCCCCCGCCGTCGCCGCCGACGGCGCGCGCGGCCTCGCGCATCACGCGCGAGAGGTCGAGGCCGCGTCCCACCAGCCTCCCGGTGCCGCGGGACGAGACCTTGGTCTCGGTCTCGCTCTTCCGGGCGAAGGCGACGATGGGGACGCCCCGGTCGACGCCGGGCGCGCCGACGGCCATTCCGGCGACGATGCCGACGATGGTCTCGCGGATCTCCGTGCCCGCGTCGAACCACTGGAGGTTGTCCTCGCGCGTGACGCCGTGCTGTTCGACCCACCGCACCCCCTCCGAGAGGTTGCGCCGGTGGGCACGCAACAACTGGCGGGCGCGATCGAGCGCCGCCGCGCGGTCGCCGAGACAGACCGCCAGTCCGACGTCGGCCCGGTCGTATCGGGCCGTCGCGTTCAGCAGCGTCGAGAACTCGCTGGCGTCGCGGAGTTCGGTCCCCTCCGGTTCCGCCGGGAGCGTGTAGGTCTGGCCGACCAGCGACTCGACTTTCTCGGACGGGACGCCGCGCTCGACAGCCCGGCGGACCAGCGCGCTCGTCACCTCGCGGCGCTCCTCGACCGAGAGGTCGACCCAGGTCCGCCACTCGCCGTCGGCCGACAGGTCGAGGTCGAGCCCCTCCAGGAAGCGGATGGCGCCGGCCTCGTCGCCGGAGACGCCGGGGATGCCGGCCTCGGTCGCGTACTCAAGCAGTTTGGGGAGCGGCCGGGTCTGCTTCCCGTAGAGCGCGAGATCGGTCGTCTCGCTGAGCACGTCCACCTCGCACCCCTCGCGGACGATGGCCGCGTTCGCGCCGACGAGGCCGTCGTCGGTGGCCTGCATGTCGCCGACGGCGCCCACCACGGCGAGCGCCGCGAGGTCGCGGTTGGCCTCGCCCCCGAGTTCGCGCGCGAGCACGTACGCCGCGCCCGCGCCCGACAGCTCCTTCGCGCCGTTCACCCCCACGAGCAACGGGTTCAGGTGGAGGTCCGTCTCGGCGTCGGCCGGCTGGTGGTGGTCGGCGACGACCGGCGTGAACGCCCCCCGGCGCTCGTGGTCTGCGATCACGTCGAGCTGCCCGCTTCCGAAGTCCGTGAACAGGACCGTATCGTAGTCCGTCTCGGCGATGGCCGCGATCGCCTCCGCGTCGAGTTGCTTCTCGAACACCGTCTCGAACGGGATGCCCGCGCGCTGGAGCGCCGTCGCCGCGACGGCGGCGCTCGTCAGCCCGTCCGCGTCGATGTGCGAGGCCAGCAGGACGCGGTCGGCCACCCGGAGGTGGTCGGCGCAGGCCGCCGCGCGGTCGGCGAGTTCGGGGACGGCGGTACTCATCTACTCCAGGGTATCGCGCTCTCACGTATAAACGTCCGCACACCGCTGTCGTCGGCTCGCGGCTCCCACCGCGCCGCTCGCTCAGAACGCGGCCTCCCGACGGTCGGCCGCGTGCCACGCTCCCGCCAGGAGGACGACGGCGACGGCCGCACAGGCCGCGAGCGCCGCCCAGCCGGCGCCGTAGGACAGCGCGTCCGCGAGCGCGCCGAACGACGGCGGCGCGAGCAGGGCGCCCGCGTTCAGCGCCGTCTGACCCCCAGCGGTCGCCGCACCGACCTCGTCGGGCGCGACCAGGTCGGTCAGCGCCGAGTAGTACACGCCGGTCAGTCCGAGCGCGGTGAATCCCAGGCCGACGAAGACCGCGACCGCCACGGCGAAGGGCGGATCGGACAGCGCGAGCGCGGCGAACAGGAGGCCCGCGACCGCGGCCTGTCCGCCGAGGACCGCGAGCGGCGCGTGGGCGGGGACGGCGCTCCGCCCGGCGAGGCGGTCGGCCAGGCCGCCGGCGACGACCCGGCCGGTGCTCCCGGCCGCCTGCGCGAGCGCGAGGCTCGCGCCCGCTGCGACGACGGCCGCGCCCGCCGACTCGGTGAGATAGAGGATGGCGTAGCCGACGGTCGTGAACAGGCCGGCGCCGAGGAACGCGCCCGCTGCGACGAGCAGGAGGTAGGCCCGGTTCGCGCGCAGCGACCCGACGTCGGGTCGGGAGAGGCGGCCGTCGCCGGCGTCGCCCCGGTAGCCGACGGCGAACAGGACGGTCACGACGACCGCGACCGCCGCGACGGCGTGGAATCCTGCGCGCCAGGTGAGCACGCCCGCGAGACCGGTCACGAGCAGCGCGGAGAGCCCGCTGCCGGCGGTGACGCCGACCTGCTTGACGCCCATCGCCAGCCCGCGGCGGCGCTCGGCGATCCGGCGGACCAGCGCGCGGTTCGTGCCCGGCATCGCGGGGGCGTAGGCGGCCCCGAGCAGCGCGGCCGCGGCGAGCAGGAGCGGGTAGGTGGGCGCGACGGTGACGGCGACCGCGCCGGCCGCGAGCGCGACCAGCGCCGCGAGGAGGACGCGGCGCTCGCCGAACCCGTCCACGAGCGCGCCGGCCGGGAACAGCGCAACGGTGTACCCGAGCGTGAGCGCGGTGACGACCACGCCGACGAGCGCGCGCGAGAGCCCGAACCCGTCCCGGAGGAACGGCGTGGCGGCGAACGGCGCGTAGTAACAGAGACTCGCGGCCAGTTGCCACCCGGTGACGACGGCGATGGTCCGCCAGCCGCCCTGCTCGGTCATCGTCGGGACGTATCCCCGCCCGTCCTAAAGCCGCCGGAGTTCCGGAATCGACTGCCGGCGGTCACCGCGAGGGCCCCGAAGTCGAGTCACGCCCGCGCTACCGTTCGATTCTGAATTTTAATCGGAGAAAAATATAAAAAATTATATAGTATTCGAAAACAGAGCTATGTGTGGTGTTATACTATGCCAAAGACAGCAACGCGTGCACCGTCACGGAATCTGCAGTGGACGTTCCTCGTCCACGCCGTCGTCGCCGTGGTGATGGGCCTCCCCCTCCTCCTCGTCCCGGAGGCGTGGGGCGCGCTCGTGAACTGGCGGGCAGTCGACCCGACGGTGACCCGCCTCCTGGGCGCCGCCGTCGTCGCCATCGCGGTCGCCTCGTGGCTCGGCTACCGCGCGGATAGCCGGGAGGAACTCCGGATCCTCGTGGCGTTCGAGGTCGTCTTCCCGGCGATCAGCGGCCTCGCCGCGCTCTACGAGGTGCTCCTGGCAGACGGCCCGACGTTCACCTGGGTGTTCGTCGCGATCACCGTCGTCTTCACCGTCGCCTTCGCGTACTTCTACCGCCAGATGGCCGCCGGGACGACGGCCGCGGAGGGCGCGGCGGCCTGAGGCCGCCCGCGAGCCCCTGCGCCGCCCGACACGCGCTACAATGCGTCGACGACCGCGCGCGCGAGGCGCTCGAACGCGGCCGCGTCCGGCACCACGTCGACCCCGACGCCGTGATCGCGCGCCGTCTCACGGGTCGGCGCGCCGATGGCGCCCACGACGGCGTCGTTCAGCCCCGCCACCGCGGCGTCGCGGACGCCTCGCTCCGCGGCGGCGGCGAGGAAGTGCTCGACCGTCAGCGAGGAGGTGAACAGCGCCGCGTCCAGCTCGCCGCGCGCCGCGAGCGCGGCCGTCTCGCCGGCCGCCGCCGGACGGACGAGTTCGTACAGCACCGTCTCGTGGACGTAGCCGCCGGCCGCCAGGAGACCGTTCAGGAGGACCTCGCTCCCGTGGTCGGAGCGGGCGACCTCGACGCGGGCGCCGGGGACCCGGTCGCGCAGCGCCCGCACCAGGCCGTCCGAGGAGAACTCCTCGGGAACGAGGTCGACCGCGTAGCCGTGGTCGCGGAGCGCGTCGGCCGTCGCGGCGCCGATGGCACACACCGTCGCCGTGCCGGGCGTCCAGCCCTGCCGGGCCGCACACTCGACGCCGGTCTTGCTCGTCAGCACGACGTAGTCGGCGTCGGGGCGGGGGCCGACCCCCGACGGCTCGACCGCGAGCATCGGATCGCCGACGGGATCGACGCCGAGGTCGGCGAGCAGGTCGGTCGCGGCCGCGAGACGGCCGTCGTCCGGCCGGAAGACCGCGACGCGCGGGCGCTCGTTCACGCGTCCGCACCTCCGTCGAGAACGCGCTCGCTCACGCGTCCGCACCTCCGTCGAGAACGCGCTCGCTCACGCGTCCGCACCTCCGT
>JBDGSV010000086.1:0-16844 GCA_042217375.1 Haloarculaceae archaeon | reverse complement strand
TCACGCGTCCGCACCTCCGTCGAGAACGCGCTCGCTCACGCGTCCGCACCTCCGTCGAGGAACTCGCGCACCCGGTCGCGGGTGGCTGCCACCTGGCCGACGACGGTGATCGCGGGCGGTTCGACGTCCTCGCGGTCGCGGACTGCGACGATGTCGGCGAGCGTCCCGGTGACGACCCGCTGGTCGGGCCAGGTGGCGCGTTCGATCAGCGCGACCGGCGTCTCGGGCGCCATCCCGGCCGCACGGAGCGCCGCGGTGTAGTCCGGGAGGCGGCCGACGCCCATCAGGACGACCAGGGTGCCGCCCGTCTCGGCCAGCGCGGCCCAGTCGACCGCCGATTCCTCCTTGGTCGGGTCCTCGTGGCCCGTGACGAAGGTGACGCTGGAGGCGTGGTCGCGGTGGGTGACCGGGATGCCGGCCACGCCCGGCCCGGCGACCGCGGAGGTCACGCCCGGGACGACCTCGAAGGGGACCTCGCGGTCGGCGAGGTACTCCGCTTCCTCGCCGCCGCGGCCGAACACGAACGGGTCGCCGCCCTTCAGCCGGACGACGGTCTTCCCCTCGCGAGCGAGTTCGACCATGCGCTCGTTGATCGCCGACTGGGGCGTGCGCTCGCCGCCGGCCCGCTTGCCGACGTCCTCGCGCGCGTCCTCGGGGACGAGCGAGAGGATCTCGGGACCCGGGAGCTTGTCGTGGAGGACCACGTCGGCCGCGTCGAGCAGGCGGCGAGCCTTCACCGTGAGCAGGTCCGGATCGCCCGGGCCGCTGCCCACGAGGTAGACCTTACCCGTCACGCGCCGCCTCCTGTTCGGCCGCGTCGGTGCGCGCGTCCTCGACCAGGTCCGCGGCGCCCCGGTCGGCCAGGTCGGCGGCGAACTCCCGGGCCGCCTCGGCGTGGTGCTGGACGGGGAGGTCGCGCTGATCGCCGACCACGTCGGTCCCGTCCAGGGAGAAGACGCGGGCCACGCAGTGGACGAACTCGCCCTGGAGGACGGCGTACGCGCCGATCGGGGCGACGCAGCCGCCACCCAGTTCCGCGAGGACCGTCCGCTCGACCGTGGTCTCGACCCGGGTCCGCGGGTGGTCGACCGCGTCGTGAACGCGCGCGCCCACCTCGTCGTCGAGGGCCGTCACCGCCAGCGCGCCCTGACCCGGCGAGGGAAGGAACTCCGTCGGGGACAGCGAGACGTGCTCGACCTGGTGGAGCAGGCCGGCCCGTTCGAGGCCGGCCGCAGCCAGGACGATGGCGTCGTACTCGACGTCGACGTCGCGTTCGAGCGAGCCGCGTTCGATCTCCGAGAGGTCCTCGAACCACTCCTGGACGGTCCGGTCGTACCCCGTCTCCTCGGGGTCCTCGTGGGACTCCTCGGCCGCCACGCGGCGCTGGTGCTCGCGCTGGCGGTGCGGGGCCAGCAACTTCTCCAGCCGGGTGTCGACGTTGCCCCGGAGCGGTTCGACCGAGAGGTCGGGTCGCTCGGCGAGCACCTGTGCCCGTCGCCGGAGGCTGGACGTCCCGACGACGGCGCCCTCCGGGAGGTCCGCGAGCGAGCGTCCGTCGGGCGTGACGAGGACGTCCTCGGGGCGAGCGCGCTCGGGGACGCCCGCGACGATCAGCCCCTCCGGCATCTCGGTGGGCATGTCCTTCATCGAGTGGACGGCCGCGTCGACGTCGCCCGCGAGCACCTGCTCGTCGAGGGCGCGGACGAACGCCCCGGTCGTCCCCAGCCGGTGGATGAGTTCGTCGCGGATCTGGTCGCCGCGGGTCTCGACCTCCACGAGGTCGACCTCGTAGTGGCGGCCCTCCAGGGCGTCGCGAACCAGCGACGCCTGCCGGAGCGCCAGCGCCGACCCCCGCGTGGCCAGCCGGATGGTCGTACCGCGCTGTGTCATGGGCGCACCTCCGGCGGCGACGGGGAAAAGGAGTCCGTTCTGCCGGGCGGCGACCGCTACGCCTGGTCGGGGTCGACGAAGCCGCCGCGGAACGACACCCACGCCAGCACGCTCACGAACAGGATGGGCGGGAGGATCATGAACCCCCACAGCGGCTCCAGTCCCCAGAGGAGCAGGAGAATCACGTCCCCCAGGCCGAGGACGAGGAAGGGCAGGACCGCCAGCGCGGCCCGTTTCCGGTTCAGCCCCTCCCTTCCGACGAGATCGTCCATGCTCCCGCTTGCGCGCGCACCGACTAAAACCGTGCGGACTGCCGGCACCGGCACCGGTGGGCCCGGCGAACCGGGGGCGGCCTCAGCGGCCCTCGAACTCCGGCTCGCGGTCCTCGAGGCGGGCGGTGAACCCCTCGGTGTAGTCGTGGGTGTCGTCGAGCTGGCTGCCGAGCGCGCTCTCGTACTCCAGGCTCTCGTCGATGGGCATCTCGAGCGCGGCGTTGAGCGCCTTCCGGGCGCGCTCCATGCCGAGCGGGGCGTTCTCGGTGAGCTTGTCCGCCCAGGCGCGGGCGCGGTCGTCGACGTCCTCGGCCTCGCAGACCTCGTTGACGAGGCCGATCTGTTTCGCCTCCTCGGGGTCGATGAACTCGCCCGAGAGGACCAGTTCCTTGGCCTTGGCCAGCCCGACCAGCCGCGGGAGCCGCGTGGGCGCGCCGCCGTTGGGGAACGTGCCGAGCTTTACCTCGATGACGCCGTACTGGGCGTCCTCGGAGATGATCCGGAAGTCGGCGGGCAGCGACAGCTCGAACGCGCCGGCCGGGGCCGCGCGCTTGATGCCCACGACCGTCGGGACGCGCGCGTCGGCGATGGCCTCGGTGACGGCCCGGAGTCCGTCGCCCTCGTCGCGGCGCTCCTCCGCGCTCTTGTCGCCGCGGGCGCGCATCATGTTCAGGTCCATCCCGGCGCAGAAGACCGGCCCCTCGCCCAGGAGCGTGATCGCGCGGACGCCGTCCTCGGCCTCGACCTCCTCGATGGCCTGTTTCAGGTCCGCGAGCAGTTCCATGTTCATCGCGTTGCGCTTGTCGGGTCGGTTCAGAACGACGTCTGCTCGGTGACCGTCGACGTCGACCTTGACGAGCCCAGTGCCAATTTCACGCATGACACCGAGGGAGGGACCGGCCCGGCCTTAACTCTACCCGATGCGCGGTGGGCAAGCGAACGCCCGACTGCGGCGACGCACCGCTCGTCTCCGGGTCGCCGACGGGGGCTCAGTCGGAGCGCCGCCCGGGGTCGCCGGCCCCGGCGTCGCGAGCGGACCGGACGGCGTCGAGCGACGGCTGTTCGCCGCTGGCCGGCGCGCGACCGCGGCGCTCGCCGGCGACGAGGTAGCCGTCGACGGCCGAGCGGTCCGCGGGGGCCGCGTCCTGGACCCACACGTCGGTGCCGGGACCGCTCACCGCGCGGGCCCACCGGCGGGCCAGTTCCTTGGTCTCGAACGTCCGTCGCGGCCCCGACTCGTGGACCCAGGTCCCGACCGCGCGGCTGGCGCGGCGCGCCGACGGCTTGATCGCCAGGACGTACCCCTCGCTCACGGGGCAGACTCGGGGGGCGCCGGGCTTGACTGCTGTGATGGCTCCGACCCGGACAGGCTTTTATCTCCCGTCGTTGATGACAGCGCATGGACCACGACGCCACCGTCAGGGGCCTCGGCGTCAGCGTCGGCGACGAGGGCACCGGTGCGCCCATCGTCTTGCTCGGCGCCGCCGACGCGGTCGTCCCGATCTTCGTCAGCAGCGACCAGGCCCAGTCCATACAGCACGCCCTGGACGGCGAGCCGTTCGAGCGACCGCTCACCCACGACCTGCTGGTGGACGTCGTCACGGAACTTGGCGGCGCGATCGACCGCGTCCGCGTCGACGACCTCGCGGAGGGGACCTTCTACGCGAAGATCCACGCCGAGGAGTACCGCGACGGCGAGCGCCGGGCGCTGACCTTCGACGCGCGCCCGAGCGACGCCATCGCCATCGCGCTCCGGCTGGACTGTCCCATCCTGATCTCCGAGACGGTCGTCGAGGAGGCCGGCCGCTCGCCCGAGGAGTTCGACTTCACGACGTGAGCAGATCGTCCGCCGCCGCACGCGCCGCGAGCGCGGCGTCGTCGGCCACCGCGTCCGCGTCGCCGGGCGCGTTCAGGTAGACGTCGACCTCGAACACGCCGTCCTCGAACCGGACGGTCACGTCGAAATCGCGCACCTCGGACTGCTTGTAACGAGAGAAGATGACGTCCTCGGCCGCCTCGGCCGCGGTGCGCACCACGTCCTCGTCGGTCGGCATCGCCTACGCGCCGCCGGCGCCGGGCCCGCCCATGCCACCGGGGCCGCCCGCTCCGCCGGGACCGCCCGGCCCGCCGGCGCCCTGGAGCAGCTGCTGGAGCTCCTCCTGGAGCTGCTCGAACTGCTGCTGGACGCGCTCTTCCTGTTTCTCCAGCGTCTCGACGCGGACTTCGAGGCTCTCGACCTTCTCGTCGAGGTCGTCGCGGGCCGTCTCGTAGTCCGTCTCGATGAGAAGTTCGCCGACCTCGTGGTACATCACGGCGTCCTCCTCGACCTCGTCGAGGGCGTCGAGCGCGGCCTGCGACTCGTTGAGCGTGGTCTCGGCCTGCTGTTTCTGCTGGGCGACCTGCCGGGCGGTGTCCTGGAGGTCCTGGAGCTGCTCTACCTTCTCCTGCGCTTCGGGCGGGAGGTTCCCCTGCATGGACGGACGGTCGGGGTCCGGACTGTTAAACCCCCGCTTTCGCCTTCCGGGCGGCCGACGAGACGACCGCGCCCGTCAGTCGACGCCGCCGACGCGCTCGGCGACGCTCACGAGCGACAGCCAGGTGTTCAGCCCCGCGCGGAGCGCGACGAGGTCGGCGGCCTCGATCTCGACGGTGACCGTGTCGCCCTCGCGGGAGACGGTGGCGCTGGTGCGGTCGCCCTCGATCTCGCCGACCTCCGGGCGGACGCTCCGCTCGACGAGTCTGGCGACGGTGGACGTCCGATACGCGAAAGAGAGCGTCGTCCCGTGCACCTACTCGACGCCGATCTCTTTGACGTCGCGGCTGCGTTCCTTCAGCAGGACGCGGTGTCCGCAGTAGGGACACCGGACGCCGCCGTACTCGTCCAGTTCGACGTCGCGCTTACAGCGGGCGCACTTGTAGCTCATCGGTGTTACTCGTCGCTCTCTGCGAGGGCGGCGCGGATGGACCGCCGAACGGTGCGGCCGCCGGGGGTCTCGGGGCGGTAGCTGCCGCCCGCGAACTTGTGGTCGCACGTCCCGCACTGCCAGATGCCGGTCCCCTGGCGGGAGACGGCGTCGGCGCCGCACTCGGGGCAGGCGTGGTCCGCGTGCATGTCCTCCTCGATCTCCGCGACGCGACGGCGGGCGACCCGGCCGTAGCGGGCGCCGAATCGCCCCGCGCTCCCGGTGCGTCCCTTCTTGGCCATAGTAGCCGACACTGGGGCGAGCGGAGGGATAAACCCTACGAGTCGGCGGCGGCCGCCTCGGACTGCCGGCCTGGCCCCGTCGGGCCCGGCTCCGGCGCCCGGACGGCCGGTTCAGTCCTGGAGGCCGCTCTCGGTCAGCGCCTCGTCCAGGTCCGCGCGGATGCGTTCGCCCATCTCGCGGTCCCCCGCCGTCGTGACGACGCGGTTCTCCTGGACGCTGGAGCCGTCCCGGATGAGCAGCCGGACGTTGCCGTTGTCGTCGGCCCGCGTCGCCTTGGCCCGGACGCCGGTGCGCGAGCCGCTCCCCCCGGCGTCGATGGGGCCGGGAACGACCTTCTTGACGTGCGGGTGGCCGGCGACGGTCAGCACCGCGCGGCGCCCCTCGCGGCCGCCGACCAGCGTGGTGTGCGAGCCGCCGAGCTTCTCGGCGGGCGGCCGGTCGACCACCTCCAGCGCCGGGTCGCCGCGCCGGGCGAGCGCGGCCTCGACGGGGTCGGCCTCGTCGACGCGGTAGAGCGGGTAGTGCAGGTCCGCCCGGACCGCCCGGAGCACCTCCCGGTCGCCCGCCGCGTACACCTCCTCCGGGCGCTTCCGGCGGACCTCGTCTGCGACCTGCCCCGCGAAGTTCCGGAGCTGGACGACGCCGGTCCGTTCGCCGTCGTCCGGGACGGTCGTCACGACCCACTGGCCGACAACCTCGTCGTCGAGGAGGCTGGTGATCACCGCGCGCTCGGCGCCGAGGTCGAGGACGACGGCGTCGGCGTTGCGCGTGTCGCAGGCCAGGCAGTAGTCGCCCGGCCGCTCCAGCGCCGTGGCGCACCGCCGACACTCCATACGCGTGGCTGGGCCGTCGACCCGGATAAGCGGGGCGGTTCCGGCGAGCCGGCAGCCTCAGAGCGTGGTCGGAGGCGCCTTCAGGTACTCCCGCAACAGCACCGTCGCGTAGGACCCCTTCGGGAGCGCGAACGAGAACGTCAGCGGCGCCTCGGTCACGTCGACGGCCGTCCGCACCAGCACGGCGCGCCGGGTGCCCGTCGATCCGAACTCGCCCGGCAGGTCGAAGTCCGTCGGCGAGAGGTCGAGGTCCGCGAGCACCGCGCGCTCGATCTCGCCGGGGACGCCGTCCCCGAGGGCCGTCTCGGTGCCGACGAGCGGCGCCGTGACGAACGCCCGACCGCGCTCGCAGTGGCGGGCGACGGTGTCCACGCGGTCGGCGGTCACCCGCTGGAGCCGATCGGTGTCCGGGCGATCCAGCCCCGCGACCCGGTCGCGGGCGGCGAAGCAGACCACGTCGCCCTCGACCGCGCGGTCGAACGGGAGGCCGCGGTCGAGGCGAGCCGAGAGGACGCGGTTGAACACGTAGGACTGGGCGGCGTTCACGAGCAACTGCTGGAGGTTCGCCGGGAGCGTCTCCAGCGCGGTCCGGAAGGCCGCCGGGTCGCCGCCGCCGGTCTCGACCAGCGAGTGGAGCATCGCTCGCTCGTAGCGCAACCGGCCCGGGAACTCGTCGAGCGCGGCCTCCCAGTCGCGCGTCTCGCGGACGAACTCACGAGCCGCGCGCGTCTCGGGCGGTTCGTGCTCGCCGACCGCGCCGAGGTAGGTCGTGACCGCCCCCTCCCAGTCGCCGCGGACGACTGCCAGGCCGACCTCATGGGTGACGGGCCGGAGCGACCCGAACCGCTGGTGGCCGAAGTAGTTCGGCACGCCGACGGTCGGCGCGTCGCCCTCGTCGGCCTCGCGCCCCCCGAACGCCCGCAGGTCGTCGGTGATCGCGGCCGCGTTGGCGGGCGCGTCGGGGTCGCGCACGACGACCTCGAAGGCGTTGCCCGCGAGGTCGCCGAAGAGGACGGGGCGCCCGGCCCGGCCGAGCACCTCGACGTCGGCGTCGGGGACGTCGGGGAGGTCGGCCGGCGACAGGTCGCGCACGGAGAACAGCTGGGTGGTGACGGCGTGCTTGTCCTTCGTGCCGGCCCAGGACACCCGTTCGCGGCTGATTCCCGCCCGGTTCGCGAGTTCGCGCGCGAAGTCGTTGGTGTCCCAGCTCCGGAGCGTCGCCCGGAAGACGAGGTGGGGGTACGCGCCGACGGCCGCGTCGACGGGTTCGGTCTCGACGGCCTCCAGCTCCCGGACCCGGAAGTCCTCGGGGCGCTCGCGGAGGCGCCCGCCGACGCCGTCCGCGTCGCTGACGTACCACTCCATCCCGACGGCTCGTTCGAGGTCGTGGCCCGGCCGCATGTCCGCGAGCGTCGGGGCGGAACGGGGATAAGCGCCCGGATACGGTGCGCGGCTACGCGACCCGCGCGTCGACGACGACGTGCCAGACGCCCGCGCTGTGTGACTTCACCCGCCGGACTGCCTCGACCTCGACGCCGCGGTCGCGGGCGTCGGCCGCGGCCTCCAGGCGCCCGACCGGCCGGTCGGGGAGTTCGGCCTCCGGGGTGGCCTCGTGGAGGTGGACCGTCCCGCCCGGGTCGAGCGCCGCGAACGCGGTGTCGAGGTACTCGTGGGCCTCGTCCGTGCGCGCGCCCGCTCCGTCGGCGACGCCGTAGTAGCCCATCACCGCCCGGTCGGCGGTGGCCGACACGTCGCGACAGTCGGCGCGGTAGGCGTCGATCCGGTCCTCGACGCCGTTGAGGACGGCGTTCTCGACGAGGAAGCGGTAGGCCGTGGGGTCGATCTCGGCGGCGGTGACCTGTGCGCCGGCGCGGGCCATCGGGAGCGTGAAGTAGCCGACGCCGGCGAACATGTCGAAGACGCGCTCGCCGGGGGCGACGACCTCGCCCATCCGCACGCGCTCGGCCTCGTTGCCCGGCGAGAACATCACCGTCGCGAGGTCCAGTGCGTAGCGGGTGCCGTGCTCGACGTGGATCGTCTCGGTCTCGCCGACGCCCGCGAGCACCTCGACGTCGGGGTCGCGCGTCCGCCCGGCGATCTCGCCGCGCGCGAGGACGGTGTCGGCCTCGCCGTGGAGGTCGAGCAGCGCCTCGCCGACCTCGTCGGGACGGGGCGCGTCGCCCGGATCCACGAGGACGACGCTCCCGACGACGGCCCACGATCCGGGGGCGCGCTCGACCTCGGCGTCGGTCCAGCCGCGGTCCCGGAGCAGGGCCGGGAGGTCCGGCGCGCGGCGCGGGAGGTCGGCCGCGACCACCGCGTCGACGTCGGTCGTCTCGGGCGGCGCGGTCACCGGGAGCGCGACCCGGTCCTCGCGGGGCGCGACGCTGCGCGAGTCGTCGTAGACGCCCTCGGCGCGGAGGGCGTCGATGGCGTCCTCGGTCCGGTCCGCCGCGACGAGCGCGGCCAGCGTCGAGTCCACGGACATCCTCACTCGCCGTCCCCGGGGAGGACGTGGAGGCCGGCGCGGCTCTTGAGGACGGGGACGGTCTCGCGGTCGACGTCGAGGTACGAGGGCCGTGCGACGGTCACGGTCTCGTAGGTCTCGGGGTCGAGCACCTGGACGGCGTGGGCGTCCTCGACGGCGACGAGCGTGGTCTCGGCGGCGTCCTCGCGCGTGCCGAGGCGGCGGGCGTCGGGGGCGATCCCCTCCTCGTGGCTGGCCTCGTACCGCTCGCCCGTGGTGAGCCGGACGCCCTTGAGGTTGCCGCGCGCGCTCCGCACCAGGACCGGGCCGTCGCCGTCCACGTCGATGATGTCGCCGGGGACGAACCGGGGGAGCCGGACGGCGAAGGTGACCCGGTAGACCTCGTTGCCGTCCTCGTCCTCGGTGACCAGCGTCTCCGAGTCCGAGACGGTGCCGCCGAACTCCCGCTGGACGCGCTGGGCGACCGCCTTCCCCAGCTGGACGTCCGAGAGCTTGACGTTCACGCCGTCGCCGTTCCGGGTGACCTCCGTGACGAAGGCGTTCCGGTCGCCGGTCTCCTCGCGGTCGGCCACGTAGTCCTCGGCGATCTCGACCGCGCGGTCCATCTCGGCTTCGGTCGGGGTGCGCTCGTCGGCGCGGACCTGGACGGTCGCGGCGTAGTAGTCGCCGGCGATGCGGCCACACCGGGTGCAGGTCTCTCGCGAGATGTAGACGGGGACGGTCGTCTCCTCCCGCTGGACAGTGTCGCGGACGACGCCCGAGAACTGGCAGTGCATCTCGATGGTGTTCTGGTCGACCTGCTCGGGGTCGACCCCCCAGGTCACCTCCTCGGCCTCGACGTGGACGCCGAGGGCGTCGCTGACCTCCTCGACGGCCACGTCGGTGTAGTCGCGCGCGCCGACGTCCACCCAGCGGTTGCCGCGGTGGACCGCGCCACACTGGGCACAGACCCGCACCTCGATGCGGTCGGGAGCGTCCACGAGGTCGAAGTCCTCGAAGTAGCAGGCGTCACAGAGGACCGCGTCCGGGTCTCGCGGCTCGCCGGGCCGTGGCTCCGCGCGCTGCTCGACGGAGTCGCCACACCGCGGACAGAACGCGCGCGAATCGCTCATCGCCACAGGGTAGGTGCGTCACCCGGTTTAAACTCCACGGCTGGCGCGGATCCGGGACGTCCCGAGGGCGGTGGGATTTAATTCGAGGGGTGCGTAGGTGCCGGCATGGAATGGAAAGCGGACTGGGGTCTCCGCGGCAGAATGTTCCTGACGATGTTCCTGCTGTTCGCGCTCTACATCGTCTTCGTGGGCGCGCTCTCGCTCTACTTCACGAACCTGTTCGCCATCGTCGCGGTCATGGGCGTGTTCCTGATCGCCCAGTTCTTCTTCAGCGACAAGCTCGCGCTCTACTCGATGGGGGCGCGCGAGGTGAGCGAAGACGAGTACCCCGAGTTGCACGCGACCATCTCCCGCCTGGCCCAGCAGGCCGACCTCCCGAAGCCGAAGGTCGCCGTCGCCGACACCTCGGTTCCCAACGCCTTCGCGACCGGGCGCTCGCAGAAGAACAGCGCCGTCTGCGTCACGACGGGCATCCTGCGGACGCTCGACCAGGCGGAACTGGAGGGCGTGCTCGCCCACGAACTCGCCCACGTCAAGAACCGGGACGTGATGGTGATGACCATCGCCTCCTTCCTCTCGACCATCGCCTTCCTCATCGTGCGCTGGGGGTGGCTGTTCGGCGGCGGCCGCAACCGGAACAACAACGCGCCGGTGATCGTCGCCATCGTCGCCTCGCTGGTGGTGTGGGTCGTCTCCTTCCTGCTCATCCGCGCGCTCTCGCGCTACCGCGAGTTCGCGGCCGACCGCGGCGGCGCCGTCATCACGGGCAACCCCTCGGCGCTGGCGGCCGCGCTCCTGAAGATCTCGGGCCAGATGGACCGCGTCCCGAAGGAGGACCTCCGCGACCAGGCCGAGATGAACGCCTTCTTCATCATCCCGATCCGGTCGGGGATCATCGGCCGCCTGTTCGCGACCCACCCCTCGACGGAGAAGCGCGTCGAGCGCCTGCGCGAACTGGAGCGGGAACTGGAAGCCTGACGCGCGGTCTTCTGCACATCTCCGGCGCGGGCGCACGCTAACGTCGGCAGCGCGACCTACCGCCGCAGGTACCAGACGACGACCGGCACGGAGAGCGGCACCGCGAGCACGACGGCGACCAGCAGCGCGAGCAGGAGATCGGCGACCGCGTGCGACAGCACCGTCGCGAGCGAGCGTTCCGACATGGGGCCGGGTTCGCACCCGGCCGGCAAAGCAGTTCGGGACCGGCGCGAGCGAGCACACTAAACCCCCGCCGCCCCACGGATCGATCGATGGGGATCCTCGACACCCTCCGCGAGGCGCTGGGGCTCCGGGCGGAGGCAGACGCCAGTCGCGCCGCGAACCCGGAGGACCTCTTCGGGATGAGCACGGCGTACGTCACGATGGAGGCGGACCTCGGCTACCGGCCGGCGGACGTGGCCGCACTCTGCTTCTCCGGCGTCGACAGCACCGACTTCGCCGACGCCGTCTCGGAGGTCGAGACCATCCTGGCGGCCGGCGAGGAGGAGACGGGCACTGCGGCCCGGCTGACCAGCGACGACCACGGCTACGAGTGGGTCGTCCTCGAGGACGAGGACTTCGAGGACCTCGTCACGTCGGTCCACTTCGCCGCTGACACGCTGGTCGAGCGGGGGTTCGGGTCCCGGCTGCTGGCCGCGCTGTTCGCCTTCGAGCGGGACGGCGCACACGTCTACTGGATCTACTCGTTCCGGCGCGGGAGCTACTACCCGTTCGCGCCGCAGCCCCAGCGCGAACGGGACTCGGCCGCGGAGTTCAAGCTGGAGAGCGTTCTCGACGGCGAACTCGACGTCGAGGACGAGAAAGAGTACTGGTACCCGCTCTGGCCGGACGACGGCACCCACCCCTGGGAGTGACTGCGTCCCCGGTCGCACAGCCGGCCGCCGAGCCCGATCGGTCATGAACCCGCGGTCCGGTGGCGTCGACGGACGGCTCCCGTCCCCGGGTTCCACTTCCACCAAGGTGTTAACGAGGCTTTATCACCCATGCGGCGTAAGGGTCGCTCATGGCGAAAAGCGCCGATCTGGAAGACCTGCCAGGCGTCGGGCCGGCGACGGCCGAGAAGTTGCGAGAGAACGGGTACGACTCGTTCCAGGGAATCGCGGTCGCGAGCCCGGGCGAACTGTCGAACACGGCCGACGTCGGCGAGTCGAGCGCCGCCGACATCATCCAGGCCGCACGCGAGGCCGCCGACATCGGCGGGTTCGAGACCGGAGCCGACGTGCTCGAACGCCGCCGGCAGATCGGGAAGCTCTCCTGGACGGTGCCCGAGATCGACGACCTGCTCGGCGGCGGCGTCGAGACCCAGTCGATCACCGAGGTGTACGGCGAGTTCGGCGCCGGCAAGTCCCAGGTGACCCACCAGCTCGCGGTCAACGTCCAGCTCCCCCAGGAGCACGGCGGGTTGCACGGGAGCGTCGTCTTCATCGACAGCGAGGACACCTTCCGTCCGGAACGCATCGACCAGATGGTCCGCGGCCTCCCCGAGGAGGCCATCGAGGCGGCGCTGGCCGACCGCGAGATCGAGGGCGGCCCCGGCGACGAAGACGCCATGGAGGCGCTCGTCGACGACGTCCTCGACAAGATCCACGTCGCGAAGGCGTTCAACTCCAACCACCAGATCCTGCTCGCGGAGAAGTCCCAGGACATCGCGACCGAGCACGAGGAGTCCGACTACCCGGTGCGCCTGCTCTGCGTCGACTCGCTGACGGCGCACTTCCGCGCGGAGTACGTCGGGCGCGGCGAACTGGCCAGCCGCCAGCAGAAGCTCAACAAGCACCTCCACGACCTGGACAAGGTCGGCAACCTCTACAACGCCGCCGTCGTGGTCACCAACCAGGTCGCCTCGAACCCCGACTCCTACTTCGGCGACCCGACCCAGCCCATCGGGGGCAACATCCTCGGCCACAAGTCCACCTTCCGGCTCTACCTCCGGAAGTCCAAGAACGACAAGCGCATCGTCCGGCTCGTCGACGCCCCGAACCTCCCGGACGGCGAAGGCGTCATGCGCGTCCAGGAAGGCGGACTGAAGCCCGAGTAGGCCGGACCATTCACGTCGGTGGCCGCCCTGGCCTCCACCATGCGAACGACCGTGAACCTCCCGGAGGAAGACCTCGCGGCCTTCGACGCGGTCTGGCAGGCCGAGGGCCTCGACTCCCGGTCCCGGGCCGTCCGCGAGGCGATCCACGAGTACGTCGAGTCGCACGCGCGCCTCGAAGCCGCGACGGGCGACGTCGCGGCCGCGCTCGCCTTCGACTACGAACACCACCGCGTCATCCAGCAGTTGCACACGGTCCAGCACGACTACCAGGACGTCATCGACGCCACCAGCCACACCCACCAGGGCGAGTGGTGCCTGGAGACGGTGTTCTGTCGCGGGCCGGCCGACCGCGTGCGGGACCTCCTCTACGACCTCCGGGACTTCGACGGCGTGCGGCGGGTGAAACCGCTCTGGCTCGACGAGTGACCGGAGACGGCGGGCGGTATCGAACCCGCCCGTCGTTTAAAGGCGCGCGCGTTCTCCTTGTTCTTTATATCACCGGACTCCGATGGGCGATGTATGAGCTTCGAGGAGATGCGGGAGGAAGGTGAGATCGACCAGGTCTGGATGGACGGCGAGTTCGTCGACTGGGAGGACGCGCAGGTCCACGTCCTGACGCACGGGCTCCACTACGGTACCGGGATCTTCGAGGGCGTCCGCTGCTACGACACCGAGCAGGGACCGGCGATCTTCCGCTGGGAGGAGCACCTCGACCGGTTCTTCGACTCGGCCAAACCCTACGACATGGAGCTGCCCGTCTCGCGCGAGGAGATCACGGAGGGCACGCTCGAACTCATCCGCCGGCAGGAACTGGAGTCCTGTTACATCCGGCCGGTCGCCTTCTACGGCTACCACATGCTCGGGCTCAACCCGAGCGAGTGCCCGGTCAGGGTCGCCGTCGCGTGCTGGCCCTGGGGCGCCTACCTCGGCGAGGAGGCCCTGGAGGAGGGCGTCGACGTCGCCATCTCCTCCTGGCGGAAGTACGCCTCCAGCCAGATCCCCACCAACGCCAAGACCACGGGGACGTACGTCAACAGCGTCCTCGCCTCGCTGGAGGCCAAGGGCAACGGGTACACCGAGGCCATCGTCCTGAACAAGGAGGGCAACGTCGCCGAGGGACCGGGCGAGAACCTGTTCCTGGTCCGCGACGGCGAGATCTACACCCCCGGACTGGCGGAGTCGATCCTCGACGGCATCACCCGCCAGAGCGTGATCGAACTCGCCGAAGAACAGGGGTACACCGTCCACGACGAGGCCACCATCTCCCGGGGCGAACTCTACACCGCCGACGAACTGTTCTTCACGGGCACGGCTGCGGAGGTCACGCCGATCCGGTCGGTCGACGACAACCAGATCGGCGCCGGTACCAAGGGGCCGGTCACGGGCGAACTCCAGCAGCGCTTCTTCGACGTCATCGAGCGCCGCACGGACGACCACGACGACTGGTTCACCTACGTCGACGTCTGATAGTGTTTAGTGTGACTGTTTACCGCTGGCTCGCCGCCCCGTTCCGGCGAACCAGCGGTATTGACTCACAACAAACACTATGAGGCGCCCCCGTCGGTGCCGCGGTCGAACTGTGGGCCGACGCTCGGTCCGAGCGGACGCCGGGAGGGTCAGGACAGCCGCGCGAGGACGTCGCTCCCCTCGAGGTAGGGGAAGCCGTTGCGCTCGGCGTACGCGCGGGCGGCCGCGGTGGGGAGCGCGCGCCCGGTCTCGTCGTCGAGCATCTCGCAGACGACGACCGCGGGTTCGACGTCGGCGGCCGCCGCGAGCGCCAGCCCGAGTTCGGTGTGCCCCTCGCGGTCGGCGAGCAGGTCCGGCGCGGCCCGGAGGACGTGGACGTGGCCAGGTGCGCGGAACTCCGCGGCGAAGTCCGTGCCCGCCGGGTCAGCCGCGGCGGCGGCCAGTTCGCGGATGGTGCGCGCGCGGTCCTCGTCGGTGACGCCGGTGTAGGTGTCGCGGTGGTTCACCGTGATCGAGAACGACGAGCGCTCGTCGTAGCCGAGCGCGTGGTCGGCGGTGGCGGGGTGGTCGAGGACGTCCTGCAGGAACGGGAGGTCGAACGTCTCCGCCACCTCGTCGGCGAGCGCGGTACAGATCAGCCCGCCGGCGTCGTTCCGGAGCCGGGCCACCGCGTCGGGCGTGACCGCCGACGCGGGGTAGATCAGGTCGACCTCGCCTTCGCGGTCGGCGGCGTCGTGGACGAGGAGCGGCTGCCCGTCCCGGAACGCCGCGATCGCGCGATCGAGGTCGGAGTCGGTGCTGGTCGTCGACATATCAGTAATCCGTGACATGAATGGTGATCTCGTCTCCGTCGTCGAGGCCGAGTTCGTCGCGCAGCCGGTCGGGGGCGACGAGCTCGAGCTGGTCTTTTCCGTGGTGGGTCCGCTCGGGGGCGATGATGTGGGCAGGCGCGTACTCGCCGTCCGGGCCGAGGCTCGCCGGCCAGCAGAACACGGGCCCGTAGGTGCGCTCGTCGTCCTCCCAGCCCGCGACGAAGATCGGCTCGAACGCTTCGAGCCGCGCGCGCTCGCGAACGCTCTCCTCGTCGAGGTCGACGTTGAGCGTGCCCGCGAACGGCTCGTACCCGAGCAGGTCCTGGAACTGGCGCATGTAGCCCGGCAGCGAGATGTAGTGGCGGCCCTCGCCCATCCCGCTCGTGACGCGGCCGGTGAGCGTGACGTCGACGTCCTCCTCGAACACTCGCCGGTACTGCTCGTACTCGCGCCGGAGGGCGCGCTCGCCCGCCTGCGTGACGGCGACCAGTTGCCCGTCGCTCTGAAGTTCGCGCTCGACGAACGCCTCGTCTTCGAGTCGCTGGAGACGGCGCGAGGCGGTCTGCTTCGACGCGTCGAGCCGGTCTGCCAGCGCTGCGGTCGAGAGCTTCGTCTGGCCGTCCAGCGCGCCCGCCAGCGCCAGGTGCTTCAGCGTGGCGAGTTCGTCGGCCCCGACCGCCGCACCGGTCTCTGCCATATCTGGTCGTAGAGCAGCCCCCGCGATAAGTGTACCGGACCCGGAACGCGTCTCAAAAGTGGAACGGTGCCGCCCGACGGGGCGGCTACCAGGCAGTACCGCAACTGCGTCGAGGGGACACTTAGTTCGTGCGGTCCGGTCCCACGAGGCGGGAGCTCGCGCCGCGTCAGTCCGTGACTGGGTCGCGGTCCCAGAAGTCGCTGTCCTTGCGGAGCTTCGGCACCCAGGTGTCGGCGTCGCGCGCGAGGAGCGCCACGCGCGAGGCGGGTGCCTCCTTGCGGACGTCGTGGTCGGGCATGGCCGCCTGGACCTCCTCGGCGAACGCCACGACGCGCTCGTGGCTCGGCATGTTGGCCCGGTCGAGGCGGCCGCGGGAGTGGCCGACGTGCATGTACGCCTTGACCTCCACGAAGTCGGGGTCGGCGCGCTGGAACATCGCCGCGTACCAGCCGGGGTGGTGGTCGTTGACGCCCTCGACGAGCGTGGTCCGGAGGACAGTACGGGTCTCGTCCTTCGCTGCCAGGACGTCGAGCGTGTCGATCAGCCGCTCCCAGGCGTCGGCCTCGGCGGCGCGGACCGTCTCCTCGAAGGTCACCCGGTCGGCCGCGTCGACGCTCACGTAGAGCTGGGTCGGGTCGCACGCGGCCAGCACCTCCGGGCGGGTGCCGTTGCTCACCAGGAAGGTGGTGATGTCGCGGTCGTGGAACGCCTCGACGAGTTCGGGGAGGTGGGGGTAGAGCGTGGGCTCGCCGTCGAGGCTGATGGCGACGTGGCGGGGCTCCAGCGCCTCCTCGAAGCGCTCGCGGGGCACCTCGTCGTTGCCGCCGAAGCCGGACAGGAGCTTCCGCTGGAGGTCGAGGCTCGCGTCCACGACCGCCTCCGGGTCGTCCCACTCGACGCCGTCGAGTTCGTAGGTGTGTCCCTGGTGGTCGCGCCAGCAGAACACGCAGCGCTCGTTGCACCGGACCACGGGCGTCATCTGGATGCACCGGTGGGACTCGATGCCGTAGAAGACGTTCTTGTAGCACTT
>JBDGSV010000031.1:37082-39733 GCA_042217375.1 Haloarculaceae archaeon | reverse complement strand
ATGGGCGACACCGTCCACATGGCCGTCGGGCGCGCCTACGACGAGACCGTCGGCGCGGACAACGAAGCCAACGAGTCGGCCGTCCACGTCGACATGATCGTGGACATGGCCGACGGCTCCCGCATCGAGGTCGACGGCGAGGTCGTCCAGCGCGACGGCACCTTCCGGTTCGAGGACGGGTTCGAGGACTGAGCGTCGGATTTGAGGGCTGAGCGTCGGATTCGAGGATGGGTCGCGTTTTGGTCCAGCTTTTTCGGAGGGACCGGCCGAGCGACTGCGGGGCCGTCCCGTCACAGTCGTTCGCGCCGTTCTCCGGGCACCAGCCGATCGACGATCCGGACCAGGAGCAGGTCGACCAGCGCGACGGCGAGGCCGACCGCGACCCCAGCGACGGCTGCGGCCGGCAGCCCGACGACCAGGACGAACGGGAGGCCGGCCAGGCGCTCCGGCCGCACGAGCAGCAGTCCGACGACCGCGACCGCGGCCAGTTCGAGGAGGAACAGGATGCCGTTGAGTCCGCCGCCGACGGCACCCCAGCCGACGGTCGCCAGCGTCCCGCGGATCCCGCGGCGGGCGTCGAGGTCGTCCGGGAGCATCCGGACGGTCGCCACCGTGCTCGCGAGGAGGAGCAGGTAGAGCCCGCCGCCGACGACCGTCCCGCCGGCGCCGAGCGCGTCGGCCAACCCGCCCGACCGGTAGCCCGCCAGGAGCGCGACCACCAGCACCAGCGCGGCGTGGAAGCTCCCGAGCGCCCACCGCCGGAGTCCGATCACCCGTGCCACCGACGCCAGACCGGCCGCGCGAGGCGGGCGCGCCCGCTCGCGCTCATCCATGCGCGAGCACCTCCGCGAGCGCGAGCAGGCCGACGACGTACCACGCGGTCGCGCCGTAGCTCACCCGCACCCGCGCGAGCGCCGCCCGGCGCGTCGCCGGCGCGGAGCGGTCGTCGCACCGCTCGACGAGCAGGCTCCGGACCAGCGACCCCGCGAGCAGCCCCGCGACCGCCAGGAGTTTCGCGGTGAACGTCGCGCCCCAGGCTGAGTCCGGTCCGGGGAGCCCGCGACCGAACGCGCCGACGTTCCCGACGCCGGTCACGACCATCACCGCCACGACGCCCCAGAACAGCCACTCGTACCGGACCGCGAGGCCGAACGCCCGCGCCGGCCGCCCCTCGAACCACCGGAGAGCGCCCCAGGTGCCGGCGCTCCCGCCGAGCAGGAGGGCCATCCCGAGGACGTGGACGAAGCGCGTCGCCAGTGGATACGTCGCCATCGTCGGACGCTGCCCGCGGAGCGGGCTTAACGCCACCTGCTGGCGGGGACGACGCGGTCCGCGACCGTCCGGGCGTCGCGTGGGGATTTATATTCCGTCTCGGCTAGAACGTCGGCCCATGGATCAGGTCCCCCGCCGCATCCTCCTCGGTACCCTCGGGAGCGCCACGCTCGCCGCGACAGCCGGCTGTCTCGCTCGTGCCCGCGACGCCGTGACGTCGGTCTCCACGCCCGACCCCGGTCCGCCAGACTATCGCCGCTGGCTCCCCGCGCCGGCCTCGCTTCCCGCCGAGCAGGCCGACTACGACCCGAGCCACCTCTCGCTCGCCGACCTCCGGGACGCGGGCGTCTACGAGACCGCCACCGGGACGCGAAATCTCTTCGCCCGGTCGGGACGGGACTACCTCGGCGTCGACGACGCCGAGATCGAGCGGGTGGTGAAACTCAGCGTCCAGCACGCGACGGTGCTCCAGGGGTCGTTCGCCGCCGATCCGGTCGCCGCGACGCTCGACGCCACCGGCTACGAACCCGCCGGCGAGCACGCCGGGTACCGGCTGTTCGCCCGCACGGACACCGATCACGCCGTCGGCGTCGCGGACGGCGTCGCCGTCCTGAGCCGGTTCGACCGGCCGCTCGACGTGGTCCGGGCAGTGATCGACGCCGGACGCGGCGCGCGCCCGCGCTTCCACGAGGCGAGCGCGGCGTTCGCCCGGCTCTCGGACGCGCTCGGCGGCGCGACGCTCGCCTGGCTGTTCCCCGACGCGACGGGACAGGGTCCGGAGGGCGCCGTGGCGAACGGCACCTCGACGCAGTTCGCCGGCGACCGGGCCTTCCTGCGGCTGGTGTACCTGTTCGCGTCGGGGAGCGACGTCTCGGCCGCCGACGTCCGGTCGTCGGTCGCGGACGGCTTCGTCGACGACCCGTTCGGCAGCCTCGACGTCGCGGTCGAGGGCGACCGCGCCACCGTCGAGACGGCACGGGCCGCCGGGGCCGTCGCCGACGGGACGGCGCCGCTCCAGCCGATCCTCACCCTCGGCTTCGAGCGCGACGGGACCGGAGACGCCGTGGTCGTCCGCCACGAGGGCGGCGACACCGCGCGCGCCGACCTGCTCCAGGTCAGGGGCGCCGCCGGACCGACCGACGCCCAGTTCACGGACGAGCACGACTCGTTCGGCCCTGGCGACGCGCTCGCAGTCCCCGCCTCCGAACTCGGCGACCCTGGGGAGCGGCGCCTCCGCGTCTCCTGGTCGACCCCGTCCGGCGACGCCGCCAGTTCGCTCGCCGTGTCCGACCTGGACGCGTAGCGCGGCCGCTCCGCCGGTCGGGTGTCACGCCTCGCTGTCGCAGGCGTAGGTCGCTCCTCGCGTCCGCTCGTCGCAG
>JBDGSV010000031.1:0-36982 GCA_042217375.1 Haloarculaceae archaeon | reverse complement strand
GTCGCAGGCGTAGGTCGCTCCTCGCGTCCGCTCGTCGCAGACGGGCACGACGGGATTCGAACCCGCGACCGTCGGATGTCTCCCCCCGACGCGTCCGCATCGGGGCTAGAAGTCCGACGCTCTGTCCGGACTGAGCTACGTGCCCTCGGTCGAGTCTGACCCGCGAACGACAAAAACAGTCGGGTCTGGGGCGATCACGCACGCTCGTTGCCGCCGGCCGGTCCGGTCGCGGTCGTCCCGCCGTCGGCACCGCGGTCCTCCGCCGGCGTCCGATCGAACCCACCGTTTATGGTCGTCACTGACGTGTCTCCCGCCGTGTCGACCGTCGATCGGTTGTTACCCTCGCGCGCGCCCGCAGAGCACGGCCGCCGCTCGTGGACGCTCCTCTCGGTGCTCCCGGTGCTCGCGCTCTACTTCCTGGTCGCGCTGCTCCCGATGGCGTTCGCGGTCTACGCCTCGCTGTTCGAGATCGGGCTGTTCGACCCGAACTGGGAGTTCGTCGGTCTCCACAACTACGCCGTCCTGCTGGGGATGGCCGAGTTCTGGGCGTCGCTGTGGCGCGGTGCGGTCTACGCCGCGGGATCGACGCTCCTCCACCTGGCCGTCGGGCTGTGGATGGCGCTCGTGCTGAACCGCGTCCGGAACCGGTTCGTCACGGCGGTGGTGTTCGCCTCCTACCTGGTCCCGATCGTCGTGGTCGCGCTGCTCACGCTGTTCCTCCTCGATCCCTGGGTCGGCGCGTTCCACGTCGTCGGCGCCGAGTGGCTCGGGCTCTGGCCGCCCGACCGCTACGTGCTCGGCCACCCCTCCGCCCTGCCCATCGCCGTCGTGGTCCTCGCGGGCACCTGGAAGTACGCCGCCTTCGTCACCATCTTCGCGCTCGCCCAGCTGCGCTCCATCCCCCCGAAGCTCTACGACGCCGCCCGGATCGCGGGCGCGAACCGCTGGCAGCAGTTCCGCGACGTCACGCTCCCCCGGATCCGCGGCGTCGTCCTCGTCGTCGCGCTCCTGCGTCTCGTCTTCACCTTCAACAAGTTCGACATCATCTACATGCTCACCCGGGGCGGCCCCGGCGACGCGACGACCACCCTCCCGATGCTGGCCTACAGCGTCACCTTCGGCGCCCACGCGTTCGGACTCGGCAACGCCATCGCGGTGGCGATGTTCCTCGTGCTGGCGATGGGTGCGGTGGCGTTCTTCTTCGTCTTCCGCCCCAGCGAGGACGTCGAGACGACCGCGTAGCGGCCCGCGTCGCGGTCGCGGAGTCGGGTCGAGAAGAACGTGCCGCGGTCCGGCAGGCGGCGGACGTGGCGGGCGGACCGCGGCGGCGGTGGCGTGTGTAGCGTTCGAGAGAGCCGGCGCACGACTGCCCCGCGTCGGTCGATCCCGGGCGGTCGCGTCAACACTAGCCGGCGCTGGCCTCCCACGCCGTTCTCGGCTACTGGACCGGGGCCCAAATAGCTCGCTAGGAGGCGTCCGGTCGGCTCTGACGGCTCCGGATCGCTATCGAGCCCTCGGGATCACGCCCGGCCCTCGAAGGCCGCGATGCGCTCGCGCCAGTCGTCCGGGATGGGCACCGCCTCGCCCGTCTCGCGGTCGAAGGTCACCTGGACGGTCTCGGCGGTGGCCACGACCGCGCCGCCCACGCGGAGTTCGTAGGTCATGGGGATGCTCGACTGGCCCAGTTCGTCGGTCCGCATCCGGACCTCGACGACGTCGCCGAGCTCGATGGGGTCGGCGTAGTCCACCTCGAGGTGGGCGAGGACGGTGTCCGCCTCCCCGAGCGTGAGCCCGATCACGTCCTCGTAGTACTCCGCGCGGGCCTGCTCGACGTAGGTGACGTAGATGGCGTTGTTGACGTGGTCCATGGGGTCGATGTCGCGGAATCGGACCGGGACCTCCGTGACGTACCGGAACTCCCCGCGGGCGTCCTCGCTCATGCGCTCCCGTGTGGGGGCGGGGACCGAGTGGTTGTCGGTCTCGCCGACCCGTCGTCGGGGCGTCCCTTGCCGAGAACGACAGCCGAAAGTGAGTCCTCCCCGGTGTCCGGGACGTGTCCGACACGACGGCGAGCGTCGAGGAGCGACTGACGGGCGGCTACACGGGACGGATGCTGCTCGTCGCGGCGCTGGCGTGGGCGACGCTCCAGATGGGCCGGTTCGTGCTGCCGCCCCTCCTGCCGGAGATCCGCGCCGACCTCGGCCTGACGCTGGGACAGACCGGCGTCGTCCTCACTGTCCTCCAGGCCGTCTACGCCACGTTCCAGTACCCCAGCGGTCGCCTCTCGGACCGCCTGAGCCGGGCGACGCTCATCGTCCCGGGCCTGGGCGTGCTCGCGCTGGCGTTCCTCCTCGTCGGGAGCGCGACGACCTACCCCCTGCTCGTGCTCGGGACCGCCGTCCTGGGGCTCGGGAAGGGGCTGTACGCCATCCCGTCGCGCGCGCTGCTCTCCGACCTGTTCGTCGAGCGGCGCGGCCGCGCTCTCGGGCTGTTCAGCGCCGGGACCGACCTCGGAGGACTGGTCGCCTCCGTGCTCTCGGTCCTGGTCATCCAGTACGCCACCTGGCGGACCCCGTTCTTCCCGGTCGCCGCCCTGCTCGGCCTGCTCGCCGTCCTCTTCGTCCTCTGGTCGCGCGAGCCGTACGCGATCGCGCGTGCGGACCTGGAGGTCGCCGCGACCCTCCGCCGCCTCCTCGCGACCCGCCGCCAGCGCTGGACGCTGGTCGCCTACGCGCTCTTTTTCTTCATGGTGAACGGCGTGATCAACTTCCTGCCGACCTACCTCCGGACCGCCAAGGGCCTCTCGCCCACCCTGGCGAGTACGGCGTTCGCGCTCCTGTTCGTCATCGGGCTCGCGATCAAGCCCGTCTCGGGCGCGCTCTCGGACCGGTTCCCGCGCCGGCTCGTCTCCACCGGCGGCATGCTGCTCGCGGCCGGCGCGCTCGGCGTCGTCGTGCTCGCCGGCTCGCTCGTCGCGCTCGCGCTCGCCACCGCCGCCTTCGCCGTCGGCTACAAGTCGCAGTTCCCGGTCGTCGACGCCATCCTGATGGACGCCGCGCCGGACGACAACATGGGGGGCGACCTCGGCGCGGCGCGGGCGCTGTTCCTGGGGATCGGCAGCCTCGGCCCGGCGTACGTCGGCGTCGTCGCCCAGGTCGCCGACTACACCACCGCCTTCGCGGGCCTCGTCGGCTGCCTGGTCGTCGCCGCCGGCATCATCGCCCGGCAGGGCCGGTAGGGCCACAGGACCTATACGGCGACGGTGGGACCACTGGATATGACAGAGCCAGAGGACGTGCTCGCGTCGTCGCCCGTCGACTTCGACTCCGCGGTCGCGTACGCCCTTCACCCGGAGATGCGCCGACTCATCATCCTCTACGTCGTGGGGGCGCTCCTGCTCCCGACGGGCCTGGCGGCGTTCCTCTCGCCGCCGTTCGCGGGCTTTCTCGTCGAACTCGTCGTCCGGCTGGTCGGGCTGGTCGTCGCCGTCGTCGGCGCCGCCTTCCTGTTCGGCGGCGCGGTCGGGGCGGCGTTCAAGCTCGTGACCGACGCCAACCTCCTCGCGATGGCGCAGTCGGGTTCCGGCGACTGACGTCGTCGACCGCCTCGCTGCCCCGGGTCAGACCGGGTCCTCGACGTGTGCGCCGACCGTCTCGGCGAACCGGTCTGCGACCTCCTCGACCGTCCAGGCCTCGCCGCCCGCGTAGGCCGTCGCCTCGGTCCGCGGCGCGGGCGAGATCAGGTCGAGCCGGTCGCCGCCGACCCGGAGCGTCTGCCCGGTGACCGAACAGTCCTCGCTCGCGAGGTACGCGACCAGCGCGGCCACGGGGTCCGGGTCCGGCAGGTCCGTCGGCAGCGACTCGGTCAGGCGCGTGGCCGCGGCGGGCCAGACGGCGTTCACCCGGACGTCGTACGGCGCCAGTTCCTCGGCGGCCGTCCGGGTCAGCCCCAGGATGCCGGCCTTCGCCATCGCGTAGTTGCCCAGGCCGTAGGCGTTGGCCTCCGGGGAGAAGACGCCCGCCGCGACGTCCGAGGAGGCGTTCACGATGGCGCGCTCGCGCTCTGCGCCCGCCTTGTGCGCGTCGCGCCACCGCGCGGCCGCGTGGCGCGTGACCGCGAACATCCCCTTCAGGTGGACGCGGATCACCTCGTCGAACTCCGCCTCGGTCATGCTCACGAGGGTGTTCTCCCGCAGGATGCCCGCGTTGTTGTAGACGACGTCGAGGTCGTCGAACGCCTCGTAGGCGGCCTCGACGACCTGCTCGGCCCCGTCCATCGTGCCGACGTCGCTGTAGTCGGCCACCGCGGTGCCGCCGGCGTCCTCGACGGCCGCCGCCACCTCGTCGGCCGGGCGCTGGTCGTTCCCCTGGCCGGCCTCGTCGCCGCCGACGTCGTTCACCACGACGTTCGCGCCGCGCTGGCCGAACGCGAGGCAGGCAGCGCGCCCGATTCCCCGTCCGCCGCCGGTGACCACGACCGTCCGACCGTCGTATGATACCATGCCGCGAACCGCTGCCCCCTCGGCAATAAATGACGGGGGCGGTCGGCTCACTCGCCGAAGCGGGTCACGTGCTCGACCTCCTCCGGGCGGAGGTCCTCGAAGGCGGCGCGGGCGATGGTGCGCCGGTGGACCTCGTCCGCGCCGTCGCCGATGCGGAAGAACCGCAGGCCCTCGTAGAAGTCCGCGAGCGGCAGGTCCTTGGCGATGCCGTTGCCGCCGCAGCACTGGACCGCCAGGTCGACGACGTCCTGGACGACGTTCGCGGTGAAGTTCTTCGCCATCGCCACCTCGATGCGGGCCTCCTCGCCCGCGGCGACCTTGCGGGCGGCGTGCCGGACCGCGGTGCGGGCGGCGTGGAGGTCGGTCTGCGCGTCGGCGATGCGGTGCCGGAGCGCCTGCTTGGCCGCGAGCGTCGACCCGAACGCCTCGCGCTCGCTCGTGTAGGCCGTGGCGACGTCGAGCGCGCGCTCGGCCATCCCGGAGAACCGCATGCAGTGGGTGAGCCGGGCGGGGCCGAGCCGCATCTGTGCGACCCGGAACCCCTCGTTCTCCGGACCGAGCGTGTTCTCGACCGGGACGCGCACCCCGTCGTACTTGATCTCGCAGTGGCTCATCTCGACCACCGAGTCGCCCATCGCGGGGATGTCGCGGACGATCTCGACCCCGTCGGCGTCGGCCGGCACCAGGACGATCGACGTCCCGGCGTAGGGGTGGGCGTCCGGGTCCGTGCGCGCCATCACGAGCAGCACGTCGGCCGACAGCGCGCCCGAGGTCCACCACTTGTGGCCGTCGATCACCCACTCGTCGCCGTCTCGCTCGGCGGTGGTCCGCATCATCTTCGGGTCCGAGCCGCCGCCGCCCATCGGCTCGGTCATCGAGAACGCCGAGGAGATGTCGCCCTGGACGAGCGGCCGGAGCCACCGCTCGCGCTGCTCCTCGGTGCCGACCAGTTCCAGCGTGTGCATGTTCCCCTCGTCGGGAGCGTCGACCCGGACGGCCGGCGGACCGAGGAGGCTCCGCCCCGCCTCCTCGTAGGCCGTCAGCGCGTCGCGGAAGTCGGCGCCCAGGCCGCCGTACTCGGCGGGCATCTGCGGGGCGTAGACGTCGCGCTCTCGCGCCAGGTCGCGCAACCGGTCGACCTCGCTCGCCGGCACCGGCCCCTCGCCCAGGTGCTCGCGCTCGCAGGGGAGGACGAACTCCTCGACGAAGTCCCGGGTCCGGTCGGCCAGGTCGCGCGCGCGCTCGGAGTCGTCGTACGTGATGTCCATGGCCCACGCTCGGGGGCGTGGTACTTGAAAACGCGGACCGAACAACTAAGCGGACCCCCGGCCAAGGCCCGGGCGATGTCCGACCGGGAGGTCGACGCCGACGCACTCGTGGACCGGGCGGCGCTCCAGACCCTGCTCGCCGACCGGCTCGGCCCCGCTTCGTCGTTCGCCGTCGAGCGCCACACCGAGGGCCACTCCAACGAGACGCTGTTCGTGACGTGGGGCGACCGCGACCTGGTGCTCCGGCGCCCGCCGCCGGGCGAGACCGCCGACACGGCCCACGACGTGCTCCGCGAGCACCGCGTCCTCGACGCCCTGCAGGAGACCGCAGTCCCGGTCCCGACCACGCTGTTCGCCTGCGAGGACGACGCCGGCCTCGGCTGCGAGTGCTTCGTGATGGAGCGGCTCGCCGGCGACGTCGTCCGCGAGACCGAACCCGAGCGGTTCCGGACGCCCGCGGCGCGCGAGCGGATCGGCCGGGAGCTGATCGAGACGCTCGTCGCCGTCCACGAGGTCGACTACGCGGCCGTCGGCCTCGGGGACTACGGCCGACCGGCGGGCTACCTCGCCCGCCAGGTCGACCTCTGGACCGACCAGCTAGAGGGGTGGCTGTTGCCCCGCACCGACCGGCCGGTGCCCGGCGCCGAGGAGGTGGGCGACTGGCTCGCCGACAACGCCCCCACGGAGGCCGCCCACGCGCTCGTCCACGGCGACTACAAGCTCGACAACGTGATGTTCGGGCCCGAGACGCCGCCGGACCTGGTGGGCGTGTTCGACTGGGAGATGTCCACGCTCGGCGACCCGCTGGCGGACCTGGCCTACCTGTTGCTGTACTGGCGCGCCGGCGCGGGGACGCCCGACCTCCCCGGGGCCGTCACGCCCGCCCTGACCGCCCGGGAGGGCTACCCCACCCGCGCCGACCTGGTCGCCCAGTACGAGCGCCGGACCGGCCTGGCCTTCGAGAACCGGCGGTTCTACCGGGCGCTCGCGGCCTACAAGCTGGCGACCGCCTCCGAGGCGTTCTACTACCGCCACCTCTCCGGCCAGGCAGACGATCCGCTCTACCCCGAGATGGAAGCCGTCGTCCCGGCGCTGATCGAGCACGCGCGCCGCGTCATCGACGGCGACCGGCCGCTGGCGCGGTGAGCGTCAGCCCTGGCCGGCGGCGATGATCGGGTGGGGCGCGTCGTACTCGACGAGGATGACGAATGCCCCGCCGAAGTCCTCGGGGTGGTAGAACCGCTCGACGACGTGCTCGTGGTCGATGCCGCCGACGGCCTCGACGCCCTTCTCCGCGAGTTCGGCCTCCGCCGCCTCGACGTCGGCGACCCGCACGGAGAAGGCGTAGAGACCGGGGCCGCGCTCCTCGATGAACCGCGACACCTCGTTGTCCTCGCCCCGCGGGGCGACCAGTTCGACCCCGGAGGAACTGATCAGGTTCATCACCGACTGGGACCCCTTGTCCGTGTCGGTGGTCGGTTCCTGGAGGTCGCTGAACGAGATGCCGAGCAGGTCGCGGAACCGGTCGGCCGTCTCCTCGATGTCCTGCGTGGCGATCATCACGCGGTCGACGCCGAGTACTTGCATCGTGGTAACACTCCACCTGGTAGTCGCGACACACCCGCATTGGCTTTTCGGCTCCGCGCACCGCTGGCGGCGGAGAATGATTTATCCCCCGGGAGTCACACACGGGTTGACGTGGGTGATGGACGTGAACACGTACCAAGAACGCTGCGAGTCCTTCTCCTGGGACGACTACCGCGACCGCTGTGACTGGGACGCCCGGACCGACCTCAACATGGGCCACGAGGTGATCGACCCGCGCGCCGACGACGACGAGGTGGCCATGCACTGGCGCGGCGCCGACGGCGAGACCGAGACCTGGACCTTCGCCGACCTCGCGCGTGAGTCGAACCGGTTCGCGAACGTCCTGGGCGACCTCGGCGTCGAGCGCGAGCAGCGCCTGTTCACCTACCTGCCCCGCGTCCCGGAGCACTACGCGATCATCCTGGGGACGCTGAAGGCCGGCGCCGTCTTCGGCGCGATCAACGAGCGGTACGGGCCCGACGGGATCGAACACCGCCTCGCCGACAGCGGCGCGAGCGTCGTGGTCACGACGCCCGACAACCGGGACGTGGTCGCGGAGGCGGCCGCGGACCTGGACTCGCTCGACCGCGTCGTGGTCGTCGACCGCGCGGGCGCCGGCGTCGACGACGGCGACGTCGACTACCACGCGCGGTGTTCGGCCGCGTCGCCGTCGTACGACCCGGTCGAGACCGGCCCGGAGGACCCCGCGCTCCACTACTACACCTCCGGGACGACCGGCCCGGCCAAGGGGGTGGTCCATCCCCACCGGTTCATCGTCGCCCTCCCGGCGTTCATCCAGGTGACCGGCGACATCCGTGCGGACGACGTCTACTGGAACACCGCCGACCCCGGCTGGCTGACCGGCCTCAGCACCCTGGGCGGGTGGTTCCTCGGCGCCACCGCCATCGTCTACGAGGGCGAGTTCGACCCCGTGGCCTGGGCCGAGATCCTGGACGACTACCCGATCACCGTCTTCGGGAGCGTCCCGACCGCCTACCGCATGCTCCGGGAGCACGAGTCGGTCCTCGACGACGTCGACCTCGACGTGCGGACGATGACCTCGATCGGCGAGCCGCTGAACCCCGGCGTGGTCGAGTGGGCCGAGGAGCGCTTCGGGGCGCCCGTGCTCGACACCTACGGCACGTCGGAGACCTGCGGGACGGTGGTCGCGAACTACCCGTTCGAGGACTGGGACGTCGAGCCCGGGAGCATGGGCAAGCCGTTCCCGGGCGTCGAGATCAAGCTGGTCGAACCCGGGACCACGACCGAGGTCGAGACCGGCGAGGTCGGCGAGATCGCGGTCGGCGAGTTCCCGGGCGTGTTCAGCGAGTACTGGAACCGGCCCGAGCAGACGACGGACAAGTTCGTCGACGGCTGGGCGCTGACCGACGACCTCGCGACCCGGGACGAGGACGGCTACCTCTGGTTCCAGGGGCGTGCCGACGACGTCATCCTCTCGGCGGGCTACCGCATCGGCCCGTTCGACGTCGAGTCCGAACTCATCGACCACGAGGCGGTCGCGGAGGCGGCGGTCGTGCCCGAACCCGACGACCAGCGGGGCAACGTCGTGAAGGCGTTCGTCGTCCTCTCGGACGGCGCCGCCCCGACGGACGAGACCCGCGAGTCCATCCGGTCGCTCGTGCGCGACCGGCTGGCGGCCCACGAGTACCCCCGCGAGATCGAGTTCGTCGACGCCCTCCCGAAGACGATGACCGGCAAGATCCGGCGGACCGAACTCCGGTCGGACTGACGGCTCCGGGCGGCGGCTTTTTGTGCCGGGTCTCGGTACCACGAGCCACGATGAGATACGGCACTGGCGTGTTCCCCCGGTCGGTCGCGTTCGCAGTCGAGTTCGCCCGGACCGTCGAGTCGCTGGGGTACGAGAAGCTCTGGATCACCGACTCCCACCAGCTCTACGCCGACCCGTACGTCACGCTCACGGCGTGCGCCGCGGCGACGGACGACGTGGCGCTGAGCCCGGGCGTCACCAACGCGACCACCCGGCACGAGACGGTGACGGCCGACGCCATCGCGTCGGTCGACGAGGTCTCCGACGGGCGCGCGTCGCTGGCGATCGGCGCCGGCGACAGCGCCGTCTACTCCATCGGGAAGACGCCCGTGTCGGTCGCGGAACTCCGGGAGACGACCGACACGATCCAGCGCCTGCTCGACGGCGAGACCGTCGACTACGACGGCGTCCCGTTCGCGCTCGACCTCGACCACGGGGACGTCCCCGTCCACGTCGCGGCCGAGGGCCCGAAGACGCTTCGGATGGCCGGCGAGGTGGCCGACGGCGTCGTCTTCGGCGGCGGCACGGCTCCCGAGGTCGTCGAGAACGGGCTCGACCACGTCGCGCGCGGCGCAGAGCGGGCCGGTCGCTCGCTCGACGACGTCCACGTGACGGTGCTCGCGCCCGCCTGCGTGGCCGAGTCGCGGGCCGCGGGCGTCGGGGCGCTCCTGGACGTCCTCGAACCCATCGCCTACCACAACTTCAGCTTCTCCGTCGAGGACGCGCCGGCCGACCTGCGCGAGGAACTCCGCGGCCTGGTCGAGCGCCACGACATGCGCGAGCACGGGCAGGCCGAGGCCGACCCGGCGCGGGCGGTCTCGCCCGAAGTGCGCGACTACCTCGGCGACCGGTTCGCCATCGCCGGCCCGGCCGAGGCGTGCCGCGAGCGCGTCGACCAGCTCGCGGCGCGCGGGGTGGACGAACTCTTCCTCGGATTCCCGGCGACCGACCCGCTCGACCACGCCCGGGCGTTCGCAGCGCAGGTCGTCGACTGACGGGCGCCCCGCCTCATAGTGTTTAGTGTGACTGTTTACCGCTGGTTCGCCGGAACGGGGCGGCGAACCAGCGGTATTGACTCACAACAAACACTATCAGAGCGTCTCGGGGTCGATCTCGATCTCGCTCACGTGTCCCTCGTCCGGGCGCGCCGTCTGGGCGAACTGGCGCGTGCCGCAGCCGGGGCAGTAGTACTCCCGGAAGACCAGTTCCTCGTCGACGAACCGGGACGGGTCGTCGTAGTAGGGACCGGCCTCGGCGACCGAGCGCTCGTTCACCACGAGCGACTCCTTGAGGTTGGCGTCGATCGGCCCGAACGGCTCGCCACACTCCGCACAGCTGGCGTCGCCGGTCTCGGGATCGACCTCAACGTGGGCGCCGAGTTTCATGGTTCCTCCACCGGCCCGGCGGCCGCGAGCCGTTCTTCGCGGAGCTCCGCGCGGCGCCGCTCGGTCGCGTCGTCGTCGACGGTGCCGTCGCCGTCGAGGACGACGCCGTAGAGGGACTCGGCGGTCGACTCGGTGACCGAGCCGGTGCGCACGTCCTCGGCGACACGCTCGGGTTCGCGCGTCAGCGGGTCGCCGTACCCGCCGGGCGTCGCCCACCACCAGTCGACGACGCTGTCCTCGCCGAGGCCGACGCCGCCGCCCTTGCCCTCGGTGAGCATCTCGTGGCCCTCGATGTCGTCGAAGTCGGTCGGCGGCTCGCCGGCCGCCAGCGAGTCGACGACGTCGCTCTCGTGGACGATCCGCGTCTCGCCGCGGTTGCCGGGATTGGCGCCGAACAGCCCGGCCGTCTTCGGGACGCCGTCGGCGCCGTAGACGGCGAGTTCGCCGATGCCCTTGTGGAGCTTGAACGCCACCTGGCCGCCGTTGCCGCCCCGGCGCTTGCCGGCGCCGGCGCTGTCGGGGTGCTCTTTCCGGTAGAGGTAGAGCATCGGGTAGCGGCGCTCGTTCTCCTCGACGTTGGGTCCCCGTCCTTCGGGCACCCAGCAGAGGCCGTTGGCGAAGTCGCCGTCCTTCGAGGGAGTCGGCCCGATGGCGCCGATCATCCCCTCGAGGAGCGGTCCGATGAAGGGGTTGCCCTCCGCGTCGGCGCCCTGGATGATCTGGCCCTGCCACTGGCCCATCGTCGGGCCCAGGGCGCGGTCGCGGAGGTCCTCGTCCTCGGCCGACAGCAGCATCTTCGAGAGCACGCTGTTGGCCATCGAGATGCTCAGCTCGTTGGTCGTCGTGCCGGCCGGACTGACCGCCGAGCCGAGTTCCGGCGGCTCGATGGCGATGCCGTACTCCGGGGCGTTCATCGTCCGCGGTTCGAGGTCGAACTCCAGGCACCGCATGAGCCCGCCGGTCGCGCCCATGCGCTCGGGCTGCATCAGGAGGTTGACCATCGAGACGATACAGCCCCGCCAGACCGCGTAGGTGTTGTTGATGGCGCCGACCTGTGCGCCGGTCCCGGCGTTGTCGAAGTAGAGCGTCTCGCCCTCCTTGCGGAGGTTCATCTGGACGGGGTAGACGCCGTCGTCGCCGCGGGTGGCGACCTCGTTGTAGATGCGCTCGCGCCAGACGCCGTCGGGGATGTCCGCGAGCACCTCGCGGAAGTTCTCCTCGCCGTCGTCGATGAGCTTCCGCATCGACCCCTTGACCGTCTGGGCGCCGTAGGAGTCGATGAGGTCCTTGATGCGCTCCTTGGCGACGTTGTTGCCGGCGATGCCGGCCCGGAGGTCCATCGCGACGTTCTCGGGCTGGCGGGAGGTGCGCTTGAAGACGGCCTCGTGTTCCTCGCGGATCTCGCCGCCGTCGACCATCTTCATCGGCGGCAGGCAGGGCGGATCGTCGAAGATGTCACGCGCGGAGAGACAGAAGCTGCCGGGGTCGACCCCGCCCACGTCGTTGTGGTGCATCATGTTGGCGACCCAGCAGAAGATCTCGCCGTCGTGGAACACGGGCGCGATGAGTCCCACGTCGGGCTGGTGTGGCGAGACGATCCACGGATCGTTCGAGAGGAACATGTCGTCCTCCGCGATGCCGGGGTCGTCGCCGCGGTTCTCCATCACCCACTTCACGAACACGTCGATGGTGCCCGCGAAGTACTGCAGGTACGGCCCGAAGTAGACGAACTCGCCGTCCTCGGTGAGGATGGCGGTCTGGAAGTCGCGGGTCGCGAGGGTGATGAGCGATACGGCCAGGTTCTCGATGGTGTTGCCGTTCTCCCGGTTGGCGTTCCACAGCGAGTGGCGGATGACCTCGTGGGTCACGGGGTCGACACCCGAGTCGTACGCCCTGTGGAGGTCGACCGCGTCGGGGAGGTCGAGTCCCTCCGGCACGTACGGGAGGTCGACGCCATCCCAGTGGTCCGGGCCTTGGTTGATTGCCATTATTGGAGACTGATTTCGAAGTCGTAGTACTCGTTGACCGATACTGACTGCCCGTCGTGGACGACGACGCTGGTGTTGGGCATGTCGACGATCGCTGGGCCGTCGAACTCGTTGCCGGGCTGGAGCTCCAGCCCGTCCCAGACGTCGATCTCGGCGTAGCCGCCGGCCTCGTCGAGGAAGACCCGCCGCGAGGGCTCCTCGGCGGCCGCCGCCGGGGCGGTCTCGGTTGGCGGGCTGGTCTCGCGCTCGAACTGCTCGACGGCCACGCGGGCCTCGAGCCGGAGCGTGACGAACTGCTCGACGGCCGTCTCCAGCCGCGCGGCCGGCGAGTAGCGTCGCTCGTACTGGGTCTGGAACCGTTCGGAGACGGACGCGACGTCAGACTCGTCGAGCGAGCCGTTCGGGACCGACACCTCCAGGTCGTGGACCTGGCCCTTGTAGCGCATCTTCGCCACCCGGTCGTAGCGCACCCGGCCCTCGTCTACCTCGGTGCCGAGGACGTCGTTTGCGCGCGCCTCGAGCTCCGAGAACACCGATTCGAGGTCCGCTGGATCGACCGGCTGGGGGATCGAGACCTCCTCTTCGAACTGGTAGAGGAGGTCCGACTGCGCGATGCCGTAGGCCGACCAGACCGGCGAGATGTCGCTCGGGACCACCACCGTCTCGACGTTGAGTTCGTCGGCGTAGGAGGTGGCGTGGATGGGGCCGGCGCCGCCGTAGGAGACGACGGTGAACTCACGGGGATCGAACCCGCGGCCGATGATCTCGTTCTGCATCAGGTTGGCCATCTTCGTGTTCGTGACGTCGAAGATGCCCTGCGCCGTCGCCTCGACGGTCATGCCGAGTTCGTCGGCCAGTTCGCCGACTGCCTCCCGCGCGAGGTCGAGGTCCGGGGTGAGTTCGTCGCCCAGTTCGGCCTCGGGGTCGATGTAGCCGAGGATCAGGTTCGCGTCGGTCACCGTCGGCTGCTCGCCGCCCCGTCCGTAGCAGGCCGGGCCGGGTTCGGCGCCGGCGCTCTGGGGGCCGACCCGGAGGCTCCCCGTGTCCTCCGCGATGTAGGCGATGGAGCCGCCGCCCGCGCCGATGGACTTGATGTCGAGGCGCGGGAGGTTGTAGTGGTACTTCTGGATGACCGTCTCGTCGGCCACCAGCGGGTCGCCGTCCTGGATGACGCCGAGTTCGAAGCTCGTCCCGCCCATGTCGGTCGCGATGATGTTCTCGACGCCGAACTCGTCGACCAGGCGCTCACAGCCCCGGAGCCCGCCGACCGGCCCCGACCCGATCAGCTTGATCGGCTCGTCGGCGACCCGGTCGCTCCAGGCGTTCCCGCCGTTACACTGCATCATCAGCAGCGGGCGCCCGTAGCCGTACTCGGTCTCCAGGTCGTCCGTCAGCGCCTCGACGTACGAGGCCGTCTCCGGCCCGACCAGCGAGTTGATGCACGTCGCGACGCTGCGCTCGTACTCGCCCACCTTCGGCGCGACCGCGTGCGAGCAGGAGACGTAGACGTCCGGCGCCTCGTCGGCGACGATCTCGCGGACGCGCCGTTCGTGCTCCGGGTTCTTGAACGCCCAGAGTAGCGCGATGGCGATCGCCTCGACGCCCTCGTCGACGAGGTCGCGGACGACCTCGCGGGTCGCCGCCTCGTCGAGCGGCGAGACGACCTCGCCGTCGGCGTCGACCCGCTCGGGCACGCCGCGGATCAGGTTCGCCGGCACGATCGGGTCGGGTTTGTCGACCTCTGTCACCTCGAAGATGTTCTCTGGGGGCTCGCCCGTCGCACGGCCGACGCCGCGCATCATCCGGACTGTGTCCTCGTGGCCGCGGGTCGTGATCAGTCCCGTCGTGACGCCCGCGTCCTCGACGACCGTGTTGGTCGCCACCGTCGTCCCGTGGGCGAGCCTGACGATGTCGTCGAAGACCTCGCCCTCGTCGTACCCGAGTTTGCGCCCCGCCGCGTCGATGCTGTCGAAAAAGCCCTGCTGTACCCCTTCGTCGTGGGTCGTCAGCGCCTTCGCCGTCGTCACCTCACCGCTCTCGTCGATGAGGATGCAGTCGGTGAACGTGCCGCCCGCGTCCACCGCACAGACGTATTCAGTCACTGTCTATCACACCACACCGGTGCGTGTCTGCCGGAGCATATAGTCTTGCGGGGCGTCGCCACGTGACACTCCCGGCCGGACCGACCCCCCGCCACCGCGCCCGTCCGAGACGCCGGGCGAGGCGTCGCTCGACGGGACGAGTCCGTGTGTACGAGCCGCCGGTGAGAGCTGCGGCGCGCAGCCGAACCGGTTCGGGACAAGCCGGAGGCGCCGGCGCCGCGAACGGGCGGGCATGCCGACGACACGCGTCGACGCCGAACGCGCGTACGACCCCGAGACGTTCACCGCCCGCGAGGTGTTCCGGACCGAGCGCTCGAAGACCGTGTGTGCCTACTTCGAACCGGGGCAGTTCATCCCGGTCCACGCGCCCGACAGCGACGTCACCGTCGTCGTGCAGTCCGGGCACGGCGTCGTCCGCGACGGCGAGGAGACCGTCGACGTCGGACCGGGGTCGGTCGTGACGGTCCCCGCCGGGCACGACCGCGGGGTGCGCGCCGGGGACGAGCGCCTGGAGGCGGTCCTCGTGACCGCGCCGCCGCCGACCGACGCCGAACACGAACCGGTCCGCCGCGGCCTCGCGACCGGGACGTTCGACCCCTGACTCACCCCACCAGCCGGTCCCGGCAGCGGAGCGGGAGGTTCGAGAGCCACGCGGCCGGTCGCTCGACGCCGGACTCCGGGACGCGCTCGACGTACCAGCCGAAGTCCGGACGCCCGTGCTCGCGGGTCACGTGCCGCGTCACCGTGGTCGAGTCGGCGCACCGCCGTCCGCAGAGCCGGCATCGGAATCGCATCGACTCGTCCTGTCGAACCGCGTGCACGCCACCGTTCCCCCGAACTTGTTCGGGTCTGGCGGCTCGCACGCGCCGTCGAACACGTTCGGGGGAACGGTCACCCCGGCCCGTCGCGAACGGGTCTCCTGCATGGGAACGACGACGCTCGACCTGCGTGAGGTTCCGCCGCCGCAGCGCCATCCGAAGATCCACGCCGCCTTCGAGGACCTGGAGAGCGGCGAGGCGCTGACGCTGGTCAACGACCACGAACCGAAACCGCTGTTCTACGAGATGCAGGCGGAGTACGACGCGTTCGACGCCGACGCCTACGAGGTGGAGCGGCGCGGCGTGAACGAGTTCGTCGCCCGGCTGCCGAAGAAGTAAGTTCTCGAACTCGCCGCGCGGGCGCGCGACGCGCCCCGCTCACTCCTGCCAGATCGCGGTGACGACGCCGTCGTCGGTCTCGACGGTGTCGTACTCGTAGCCCCGCTCCGAGAGCTGCGGGTAGAGGTGCTGTGGCGCGCGGTCGTTGAGCTGGACGAGGACGACGGCCGGGTCGGCGTCCGCGAGCAGTTCGAGCGTGGTCCTGAGCGGCTGGGGCGGCGGGAGTTCGCGCGCGTCGAGGAACTCCCGGGGACGGTCGCGCGGCGCGTCGGTCGCCTCGAGGTACGTCTGCTGGTTTCCCATGCCCGTTGGTTGGGCGCCGACCGACCAGAGCGCATCCCCGAAGATGTTCCCGCCGGCGCGCGCCGACCTACTCCGCGTCGTCGGCGTCCTCGCCGCCGTCGGTCAGCGCCGGGAGACGCTGCCGGTCGAACCACGCCCACTCGTGGGTGTACTGGCCGTGCTCCTGGAGGTCCCAGGGATCGCCGTCCTCGACGGTCGGTCCCTCCAGCCAGGACGTGAGGAGGTTCCAGACGAAGATCAGCTGTCCGACCGCCAGGACGAACGCGCCGAGCGTGGCGAGCTGGTGGAGGGCGGTGAAATAGCCGACCGGCCCGACGGCGAAGTCGTAGGTGGCGTACCGGCGCGGCATCCCGCCGTAGCCGAGCAGGATCATGGGGAAGAACGTCAGGTTCGTCCCGACCATCGTGAGCCAGAAGTGCCACTTCGCGAGCGTGCGCTGGTACATCTTCCCCGTGTAGAGGGGGAACCAGTAGTAGGCGGCGGCGAAGATGGCGAACGCGATGCCGCCCATGATGACGTAGTGGAAGTGCGCGACGACGTGGTAGGTGTCGTGGAGCACGAGGTCGACCGGCACCGCGGCCTCGAAGACGCCGGTGACGCCGCCGATGATGAAGTTCGCGACGAAGCCGACGCAGAACAGCATCGGGGTGGCCAGCCGGAGCTTCCCGTTCCACATGGTGGTGATCCAGTTGAACGTCTTGACCGCCGACGGGACGGCGATGGCGATGGAGACGGCCATGAAGCCCGCCCGGACCCGCGGGTCGATGCCCGTGGCGAACATGTGGTGGGCCCACACGCCGAAGGAGAGCACGCCGAGCGCGAGCGTCGAGTAGACGACGAACTTGAAGCCGAACAGCTTCCGCCCGGTGAACTTCGGGAGGATGAGCGAGATCAGCCCCATCGGCGGGAGCACGAGGATGTAGACCTCGGGGTGGCCGAAGAACCAGAACAGGTGCTGCCAGAGGATCGGCCCACCTCCACTGATCGAGAAGAAGGCCGTCCCGAAGTTCCGGTCGAGCAGGAGCATGACGAGCGCGCTCCCCAGCAGCGGGAACGCGAAGATGATCTGCGCACTCTGCGTGAGGACGGTCCAGGAGAAGATGTCGAGGTTCGCCCAGGTGACGTCCTCGCCGCGCTCGGTGAAGATGGTCGTGACGAAGTTGATCGCCCCCATCGTCGCCGAGACGCCCGAGAGGTGCAACCCCAGCAGGAGCAGGTCGACGGCGGGACTGGGCTGGTTGGCCGAGAGCGGCACGTACATCGTCCAGGAGGTCTGGGCCGGGGCGACGCCCAGCGGTTGCAGGAAGAAGCCCGCCCAGATGAGCAGCGCGGCGGGCGGCAACAGCCAGAATGCGATGGCGTTGATCCGCGGGAACGCCATGTCGTCCGCGCCGATCAACAGTGGTATCAGGTAGTTCGAGATGGCCGCGAGCATCGGCGTCCCGAACAGGAACAGCATCGTGAGGCCGTGGCTCGTCAGCAGGGCGTTGTAGAAGGCGGGCTGGACCAGCGTCGAACTCGGGGTCGTCAGCTCCGTCCGCATGATGAGGACCGCCACGCCGCCCCACGCGAAGGAGAGCGTCGCGAAGAGCCCGTACATGAGCCCGATGTCCTTGTGGTCGACCGTCGTCAACCACCGGACGATGCCGGACGGTTTCTCGGCGTGGTGGCGCTCGCTCGTTTCTCCGGCGATGCCGCCGCCCGCCGCCACGGACGACCGCCACTCTCCCAGCCGCGATCCGAACGCCGCGACCGAGACGAGGATCAGTCCGCTGACGAGCGTCAGCAGAAGTCGCGCTGATGCGTCTACCATGTGGTCACGGTCCCGCCCCCTTTCGGATAGCGATTGGCGGGAACATGTTCGACGGCGGCCGCGCGGTCGGGGGATTGCCGTCGCGTAGAGGCAGGAGAAGGGGATGGACCGCGTTCGATCGCGGTGCTTCCCGGCGCCTCTCGGCGCGGCTAGCCCGTCGGCGCCGGCCGGGGTGTAGGTTTTCGCGAACGTGTTCGTCTCGCGGCCACCGCCGCGTGCGGTCGCCCGGGTCCGAACATCATCGGGGCAACCGACTCGGCCGCGCTGGTACTCGGCGGAAACGATGGACTCGAACCCCACGGACGCCCAACTGCTCGACGCCCGGGAGATCGACGGCGAACCGTTCGACGACATCGTGGCGGCGCTCGACGCGCTCGACGCCGACGAGACGCTCGTCCTCCTGAACAGCTTCGAACCGGCCCCGCTCTACGACGTGCTCGAACGACGCGGCTTCCGGTACGAGACGCAACAGGTCGCCGACGACGAGTGGCGCGTCGCCATCGAGCACGCCGAGTAGCGGCCTGCCGTCCGTGAACATGTTGGGGGCCACGTACAGGGTCGCGCCGGCCCGAGTGTCTCCCATGGCGGGGTTCACCTCTCCCTTCGGCCGCGACGACGGCAGCCTCTTCGACTCGTACGACGAGTTCGTCCCGGACCACATTCCCGACCCGGGCCCGTTCCTCGACGGCCACGACGTGCTCGCGGGCGCGGACCACCTCGCGTTCCACGAGGTGACGCGCGACGTCTTCGAGGAGCGGACGGTCTACGACATGACGTTCAACTACAACCTCGCTCGCCTGAACCTCGACGTGCGCCACCCCGACGCGGGCTACCGCTACGCCGAGGACGCGGACGACCCCGGCGTGTTGCGCGCCGAGTTCACCCCGACGACGCCGTTCTGCCCGCAGACGCACACGCTGACGATCGGGTCCTTCCGGGCCTGGAACGGCCTGTCGGACCGCCACGACTACGACCTCGTGCGCGTGCGCGCTCACCCGATGCACCACAGCGCGGAGAAGATCAACGACCAGCTCGCGGACCTGGAGGCGGAGTACGAGGCGACGGGCGACCTCGGCGAGGCGCCCGAGGCGGGTCGCGGCCCGCAGGCGCCCTTCTAAGCAGTCACTCGTGCAGGTCGCGCCGCGCGTCCGCTGCGGGCTCGCGATCCGCGAGCGCCGGGAGGAGGATCGCACCCAGCGACCGGGGGCTGTGCTCGCGGATCACCAGCAGCACGTTCGCGGCGAACACGACGAACCCGACCACGGCGACGGCGCCGCCGGCGGCAGTCACGGCGGCCGGGAGCGCGACCCACTCCGAGACCACGAGCGTGCCGCTCCCGACGAGCAGGGCCACGAGATCGACCGTCGCGAGCCGGTCGTCGTAGAGGTCGTCGATCATGGGCACGTCGCCGAACCCGAGCTGGTCGCTGTACTGGTGGACCCAGACGATGAACGGGACGACGTGGTAGAGCGTCCCGAGGACGACGAAGCCGATCACGCCGAAGACGAGCAGGTGGACGAGCGCGGGCGACCCGAAGAGCGCGCCGGGCGCGACGGGATTCGCGAGCCAGCCGGGGAGCGCGAGCAGGGCCCAGGCCGCCATCGCGACCGCGGCGACCGCGTACCGGGAGAGCATCGGCGTCCAGGGGACGCGCGCCTCGTACAGGCGGCGGACGAGGACGACGCTGAACGCGAGCAGGCCGGCGACGACGAGCGCGCCGCCGAGCCGGCCGACGGCGACCAGCCCGAACAGCCGACCCGCCGCGAGCACTACCACGCCGACCGGGTAGGCAGCCTCCTCGACCCGCCGGAGCCAGTGGTCGATCCCGTGGAGGTCTGACTGCGTGAACATCGTCGCCAGCTGGTAGAGCGCCCCCAGCACCGTCGTCAGGACGGCGCCGAACACCGCCAGCGTGGCGTGGGCCGCCCGGAGGCTGGCGTAGGTGACCGGCAGCCCCCCGAGGAGCGGTCGCGCGGCCGCCACCGCGAGCGTGAGGCCGAACGTCGTCACCAGGAGGAAGAAGCCCAGCGCGACCGCGAAGTGGCGCTCGGTGACGTCCCAGGGCCGGGCCGGGAGCAGCGTCCGGCCGACGTTGTAGACGAACGTCCAGAAGCCGGCGAGGACGACCGCGCCGAAGACGGGGAGCCAGCCGGCCAGCCCGCCGAGGAACGCGCCCACGAACCCGACCAGGCCCACCGTCACCAGCCAGAGCTGGACGGTCGCCAGCCGGCGGGAGTGGAGCGTGGTCCCCGACCAGACCGGGACGAACTGCGTCATCGCGCCCATGATGGTGATGCACACCCAGCCGGCCAGCAGGAGGTGGACGTGCGCCAGCGTCGGTTGCCCCGGCAGGAGCCCGAACGGGAGCAGCGCCCCGACCCCACCGCCGGCCAGCAGGAAGCCCAGCCCGACGACGAAGTGCCGGAGCGGGACCGTCATCGGGGGCTGGGCGTCGGTCGACAGGTCCCCGGGAATCGCACCCATGGGAACGACTGGGCGGTCCGCGGCCGTCAGGGTGTGGCCGAACGTATTCGGTGGCCGCCGCTCACCCGCGGAGCGCGTCGACGGGGCGCTCGTTCGCCGCACGCCACGCCGGGTAGGCGCCCGCGAGCAGGCTGGTCAGGACGCCGAACGTCACCGCGCCCGCCAGGTAGAGCAGGGCCGACTGCGAGAACGCGAGCGGGTCCCCGAGGAAGACGGCGTTGGCCGCCATCGCGACCCCGATCGCGACGACGACGCCGACGGTCGAACCGAGGACGCCCAGGAGCGCTGCCTCCGCGAGGAGGACGCGCACGACCGTGGCCTTCGAGTAGCCGACGGCCCGGCGCACGCCGATCTCCTCGCGCCGCTCGATGACGGCCATCAGCATCGTGTTGGCGATCGAGACCCCGGCCACCAGCAGCGAGATCGATCCCAGCCCCGCGAGGAAGACGTTGATCCCGTTCACGATGGCGGTCAGCAGGCGCACGAGCGAGGTGAGTTCGAACACCAGCAGGCGGTCCTTCCGGCCGTTGAAGCGCTCGCGGAGCGCGTCGGCGACGACCTCGGCCTGGTCGACCGACCCGGTGGTGACCCGGATCTGCGTGTACCGCCGGTGGGCGGCCTCCTCGATGGGCAGGAAGACGTCGCTCACGCCGAAGGCCGGCGTCTCCGCGAGCACGGCCGCGACGCGGTAGGTGCGCTCGGTCTCGACCGGGCCGTCCGGCGTCTCGCGCTCGCGGACGAGCGTGAGCCGGTCGCCCGGCCCGAGGCCGTGCTCGTTCGCGAAGCTGTCCGAGAGGACGACGCTCCGGCGCCAATTGTCGGGGATCGTCCCCGCTCCCACGTCGTAGAGCGCCCGGGGGTCGCCCGTGTAGGTCGTCGACACCGTCACGCGCCGGCCGGGGCGTCGCACCCACTCGCTCGATCCGCCGTTCGTGGCGACGACGCCCGCCGGAGCGACGGCGTCCTCGATTGCCTTCAGGTCCTCGTCGTCGAAGTAGCGGTGCTCGCGGTCGACGCCGGGGAGGACGAAGACGTTCGTCGCGCCCTGCGCCTGGATGGTCTGGAGCTGGCTCTGCTTGAAGGCGGCGCCGCCCGCGCCGATGGCGCCGATGGCCACCACGCCGATGACGATGGCGGCGGCCGCCAGCGCCGAGCGGACCTTCGCCCGCGAGACGTTCCGCCGGGCGACGACGAGCGCGGGGAACCGGGCGGCCATCCGGTAGAGCAGGCTCACGCCGTCTCACCGCCCGTGCCGGGCGCGCCGTGCGAGGGCCGCATCAGTCGAACGCCTCCACCGGGCGCTTGCTGGCGGCCTTCCACGCCGGGTAGAGCCCGGCGAGCAGGCTGATCGCCACGCCGAAGACCACGCCGACGCCGACGTACCGGAGCCCGGTCGCGGTGAAGGCCAGCGGGTCGCCCACGAGCACCTGGTTGATGACCAGGCCGATGCCGAGCGCGACGGGCGCGCCGATCGCGGCCCCGACGACGCCGAGGATGCCCGCCTCGGCGACGAGCAGGCGGACGACCGCGCCCTTCGGGACGCCGACGGCGCGCATCACGCCGATCTCGGCCTCGCGTTCGAGCGCCGACATCAGCATGGTGTTGGCGATGGTGACCGCCGCGACGAGCAGCGAGATGGCGCCCACGCCGATGAGAAACTGGTTGATCGTCCCGAACAGCTGCTCGAACTGCTCGCGCTGGTCCTGGACCTGGCTGACGTAGACGGTCCGCCGGCGCGCGTTGAACTCGGCGGTGATCGCGTCGCTCGCTCGGTCGATCGAGCCGGTCCGGGGGTCGGCCCGCACCACGACCGTCCCGTAGCTCGGGTCGTCGAACTGCGAGAGCGGGACGAACACCGACCGGTCCGCGTTCAGCGGGTCGGCGAACCCCTGCGGCTCCAGCACCGCGGCCACCTCGAACGAGCGCTGGAACTGGCCGGCGACCAGGACCGTGATCTGGTCGCCCGGCTGGATGTCGTTGTCGGCGGCGATCCGGGAGCCGACGACGACGCTCCGGCGCCAGTTGTCGGGGATCGTCCCGGCCCGGGCGTCGTAGAACGCGCCGACGTCGCCGATGCCCGTGATCCGCGCGGTGGCGATCGACTCGCCCGACGGCGTCTGGACCAGCGAGGGCGAGGGCTCGACCACCGGGAGCACCGTCGCGTGCTCGGTTACCTGCCGCATGCGCGCCACGTCGTGGTCCGTGAAGGTCTGCTCGGCCGCGGTCGCGTCGGGGTAGAAGACGGGCGAGACCGTCGCCGTGCCGCCGAACCCCTCGTAGGCCGAGGCCTGGTCCTGCTTGAACGCCTCGCCGCCGGTCCCGATGGCGCCGATGGCCACCACGCCGATGACGATGGCGATCACGGCCAGCGTCGAGCGGGCGGTCGCCCGCGAGAGGTTCCGCCGCGCGAGCGCGACCGCCGGGAGGTAGGCGGCGAGGCGCGGGCCGCCGGTCGCGGCCGAGTCCGGGTCGGTCCTCACGAGGCCCCTCCGTCGCCGCTCGCACCGAGCGCACCGTCGACGAGGTGGACCACGCGGTCGGCGGCGTCGGCCACGTAGTCGTCGTGGGTGACCGTGACGACGGCGACGCCCTCCTCGGCGCGGAGTTCGTCGAAGAGGTCGAGGATCCGGTCACCCGTGTCCCGGTCGAGGTTGCCCGTCGGCTCGTCCGCCAGTAGGAGCGCCGGGTCGTTGACCAGCGAGCGCGCGATGGCGACCCGCTGTTTCTGTCCGCCCGAGAGTTCGTCCGGGTAGTGGTCGAGGCGGTCGCCGAGGCCGACCCGTTCGAGGAGTTGCGTGGCGCGCTCGCGGGTGGCTCGCGGCGTCCGGTCGAACATCCGCCGCATCTCGACGTTCTCCAGCGCGGTCAGCGTCGGGATGAGGTAGAACTGCTGGAAGACGAACCCGATCGTCCGCTTGCGCTCGCGGGTCCGCTCGCCGTCGTCGAACGTCGAGACGTCGGTGCCGCGCAGCCGGACGACGCCCGCCGTCGGGACGTCGAGCAGTCCGAGGAGGTTGAGCAGCGTCGACTTCCCGCTTCCGCTCGGGCCGACGATCGCCACGAAGTCGGCGGGCGCGATGCCGAAGTCGATGCCCTTCAGTGCGCGGACCACCTGGCCGCCCGTCTCGTACTCCTTGACGACGTCCTCGCCGCGGACGATCACGTCGCCCGTGCCGGTCGTCCCGGGTACCTGCTCGCTCGCGGTGCGGGGTGCCTCCCGCCCGCGGTCGCCATCGTCGTCGGCCGGCACCGCGGGTCACCCCCACCGGCGGTAGCCGAGTCCGAGCGCGACGAGCAGGACGACGACGCCGGCTGCCGGCACCACCGGGAGGCCGCCGCCACCGCTCGGGGGTCGCGGCTCGACGGCCGCCCGCTCGACGGGCACCTCGGTCGTGGTCGTGCGCTCGACGCCGCCCACGACGTACTGCACCTCGACCGGGACCGACGAGACGTTGCCCGTGGCGCGGGTCTCGAGCGTGAACGACGAGAAGTCGCTCCCGTCGATGCTGCCCACGAAGTAGTCGGCCGGCGCGACGTGCTGTGCGTCTGCGACCGAGACGACCACGCCCTCGACGGCGCCGGAGCCGACGTTGCCCGCGGTCGCCGAGACCTCGAGCGTCCCGCCGCGCTGGACGGCCTGCAGGTCGGTCAGCGCGACCTCGCCGGGGTTGGCGGGCGAACCGAAGTTCGCCCGGATCGTCCGGCTGACGCGGTGGCGCAGGCCGCCCTCGGTGTAGGCCAGGGTCACGTTCACCCGGTGGGCGCCGGCCTCAGCCGCGCGCGCGGGGAAGCGAAACTGCACGTCTTTCCCGGCCTGCAACCGGCCCTGGACCCGCTCGTCGGCGAGGAAGGTCGCCGACGGCGAGGCCACCCGGACGCGCACCTGGCGCACGTCCGCGTCGAGGCCGTTCGCGACGGTGACGTTGACCGGACGAGTCGCCCCGGGTACCGCGTCGGCCACCGCGACCTCGACCTGCGGCCGGTCGGCGGGGTCGGTCGCGCCGGGGAAGACCGCCTTCGACGCCTCGACCGTCCGGGTCTGGCCCTCGGTGGTCGTGTACCGGAGCGTCGCGTGGACCGTGCTCTGGCCCGCGTCCGGGAACGTCGCCGTGTAGGTGAACGCGCGCTCGGCCCCGCCGTCGAGGACGGCGGCGATGCGCTCGCGGTCGTCGACGCGCACGTTCGACCCGCCGACGACCAGCCGGAGGTTCCGGATCGCCGTCCGGTCGCCGTTCGTGACGTTCACCACCACCGGCGCCTCGCTGCCCGCGCTCGGGTCGCCGACGTCGACGTGCAGTTGCGGCCCGCCGTCGTTGACCACGACGGTCACGGGCGCCTCCAGGTGGACGTCGTCGCCGTCGGCGTCCTCGGCTACGACGACGACGCGGAGGTCGTGCACCCCGGGGTCGTCGAAGGTGGCGGTCAGCGGGACCCGCACCTGTCCGCCGGGCGTGACGGTGCCCAGGTCCTCGGCGCGGGCGAGTTCCGCGTTGCTCCCCCGCTCGCGGACGACGACGTCGGCGACGTCGATCGGCTGGGAGCGGTTGCCCACGTTGCGGATCGTCGTCTCGACCCGCGTCAGTTCGCCGGGCGTGGGGGCGGTCGGCGAGACGGTCACGTCTGCGATCGACACCTGTGCGCCGGCGGCCGCGGCCGGCGCAGGCGCCGCCGCGAGCGGCGCGGCGACGGCCGCGATCACGACCGCCGCGAGGAGGGCGGCGCGCCACGGCGCGCCGGGCGGCTGGCTGCCGGTCATCGGCACTGCTCGGAGGGGAGGGGGCGTTCGGGGACCATCGTTCGACTCGGCCGTCGACTGCGTCCCGGAAATATCTTTCTGGACGGTTCTCTGCCGCGAACGCAGCCGATGCGCTCGTCGCGGGCCGGGCGCGCCGCGACCACGGAGCGCTTATGCCGCCGGCGACCGCGTGGGTGGACATGACCTGGGAGACGGTCACACTCGACCACGCCGACGGCGTGACGACCATCACCATCGACCGGCCGGACCGGCTGAACGCGCTCAACGCCGAGACGCTCCAGGCGCTCGACGAGGCGCTCGACGAGGCGACGGCGCGGGACACGCGCGCGCTGATCCTCACCGGCGCCGGCGACGACGCCTTCGTCGCCGGCGCGGACATCCAGTACATGAAGGACCTCTCGGTGGCCGAGGCCTACGACTACGCCGGCCTGGGCCACCGGGTGATGGACCGCGTCGAGGCGTTCCCCGCGCCGGTGATCGCCGCGGTCAACGGCTACGCGTTCGGCGGCGGCTGCGAACTCGCGCTGGCGGCCGACCTCCGCGTCGCCAGCGAGCGCGCGGTCGTGGGCCAGACCGAGGTCGGCCTCGGCATCGTTCCGGGGTGGGGCGGCACCCAGCGACTCTCCCGGATCGTCGGCGACGAGCGCGCCCGGCGGATGGTCTTCTTCTCCGAACGCATCGACGCCCAGGAGGCCCTGGAGTGCGGGCTGGTCGGCGAGGTGGTCGCCCCCGACGACCTCGACGCGCACGTCCGCGAGCTGGCCGCCGAACTCGCCGACCAGTCGGCGGTCGCGCTCCAGGCGGCCAAGGAGGCGCTCAACCAGGTCCACCGCACCCACCTCGACGCCGGCCTGACCTACGAGCGCCGCCTCTGGAGCGGGCTCTTCGGCACTGACGACCAGACCGAGGGCATGACCGCCTTCGTCGAGGACCGCGACCCCGACTTCCAGTAGCTCACTGGTGGCCGTTGATCGCCACCGGCTCGTACGGCTCCGCCAGGTACTCGAGGTCCGAGTCCGAGAGGTCGATCTCCAGCGCCTCGACCGCGTCCTCCAGGTGCTCGACGCTGGTGGTGCCGACGATGGGCGCGTCGACGGCGTCCTGGTGGAGCAGCCACGCGAGCGCGATCTGCGCCATCGTGACGCCCTCCTGGTCGGCGAGTTCCTCGACGCGTTCGTTGATCGCCTCGCCGCCGCTCCGCCGGTAGGTGTCGATCCGCTCTGCGAACCGGCTGTTCTCCATGTACTCGCCGCGGACGGTGTCGAGGAACGCCTCGTGCGGGCGGGTCAGGTAGCCACGCGCGAGCGGCGACCAGGGGATCACGCCGATCCCCTCCTTCTCGCAGAGGGGTAGCATCTCGCGCTCCTCTTCGCGGTAGACCAGGTTGTAGTGGTTCTGCATGGTGGCGAACCGCTCCAGGCCGAGGCGGTCGCTGGTGTGGAGCGCCTCAGCGAACTGGTGGGCCCACATCGAGGACGTGCCGAGGTAGCGGACCTGGCCGCGGCGGACGGCGTCGTCGAGGGTCCGGAGCGTCTGCTCGACGGGGGCGTCGTAGTCCCAGCGGTGGGTCTGGTAGAGGTCGAGCGTCTCCATCCCGAGGCGGTCGAGCGAGGCGGCCAGTTCCTGCTCGATCGCCTTCCGCGAGAGCCCGCCCGAGTTGGGGTCGTCGTCGTCCATCTGGAAGTAGCCCTTCGTGGCCACGACCTGCGCGTCCCGGTCGTAGTCCGCGAGGACGTCGCCCAGGACGCGCTCGGACTCGCCCGTCGAGTAGACGTTGGCGGTGTCGAAGAAGTTGATGCCGAGGTCGATCGCGCGCTCGATGATCGGCCGGCTCTCCTCGCCGTCGAGCACCCAGTCGCGCCAGTCGCTCGACCCGAAGCTCATGCAGCCGAGACAGAGCCGGCTGACCTCCATCCCCGTGTCGCCCAGCGTGGTGTACTCCATGTCCGTCACGGTCGACGGGACGGACGACAATGATTGTACCCCCGCCCGCCGCGGTCGCGGGACGGGGTTACGCGCTGGCGCTCTCGCCCGCCTCGCCGCCGTAGGTCTCCTCGAGGTAGCGGACGATGTCGTCCGACTCGGGCATCCCCTCGACGCCGTGGCCCTCGTCGACGAGCACGGGCACGCCGGTCTGGCCGCTGACGGCCTCGACCTCGGTGCGTTCGGCGTGCGAGCGCGGCACCTGGTGTGACTCGTAGTCCAGTCCCAGTTCGTCGAGCTTCCGCGTCACCTTCGCGCAGAAGGGACACCCCTCCAGTTCGTACAGTTCGAGCGTCGCCATACCGGCCGTAGGGGGGCCCGACTCAAGAGTCCAGCGCTACCGGAGCCGACCGAGCCCGCGACGGATCGCGCGGCGGTTGTACACGCCCTCGGCGACGGCCCACCCGAGGAGGACGAGCAGGGCCAGCGCGAGGCTCGCGAACGCCCAGCTCGACATCCACACCGGCCGGACGAACGGCGTGACGTGGGCGTACCGGTTCGCGAACCACTTCCCCTGGGTGGCGACGGCGGTCCCGTTCGTCGTCCGTTCGAGCCACTCCGAGAACTGCACGCCGGAGGCGGGACCGGTGCCCGCGCCGCCGTGGACCTCGTACGTGCCCGAGACGCCCTGCTCGCGCATCGTCGGGCCGTTGGAGCCGGGCTTGCCCCGCTCGGCGTCGTAGGGCGCCCACGGCGCGAAGTACTCCCAGACGACCTTCCCGCGGGGCGTGATCTCGACCACGCGGTGGTCGAGCGTGTCGACCACCAGCGTGTTGCCGTTGGGCAGGCGGTCGGCGTCCCGCGGCCAGTTGAAGCCCGTCACCGCCCACTGCCGGGTCCACGAACAGCCCGGGCCGGTCCCGGCGACCGGGTCCGTGGCGTTCGCGACGCAGGCGTACTCGACGACGCGGTCGTTCTCCGAGTCCGCGACGAGCACCGTCGGCTTCCCGTCCTGTCCCTGCAGGTAGTCGGGGTTGTGCTGTTCGTTGAGCACCGAGTGGTCGCCGTCGGCGCCGAGGCGCCACTCGATGTCGCCGGTCGTGCGGTTCACCAGGATGACCTGGTCGAAGTTCCGCGGCGAGACCAGGTACTCGCCCGGGCGGACCCGGTCGACGTCGTTGACGTGCGTCCAGTCGGCCGACATCCCACCGTCGGTCTCGTTGGGGTAGTGGGCGCGGAACGTCCAGTCCCAGACCACCTTCTCCTGGGTGCGGTTGTAGACGAAGATCCGGTCGCCGCTGACCCCGTCGGTCGCGTTGCTCTTCTCGACGCCGAGCAGGTTGCCGTTGGGGAGGAGGTCGACGTCGTGGGTGTCCTTGGCGTCGAGGCGCTGTGTCCAGACCCGCTCTCTGGTCGCCGGGTCGAGTTCGTAGACGATTGTGTCGCCGGGGACCGTCGACGTGACCAGGAGGTTCCCGTTCGGCAGCGGGTCCACGTCGTAGATCCAGAACTGTCCCCGGGCGGTCCGCACCCAGTCGGTGGTGCCGTCGGGCCCGACCGAGACGAGGCGCGCCGGCTTCTTGACGCTCCCTTTGCCTCTGTAGTGGAATCCCTGGACGCCGATCACGGTCGTGCCGTTCGCCGGGCGGGTGACGGTCCCGTGGCCGAGCTGTCCCGGGTCGTGGGTGACCGCAGAGACGCCGACCGGTGCGAGGAGGGCCAGGACGACCAGCGCGAGGACGCCCCGGGCGAGCCAGCGCCGGGGCGGCAGCTGTTCCATGTCCGGGAGTCACCGACCGCCGTTGAAATCTTTGTGATTGCCTAGAGCGTCCCGCGGATGATGCCCCCGGTCCGCACCACGAAGTAGAGGACGAACGCGGCGGCGAGCACCCACTGGCCGGCCGAGACGTCTGCGGCGTCGCCGCGGGCGGTCTTCATGATCGGGTACGCGATCAGGCCGGCCGCGATCCCGTAGGAGATGGAGAACGTGAACGGCATGACGAAGATCGTCAGCGCCGCGGGGACCGACTCGGAGAGCTCGGTCCAGTCGATCTCCATGACCCCCTGCAGCATGATGACGCCCACGACCACCAGCGCGATGTGGGAGGCGTAGAGCGGGACGGCGGCCGCGAGCGGCACGACCGCCAGCGAGAGCAGGAACAGGACGCCGACGACGAACGCGGTCATGCCCGTCCGACCGCCCTCCTCGACGCCGGTCGAGGACTCGATGTAGGTCGTCACGGTCGAGGTCCCGAGCATCCCGCCGACCGTCGTCCCGATGGCGTCGGCCATCAGCGGCTTGTTCATCTCGGGGAGGTTCCCCTCCTCGTCGAGGAAGCCGGCGATCTGTGAGACGCCCGTCAGCGTGCCGGCGGTGTCGAAGAAGTCGACGAAGAAGAAGGTGAACACGATGAGCGCGAACGGCAGCACGTCGACGTTCTGGAAGCCCTGGACGAACGCGCCGGCCAGCGGCGCGATGTTGTAGCCGGCGGCCGAGTAGGCGACGTCGACGTTCGGCGCGAGCGTGGCCGGCGCGAGGTGCAGTCCCGGCGGCATCGCGTCCTGCGAGAGCGCGTGGAAGCCCAGCGCGGACGCCGCGTACCCCATGATCGTCGTCAGGACGATGCCGATGACGATCGATCCCCGGATCCCCCGGGCGTACAGCGCCAGCGTGACGAACAGCCCGACGACCGAGATGATCGCGACCGGGTCCTGCGCGAAGTTGCTGTTGAACAGGACGAACGTCGCCGTCTCGGGCGGGGAGACGCTCCCGATGACGACCCGCATCTTCTCGAGGCCGATGAGCGCGAGGAACAACCCGATCCCCGCCCCCACCGAGAACTTCACCGGCTCGGGGAACAGCCGGATGATGTACTCCCGGGCGCCGACCGCGGTGAGGAGGATGAACACCACCCCCTCGACCACGACCGCGGCGAGCGCCGTCTGCCAGGGGACGCCCAGCCCGAGGACGACCGTGAGCGCGAAGAACGCGTTCAGCCCGAGCCCCGGCGCCAGCCCGAACGGCCGGTTCGCGTACAGCGCCATCACGAAGATGGCGAGCGCGGACGCCAGGATCGTCACCACTGCGAGGTTCTGCTCCAGCTGGATCGCGGTCCGGGCGGGGATCTTCTCCGCGGTGATCGCGAGTCCCAGCACCGCAGGGTTGACGATGACGATGTAGGACATCGTCAGGAACGTCGTCAGCCCGGCGAGAACCTCCGTCCGGAGGTCCGTGTCGTACTCGTCGAATTCGAAGTAGGCTGCGATTACGTCGTTGATAGCCATGGCCTACCCGTCGGCACCGATGGCGCTCACTTAACCATTGCTTTCGTTCGGACGGGTCAGGCCGTCGCGCCGCGCCGCGTCACTGGTCGGCCAGCAGGTCGGCGGCCGTCAGCAGCGCCTCCAGTTCGACGTCGTGCTCGGCGAGGTGCTCGCGGCCGCCCTCCTCGCGGTCGACGACGACGAGCACGCGGTCGACGACGGCGCCCGCGTCGCGGAGCGCCTCGACGGCGTCGACCGCGCTCTGGCCGGTCGTCACCACGTCCTCCAGGACGACGACCTCCTCGCCCTCGTCGAGTCGCCCCTCGATGCGGTTGCCCGTCCCGTACTCTTTGGCTTCCTTCCGGGCGATGACGTAGGGGTTCCCGGTCGCCACGCTCGTCGCCGCGACCAGCGGCACCGCGCCGAGCGCCACGCCCGCCAGTTTCGCGTCGCCCACGCGCTCTGCGAACGCCGCCGCGACGAGTTCGAGACAGCGCGGGTCCGTCTCGAAGAGGTACTTGTCGACGTAGTAGTCCGACGTCCCCCCGTGCGAGAGTTCGAACTCTCCGTACTTCACGGCCTCCGCGTCGCGGAGCGCCGCCACGAGTTCCCGTTTGTCCATACCCGCGCTCCGGCGGCAGGGGTGTTAAGCGGCGTGGAACGTGCGGCCCGCGGGAGCCGGTACCGACCCTCGATACGACTTATTGACCTTGGTCGTGTGTCACGTGGTATGACGGCGGACCCGCTCGGCCGGACGATGCTCGACTACCAGCGCGGACGGCACCGGGGCAACTGCTATCACCGCGACGGCGACGCCGTGGCCGACGCGAACGTCGCCGGCTACTACTTCCGCCCGTCCGACGCGTGGCCGGCCGCCTTCCGCTCGCTGCTCGCGTCGCTCGACGGCCCCGTCCTCGACGCGGGGTGTGGCGCCGGCCAGCACGCGCTCGTCCTCCAGCGCGACCGCGAGGTGATCGCCGTCGACGCCAGTCCGGGCGCCGTCCGCGCGGCCCGCGAGCGCGGCGTCGCTGACGCACGCGCGATGGACGCGTTCGACCTCGACCTCGGCGCGAACGCCGTCCGGTCGATCCTCGTGAACGGCACGCAGGCCGGCCTCGCCGGTTCGCTCCCGGCTCTCGGGGCGTTCCTCGACGACCTCGCCCGGGTGGCTGCCGGCGGCGGCACGGCCGTCGTCGACAGCTACGACCTCGCCCGCGAGCAGACCGCCGACCTGCTCGGGTACCGCCCCGACCCCCGCGCCGGCCTCGCCCGCCGCACGTTTCACGTCGAGTACGAGTACCCGATCGCCGGGGGCTGGACGCGCGAGGTCGGACCCACGCTCTCGTTCCTGCTGTTCGGCCCCGACCGCCTCCGGGAGGCGGCCCGGGAGACGCCCTGGTCGGTGACCGAGGTGCGCCGCCGGGGCGGCTACTACCGGGCGGTGCTGGAACAGTAGCGCGCTGCGAGCGGGAGTCGAGGCCGCCTGCGGCGGAGGTCGCCTCGAAAAGCGGGGGTCAGTCCATCGCGATGTAGGTGTGGGTGTCCTCGACGCCGTCGATGTTCTGGATCTCGGTGGCGGCGACCTCGCGGACGGCGGCGGGGTCGGCGACGTTCACCTTCGCGATGAGGTCGACGTCGCCAGCCACGATCGAGACGGTCGTGACGCCCTCCACGGCGCCGATCTCGCGCTGGAGGCGGTCGGCCTCGCCGGTGTGGGCCTTGATCATGACGTAGGCGTGGACCACTATCCGCCACCTCCGAGGCTGGCGACCTGGCGTCCGGTCTCGCCGACGATGAGCTGGCGGACGTCGCCCAGCGAGTCGAACTCGGAGATGACGACCAGCCGGTCGCCGATCGCGATCGAGCTGTCGGGATCGGGGAGGTCGAACTGCTCGCCGTCCTTGGCGAACGCGAGCAGCCGGGCGTTCGAGGGGAATTCGAGCTCGCTGAGGGTGTAGCCGCGCATCGGCGACTCCGGGGTGACGGTGAGCTGGACCAGCTGGACGTCGTGTGCGATGTCGGCGATCGCGCGGATCGTCCCGCCCAGGAGCGCGTTCTTGGCGGCAATGGCGCCCAGGTGCTCGGGGTAGACCACCTCGTCGACGTCGGTGGCGTACTTCCGGACGACGTACTCGCGGTAGTCGTCGTCGACGCGCAGGACCGTCCGGCAGTCGTGGGCTTTCGCGATCATGCAGGCGATCCCGTTCACGACGAGGTCCCCGCTGAGTGCCGCCAGCCCGTCCACCGCGTCGAGGTCGGTCTGGTCCAGAATCTCCTCCCGGGAGCCGTCGCCCCGGACGACGTCGAACTCCTCCTTCCGGAGGCGCTCGACCTTCGTCTCGTCGGGTTCGACGAGCACGACCTCGTGGCCCTCCTCGCGGACCACTCGGGCCGTGCGCATCCCGACGCGACCGGCACCCACGATGACGAAGCGCATACCCTCGCGTACGACGAGTGCCCACAATAAGGTTACCCCGCGGACCCGGCGCCGGCAGCCGACTCCGCGGTCCCGGCGGCGGCCGTCGGGCCGCCCGCTGCCCCCGCCCGCCAACAGTTATGGTGCCGGGTCGCGTCCGTCTGAGCATGGCGCGGGCGTACATCTTCGTCAAGGCGTCGTCCGGCGAGGCCGAGCCGCTCCTGGACGCGGTCCGCGGACAGGAGTACGTGACGGAGGCGCACGTGGTGGCTGGCGACTTCGACCTCATCGTGGAGGCCGAGGCGCCCGAGGTGGCCGACATCCTCCAGTCGGCCGGCAACGCCATCCGCGGGATCGACGGCGTGGCGGACACCCGGACCTACGTCTGCCTGGAGTGAGAGCGACAGCCCAAAGACCGTCGGCCTCTTAACGCCGCCATGGCCTCCGTCGTCGACCTCGTCGGACTCCTGGTCATCATCGCGGTCAACAGCGCCGTGGCCGCCCTGCTCACGCGGTTCTTCCGGGTGCGACTCGACACGCGCTGGGGGTCGTTCGTCTACGCGCTGACGCTCGCGCCGCTCGTACTGCTCGTGCTCACGCTCGTGATCGGGAGCGCGCTCGGGCCGAATCTCGGGTCGCCGTCGGCCGTCGTCGGCGTTACGATCCTGCTCCCGCTCGCGTTCGGCATCACCTTCGACTACTTCTGGATGCCGGCCCCCGACGACGTCGACCTCCCCGACGAGTACCGCGCCTGAGCCAGGACTGACTCTCGTTCGCCGGGATCCGCTCCCGGTTTCAACTCCCCGGTCGCCGTCGTCCGGCCATGCTCCGCACCGCCGTCGCCGGTCGCGGCGTTCTTCCTGCTGACCTACGCCGTCTCCTGGGCCGTCTGGCGCCCGGGCGACCCGGCCACGGCCTCGTCTGGGACGGCGGCGAGCGAAGGCGGGGCCCGCCGACTGACTCAGTCGAGGAGGCGTTCGACCGTCTCGACGACCTCCGCCACGACGACCTCTTTCGACCGCGTGGCGTCCACCCGGACGAACCGGTCGGGCTCTGCGGCGATCAGGCGCTCGTAGTTCTCGCGCACGCGTTCGAGGTACGCCCGCTGCTCGAACTTGTTCGTCCCGCCGCTCCGTCGGGCGCCGGTCTCGGGGTCGGCGTCGAGGTACACCGTCGCGTCCGGTGGCCGGGTGAACGGCTCGTGGATCGTCTGGACGTAGTCGACCGCGTCGTCGAGCAGCGGGTCGAGCGTCGCCCCCTGGTAGGCGTAGCGCGAGTCCGAGTACCGGTCGGAGACGACGGAATCGCCGGCGTCGAGGGCGGGCCGGATCGTCGAGGAGAGGTGCGCCGCGTGGTCGGCCGTGTAGAGGAACAGTTCCGCGAGCGGGTCGGCGTCGTCGTCGGCCACGCTCCGCTCGACGGCCTCGCCGTACCACGTGTCGGTCGGCTCCCGGGTGAAGACGGCGTCGACCTCCTCGCGGAGCGCGGTCCACGCGGTCGTCTTCCCGCTGCCGTCCAGCCCCTCCAGCGTGACGAGCATATCGCTCACTCGCCGCCCGGGCGGTAAGTGGTGTCGGTCCGCGCTCGCCGCGGTCGGTTACTCCTCCTCGTCGTCCGTCTCGGTCTCGTCCGTCTCGGTCTCGTCCGCCTCGCGCTCTGCCTCGACGGCTTCGAGTTCCTCCTCGAGTTCGTGCTCGCGCTGCTCCTCGTCCTCGTCGCGGCCCTTCTTGTCGCGCCCCGATTTCGTGTCGGCCATGCCCTCGTCCAGGGGCGCCCGCCGTATCGGCTTGCCCACCTTTCCCACCTCTCGGGACGGGACGGCGCGCCTTTGCACGCGGTCACCGTCTCTCCCGGCGAGATGTCACTCGACCGGGCCCCGGCCGGCGCGACCGGTCGGCGCGTCGACAGCGCAGCCGCGACCGCCGCCGGGCGCCGGCACGTGGCGGTGCGGCTACGGCGCCGAGGTCACGTAGGGGTCCAGTGCCGCGCGGACGCGGCGGGCCTTCAGCGTCGCCGACTCGGAGGCCGGCGACGTCCGGTAGCGGAGTTCGACCGAGCCGTCGTCCTCGCCGGGCGCCAGGACCGCGACGAGCATCCCGTCGACGGTCCGGAACGCGACGCCCTCTTCCGTCTCTGCGGCGCTCAGGCCACCGAGCGCGTCGCTGACGGTCGCGGTCGCCCGTTCGGCGTCGACGGCGAGGCGCTCGCTCGCGAACCCCGGTCGGCCCCCGTCGTCCGGGTCGGTTCCGCTCATGACTCTCCTCTGCCCCGACACTACGTCACACGGTCACAAATGTCTTGCTGGAGGTGTTTCCGACCGTGAGTCGGGCCGCCTTCGGCTACGTCACGCCGGCGACGCTCCCGCTGTTCACCGACCGCTACGAGCTGACGATGATGCAGGGCTATCTCGCGGCCGATCACGCGCCGCGAGCGACGTTCGACCTGTACTTCCGCGACCTCCCGGTCGACCGCGGGTACGTCGTGGCCGCCGGCCTGGAGCAGGTCGTCCACTACGTCGAGACGCTGTCGTTCGACGACGACGCGCTCGCCTTCCTCGCCGAACTGGGGTTCGGGGACGCGTTCCTCGACTACCTCGCCGACTTCTCGTTCACGGGCGACCTCCGTGCGGTCCCCGAGGGGACCGTGGTGTTCCCGGACGAGCCGCTGCTCGAGGTGACGGCGCCCCTCCCGGAGGCCCAGCTGTTCGAGACGCTCCTCATCAACCAAGTCGGGTTCCAGAGCCTCGTCGCGACCAAGGCAGCGCGGATGCGCGACGTGATCGAGCGCCGCGGCGACGACCAGACGCTGGTCGACTTCGGGTCCCGCCGGGCGCACGGCACCGACGCCGGGACGAAGGCCGCCCGCGCGGCGCGCGTCGGCGGCTTCGACGCCACCTCGAACGTCGCGGCCGCGCAGGCGTTCGACGTCCCCGCGGTCGGGACGATGGCTCACTCCTGGGTCCAGAGCTTCCCGACCGAACGCGCGGCCTTCGAGGCGTTCGTCGACGTCTACGGCGAGGACTCGGTCCTGCTCGTCGACACCTACGACACGGTCGCCGGCACCGAGACGGCGATGGCGGTCGCCGAGGCCGCGGGCGTCGACGTCGCGGGCGTCCGGCTTGACTCGGGCGACCTCGTCGCCCTCTCGCGGGCCGTGGCGCCGCTGGTCGGCGACGCCGACGTGTTCGTCTCCTCCGGCATGGACGAGTACGCCATCGCGTCGTTTCTCGACGACGGGGGCGTCGCCGACGGGTTCGGCCCTGGCACCGCGCTCGTCACCAGCGAAGACGCCCCCTCTCTCGACGCCGTGTACAAGCTCGCCGCGGTCGAGCGAGACGGCGCGCTCCAGCCCTCGATGAAGCTCTCGACCGGTAAAGCGACCTACCCCGGCCGGAAGTGCGTCCGGCGGGTCGAGCGGGCGGGCCAGTTCCACCACGACGTGCTCGGGCGCCGCGGCGAGGGCGGGGCCGGCGAGCCGCTGCTCGTCGACGTCTTCGTCGACGGCGACCTCGTCGCCGACCTGCCCGACCTGCCCGCCGTCCGGGAGCGGACGCTCGCACAGCTCCGGTCGCTCCCGGCAGACGTCAGGCGCATCCGCGACCCGTCGACCTACCCCGTCCGCGTGAGCGACGGTCTGCGGGCGCTCGCCGACGACCTGCGGGCCGACCTGGAGGCCCGGTACGGCTGACGCGACCAGGCGGGCCGAGGATTCAAGGCCGAAGCCGGGACCAGCCCGTGCCGTGACCGACGACCTCGACGCCCGCCTCCGGGCGGTCGAACGCGCGCTCGTGGAGGACGACCCACCGCCGTCGCTGGAGACGGCGGTCGAACTCGGAACACGCGTCGAGCGGGGCGAGGATCGACTCGACGACCTGACGGAGCGCCTGCTCGCCGTCGAGGCCGCCGTCCAGGCGCTCCAGGCGTGTCTCGGCCGGCCCCGGACACCGGCCGGCGACCGCTCGCCCGGGCCGGCAGAGCCAGCCTCTGGCCCCCACCGCGACCTCCCGGTAACGGTCCCGCCGCCGGCCGCGCCCGGCAGTGGACCGGCCGCCGGCGCGTCGGGCCGTCGCCGGGAGCGGCGCTGAGTGCTCCGGGTCGCGCTCGCGGTCGTCCTCGCGCTGGCGGTGCTCGGGACCGCCCTGCCCGCGGTCGAGTCGGCGCGGGTCGACCACGCGGACGGTCGCGCGCGTCGCGCGCTCGTGACCGTCCAGACCGCGGTCCGGGACCTGCTGGTCCACGACGACCCG
>JBDGSV010000057.1:36300-40786 GCA_042217375.1 Haloarculaceae archaeon | reverse complement strand
TCCAGGTGGCCTTGTCGGCGTCGTCGACGCCGACGTGGACGTGCAGGCCCGCGGTCGTGTTCCGGTGCTGCGGGTACTGGATGCGGTCGAGCTGGGACTTGTACCGCGGCTTGCTGACGTGTTCGAGCTCTCGCCACTTCGCGAGCGGGTGCAGCCCCGCCGCGGCGATCTGGAACCCGTGGGCGGCGGCGTGGTCGACCAGCGCGCTCCGGACGGCGTCGAGCGCCGCCGGCGCCTCGTCGAACGACTCGATGAGCGGCGTCTGGGTCTCGACGACGCACGTGAACAGTTCGTGGTCGATGCGATCCGCCAGGATCTCGGGCGGCTCGCTCTCGTAGACCAGCTCGTCGGTCCCGGACGTCGGCCGGCCGCGGTCGTCGACGACGAAGAACTCCTCCTCGATGCCGAGCGTCCCGCTCCGGTCGAAGTTCTCGGCCGAACCTAGCTCCATTGCTCGCCCGGTCGGCATCGGTCGGCTAAAACTTACCGCCGCCGCCGCGCCCGGGCCGCGGCCGCCACTGCCGCCGGATGGACAAGCGTTTTGCTCACGGAACGCCTGGCCCGGCGCGTGGACCTTCGCGGCCCCGTCGTCGACGTCGGAGAGACGCGCACCGTCACCACGCGCAACGGCGAGACCGACCTCGCCGAGGTGACCATCCGGCCCGACCGCGGCGCGAGCGCGCCGGTCACGGTCACGCTCTGGGGCCGGTGGACCGAGACCGCCGCCCACCTCGCGGCCGGCATGGACCTGCTGGTCACCGGCGCCGAGGAGCGGGAGTTCCGCGGCGAGACGCAGTACTCGACCACCGGCGACTCCTTCGTCGTCGTCGAGCCGGACTTCCTCGTCACGGTCACGGAACTGCGCAACTGGGTCGACTGCCCGCGACTCTACTACCTGCACAAGCTGGACGCCGACGGCCTCTCGTACCCGATGGTCAAGGGGACCATCGTCCACGAGGTGTTCGGCGACCTGCTCCGGGGGGGCGACCGCGAGCGCGCCGTCGACCGGCGCGTGGCCGAGGCCGGACTCGAACTCGGCCTGCTCGGGAAGACGAGAGACGAGGTGCGCGCAGAGGCCGAACAGCACGCCGGGGCCATCGAGGGCTGGCTGAACCAGGGTCGGTTCGGCGCGGACGAGTGGCGCTCCGAGCAGACGCTCATCTCCGAGCGGTTCGGACTGCGCGGCCGGGCCGACGCCGTCCGACGCGGCGCCCCCGTCGAACTCAAGACCGGGAAGAACGTCAACCGCGACCCGCGGTTCAAGGACAAGATCCAGGCCGCCTGCTACGCGCTCCTGCTCGGCGAGACCGGCCACGACGGCGACGGCGCGCTGGCCGACGGGGCGCCGGACACGGGGACGCTCATCTACACGAAGAACGCCACGCTCGACCGGGTCGAGGAGTCGGGCGACCTCTCGCCGGCCAAGGACTTCTCGATCTCCAAGGGCCTCCTCGACTACGTGGTCCGGACCCGGAACGAGCTCGCGGCCGCGGAGTTCGACGCCTCGGTCCCCACGGGGTACGAGGGCAACGCGACCTGCGAGTACTGCTTCGAGCAGGAGACGTGCATGGCCGTCGCCGGCCGCCTCGACCAGGAGTCGAAGGCCGGCCAGCTCGCCCCGCCCGTCCCCGAAGACGAGCGCGACTACTTCGAGCGGACCTACCGCGCACTGGAGGCCGAGCGGCGGGCCGTCCACCACGAGTTCGTCAAACTCTGGGAGCAGACGCCCCGCGAGCGGGCCGACGACGACCGCGCGCTGATCGACCTCGACCCGATCGGCCGGCGCGAACTCGACGGCGGGCGCTGGGAACTGCGCGCCCGGAAGCCCGACGACGCGGTCTCGAAGATCCGCGAGGGCGACCTCGTGCTCGCGAGCGACGGCGACCCCGTCCGGGGGACGGCCGAACTCGCCACCGTCCGGCGGCTCGGCGACGAGGTGGTCGTCACCGCCGACGAACCGCTCGACCTCGGGCGGATCGACGTCTACCCCTCGGAGCTGTCGGTCGACCGCCAGCTCTCCGGGCTCGCGGAGGCCGTCCTCCGCGGCGACCCCGACCGGAAGGACGTCCTGTTCGGCCGGCGATCCCCCGCGTTCAGCGACGAGCAGGCGACGTACGTCGACAACAACGACTCGCAGAACGCAGCGGTGAACCTCGCCGTCAACGCCGAGGACTGCGCGCTCGTCCACGGGCCGCCGGGGACGGGCAAGACCTACACCCTCGCCCGGACGGTCCGCGCGCTGGTCGAGCGGGGCGACCGCGTGCTCGTCTCCGCGTTCACCAACCGCGCGGTGGACAACGCGCTGGCCGCGCTCCGCGACCAGGGGTTCGACGACTTCGTCCGCGTCGGGCGCGAGAACGGCGTCCGGCCCGACATGCACGACGCCCTGCTCGACCGGACCGGCGACCCGGACGGCCGGGTGGCCGAACTCCGTGACGCGCCGGTCGTGGGTGCGACGACCGCCACCTGCGGCTCGCGGATCATGCGCGAGCAGTCCTTCGACGTGGCGGTCGTCGACGAGGCCGGCCAGCTCACCGAACCGGGGACGTTCCTCGCCGTCGAGCGCGCCGACCGGTTCGTCCTCGTCGGCGACCACCAGCAGCTCCCGCCGGTCGTCCAGTCCGAGCCCCCGGCCGACGGCGGCGACCTCTCCCGCTCGCTGTTCGAGCGGCTCGTCGAGGCGCACCCGGACGCGGGCGTGATGCTCGACCGCCAGTACCGGATGGCACAGCGCATCCAGTACTTCTCCTCGCGAGAGTTCTACGACGGGAAGCTCCGCCCCGCGACGCCGGCCGTCGCCGGGCAGGCGATCGACGACCTCCCGGGCGTCTCGGCGGGCGCGCTCCCCGACCACCTCCAGGACCAGGTGGCGTTCGTCGACCCGGGTGGCAGCCAGGACGGCAACCGGAACCCCGCGGAGGCGGCGGCGGTCGTCGAGACGGTCCAGTCGTTCCTCGACGCGGGCGTCGACCCCGACGACGTGGGCGTCATCGCGCCGTTCCGCGCGCAGGTCGCCGAGATCTCGCGACGCGCGCCGGACGGCGTCGCCGTCGACACCGTCGACCGCTTCCAGGGCTCCTCGAAAGAGGTCGTCGTCGTCTCGTTCGTCGCGACGGGCGACCTCGACGGCCCAATCTTCGAGGACCACCGCCGGATGAACGTCGCGCTCACCCGCGCGAAGAAGGCGCTCGTGCTCGTCGGCGACGAGCGGGCGCTCGCTGGCGAGGACTTCTACGCCCGCATGCTCGACTGGGCGCGGTAGTCGCCAGGTTCAGGCCCCCCGGCCCCGTGGGCGGGGCATGGTCACGCTCCCCTACGGCGACGGCACCGTCGCGGTCGACCTGCCCGACTGCGAGGTCGACGTCGCCGCGCCGCCGGGCGGCGAGCCGGTCGATCCCCGCACGGCGGCCGACGCGGCCCTCGCCGACCCGCACGGACCGCCGCTGTCTGACCGCGTCGCGGCCGACGACCGGGTGGCGATCGTCGTCACGGACGTCACCCGTGCGACCCCGGACGACGCGCTCCTCGACGCGCTCCTCGACGCGCTCCGCGGGGCCGGCGTCGACCGCGAGCAGGTGACGGTGGTCGTCGGCCTCGGCCTCCACCGGCCGATGACCGACGCCGAACTCCGCCAGTCGCTCGGCGAGCACGCGCCCCTCGCGGTGAACCACGACCCCGACGCGACCGTGACGGTCGGAACGGTCGACGGCGTGCCCGTCCGCGTCCACGAGGCCGTCGCGAACGCCGACCGGGTGCTCTCGACCGGGATGGTCGAACCCCACCAGTACGCCGGCTTCTCCGGCGGCGCGAAGACCGTCGTCGTCGGCGCGGGCGGGGAGCCGTTCATCCGGTACACGCACGGCCCGGACCTGCTCGGGCGCGCGGGCGTCCGCCTCGGGCGCGTCGACGACAACCCCTTCCGGGACGCGATCGACCGCGCCGGCGACTGCGCGGGCGTCGACTTCTGCCTGAACGTCACGCACGGCCCTGCCGGCGTCCTGGGCGCGAGCGCGGGCGATCCGCGGGCCGTGGTGCGCGACCTCGCCGACCGCGCCCGCGACGCGCTCGCCGTCGAGGTCGGGGACGGCTACGACGCGGTGGTGGCCGGCGTCGGCGCGCCCAAGGACGCGAACCTCTACCAGGCGACCCGCGCGGCCACCTACGTCGCCCTGGGGGCACACGACCCCCTGCGCCCGGGCGGGCGGCTGGTGCTCCCCGCCGAACTGCCGGAGGGGGCCGGCGACGGGACCGGCGAGCGACGCTTCTACGACTGGCTCTCGGGGGCGACGAGCGCCGACGCGCTCTACGAGGCGATGCGCGAGGGCTACGACCCCGGCGCCCAGCGGGCGTTCGTGGTGGCGCGCGTCCTCCGCGAGTACGACGTGTACGTGTGCGGGTCGCGCGCGCCCGAGGTGGTCGGGGAGTGTCTGATGCACGCGGGCGAGCGGGGAGTGGAGCGAGCCGCGAGCCACGTGGCCGACCAGTG
>JBDGSV010000057.1:0-36200 GCA_042217375.1 Haloarculaceae archaeon | reverse complement strand
GGAGGCCACGGATCGAGCGAGCGGCGACGATAGAGCCGCGAGCCACGTGGCCGACCAGTGGGAGGCCACGGATCGAGCGAGCGGCGACGATAGAGCCGCGAGCCACGTGGCCGACGCGGTTGTGGCGGCGGTCGAATCGGGGAGTCGCGTGCTCGTGGTTCCGGACGCGCTGAACACGCTCCTGGAGCGCGCCGGAACGGGCGAGTGAGCCAGTCTACGGCCAGCCGTCGAGGATCGCGTCCATCTGGTCGACCTCGTGGCCGTACACCAGTTCGGCGTCGTGGCGCCGCTCCAGCTCCTGGAGGCGGTGGAGACTCTCGAACCAGTGCTCGCGGTCCCAGAGGATCCCGGGGCCCGGCGGCCGGCCCCGTTCGTAGTTCTCGGCCACCTCGACGACGTCGCTGGTGAACAGCAGCGTGCCGTAGCCGTCGAGGTCGACCTTGAGCGCCATCAGGCCCCGCGAGTGGCCGCGCAGGCGGATGAACTCGACGCCCTCGAAGTGGCGCTCGCGGTCCCGGTGGACGACCTGCCAGTTCAGGTCGCGGTCGAAGTCCTCGCGGACGTAGCCGGCGCTCCCCTCGCCCGTGGCGACGCTGTAGTAGGCGAACTCCAGTTCGTCGCGGTGGACGAACACGGGGACGTCGGTCCCCTCGAAGGCCGCCAGCCCGCCCGCGTGGTCCATGTGGAGGTGCGACTGGATCACGTAGTCGATGTCGTCGACGGTCCAGCCAGCCGCCGCCAGGTCGTCGTCGAGGCGGTGGTCGGCGGCGTCGACGTGCTCGAACGCCTCGTAGAGCCAGGGCGGCCAGTGACCGTCGCCCGCCTCGGGGTGCGAGCCGGTGTCCCAGAGGATGGTCCCCGCAGGGTGGTCGATGACGAGGTTGTACACGGGAGTCTCGGCCCGCTCCAGCGTGGGGTTCGGCTCGCTCGCCGTGGCCACCGTGTGCGCCTCGACGTGGTAGTTCCGGTCGCTCAGGATCGTCCCGCGGTCGATGCCGTGGATTGTCGCGTCGACCATGCTACCCGCTCGCACTGGAGCGAGTTATACGTCCGCCCCAGTCGCGACGAACTGCGACGGGGCGGTGTCAGCCCGGCGCGCGGAACGCCTTGAGTCGGAAGTGCGTGACGACGCGGTCGACGGTCGCCTCCTCGCCGGTCCAGGTGACCGTCACCTCGGTGAGCCGGTAGGACGGGCCGACCGGGACGCGCCGCGTCGAGAGCGTCGCGCGCCAGCCCTCGCCCTCGACGGCGTCGCCCCGGCGCTCGCCGCCGAGGTGTTCGAGGTACCCCAGGGCCTGCTCGCGGTCGAGTCCGCGGAACCGCCGCGTGACCCGCAGCGTGCCGTCCTGGAGCGACCGCTCCACCGGCGGGATGGCGTCGAGCGCCGCCCGCCGCTTGTCCAGCCAGTCGTCCGTCCCGGACCGCGGCCCCGCGGAGTCCATCGTCTATCCGTCGGGCGCGCACGGCGATAACGGTTGTCGGGATTCCCAGCCGGTGGTACGGGGTCGCTCAGGCGTCGAACTGGCCGGTCGCGACGGCGTCGTCGATGGCCTCGAGGACGCGTTCGTGGAACTCCCGGAGAGCGGCGCTCTCGTCCTCGGCGAGGACCACGTCGCTGGCTGCGAGCGTCGCCAGCCCGAACGCGCGCGGCGTCGGCGAGTCGACGCGGTGGTGCTCGACCGCGACCTCGCCGGCCTGGACCGCGTCGAGGACGGCCTCGATCCCGGCCACGTGCAGGCGGTCCTCCAGGATCTCGCGGACGGTCTCCTCGACGACGACGAACCCGTCGAGGTCCTGGGCGAACCCGAGCAGCATCTCGCTGGTGACCTGCTGCTGGCTGGCCGACCGCTCGTGGCCCTTGTAGCGCTTGAGGACGAGCAGGGACCGGGTGGCGTTGATCCGGAAGTAGCGCTTGAGGAGGTCGGTCCCGTCGAGCGCCGTCCGGAGGTCGGCGCGCACGTCGTCGGGGTCGAGCGAGGCGAGCACGCCCGCGAGGTCGACCTTCCGGTTGAGCGGCATCGACAGCGTGAAGCCGTGGTCCGCGACCGCGACCCGGACGTTGGCGCCGGCCGTGCGCGCGACGTGGTGGGCCAGCAGCCGCGAGAGGCCGTCGTTGAACCGGCGGCCGTAGGTCGAGTGGACGTAGTAGCGGCGCTCGTACTCGGCGTGGTCGCGCTCCTCCTCGACGACGATGCGCTCGCCGGTCGGGACGCTCTCCGGGCCGGCGTAACGCACCTGCTCGTCGAACAGCCGAGCGAGCGCGCGCACGGCGTTCTCGTCGAGCGGGAACGTCCTGAGCCAGTGGCGGACGGCGGGCGGGCCGCCCCGCGACAGCCGGTCCAGGAGGTCGTCCTGGAAGGCGAGGACCTCCCGCCCGAGGTCGTAGGAGAGCGGGAGGCGCTCGGAGAACCAGGTGGGCACCGTCGGCCGGTCGCTCGTCCGGTCGACGTACACCTTCGAGCCGCGGCGGTAGCGGTACTCGAAGCGCTCGCCGCCGAGGACGAACACGTCGCCCGGTTCGAGCGTGTCGAGGTAGTCCTCGTCGAGCTGTCCGACGCGCTCGTCGGCGCGGGTGACCACCTGGCAGGTGAACGAGTCGGGGATCGTGCCGACGTTCTGCATGTAGATGGGGCGGGCGAGGCGGCCGCGCTTGCCGACGAGCGGCTCGCCGACGTCGAAGTCCTCGTAGTGGTGGTCGCCGCCGGGCGGGTCGTTCTCGTCGCGCCACACCTTCGCGTAGACGTTGCGCTCCTCCAGTCCCGGGTAGTCCGCGGTGAGGTACGCGAGCAGGCGATCCCAGTCGTCGTCGGTGTAGTCCCGGTAGGGGTAGGCCCGTTCGAGCACGCGCCGGACCTCGGCCTCGGGGCGGATCGCGGCGATGGCCATGCCGTAGACGTGCTGGGCCGCGACGTCCTGTGCGCGCTCGGGGACGAACACGCGGTCGACGAACCCCGACTCGGCGCGCTCGACCATGACGGCGCACTCCACGAGGTCGTCGCGGTCGAGCGCGACCACCCGGCCCGTGACCGTGTCGCCGAGCTGGTGGCCGGCCCGGCCCACGCGCTGGAGGAGCGACGCCACGCTCTTGGGAGACCCGACCTGGACCACGAGGTCGACGTGTGGCATGTCGACGCCGAGTTCGAGCGACGTCGAGGTGGTCACCACGTCGAGGCTGCCGGCCTTGAGGCGCTCCTCGACCGACTGGCGGCGGGCCGTCGAGAGCGAGCCGTGGTGGCAGGCCGAGTCCGCCTCGTCGTAGCCGAACCGCTCGCGGAGCGCCTGGAGGACGCGCTCGGCGCCCGACCGCGTGTTCGTGAACACGAGCGTGTTCGTGTGCCCGCGGATCAGGTCGTCCAGGCGGTCGTAGAACCGGTCGCGGACCACGTCCGGCGGGGTGCCCACGAGGTCGGCGACGGGGCAGACGAGTTCGAGGTCGAACTCGCGGGCGAAGCGGGCGTCGACCACCTCGCAGTCGCGGGGCGAACCGGACTCGCGGCCGACGAGGAACTCGGCGACGGTCTCGACCGGTTCGACGGTGGCCGAACAGCCCACGCGCGTCGGCGAGTCGGCGGCCAGTTCCTCCAGGCGTTCCAGCGAGACCGACAGGTGCGTGCCGCGCTTGTTCGACGCGAGCGCGTGGACCTCGTCGACGATCACGTACTCGACGGCGCGGAGTTTCTCGCGGAACTTCGGGCTGTTCAGGAGGATGGCCAGCGTCTCGGGCGTCGTGTTGAGGATGTGCGGCGTCTCCCGAAGCATCCGGCGGCGCGCCGCGTCGTCGGTGTCGCCGTGCCGGATCGCGTGGCGGACCGCGACGTCCTCGCCGCGCGCCGCGAACCGGTCGGCGATCTCCGTCAGCGGCACCGACAGGTTGCGGTGGACGTCGTTGGCCAGCGACTTCAGGGGCGAGACGTACAGGCAGTAGACGGCGTTGTCCAGGTCGCCGGCGAGGTCGCGGCGGAACAGGTCGTCGACGACGGCGGTGAAGGAGGCCAGGGTCTTTCCCGATCCCGTGGGCGCACAGACGAGGGCGTTCTCCCGCTCGTGGATCAGCGGGACGGCCCCTTTCTGTGGCGGGGTGAAGAAGCCGCCGTTCTCGGGGACGAACGCGCCGAACTGCTCGATCCACCACTCGCGGACGACGGGGTGGAGCCGCGCGAACGCGTCGGCGTCGTCGAGGGCGACGGCCGACGGATCGAACGACGGATCGCTCCGGGCCAGTTGCTCGCGGACCTCGCGCTCGCCTCCCATCCGTGCGGCGGTACGGGGGCGCGAGGAAAAAGGTTCGCTCCCGGCAGGGGGCTTTTGTCGGGCGGTCGCGTCCGCGGGGACATGAGCGACGACGACGTCCGGCGCGCGCCGGCAGACGAGATCGCCTTCCACGAGTGGCTCGGCCTGGAGACCGTCGAGAAGCGAGACGGCCGTGCAGTCGTCGAGATCCCCTACTCCGAGGAGATAACGAACCCCTTTGGCGTGCCCCACGGCGGCATCGTGGCGACGGCCGCCGACGTGGCCAGCGGCGCCGCGCTCCTCTCGGAACTCGACGAGGGCGCCTACGTCACCACCACGGACCTCGACGTGAAGTTCCTCGAACCGGCCGGCGGCGATCTCCGCGCGACGGCCGAGGTGGTCCGCATCGGCGGATCGATGGGCGTGGTCCGCATCGAGGTCACCAGCGAGACGCCCGAGGGCGACCCCGCGACCGTGAGCCTCGCCCACGCGACCTACCGGGTCTACCCGGACGCGGGGCTCACCGGGGCCTGACGCGCGGGTCCGACGACGTTTTCCCGCTCGGTGTAGAGACACCGGTATGCGCGTCACGTTCCTGGGGACCGGGAGTGCGATGCCGACGGGCGAGCGCGCCCAGACCGGCCTCCTGCTCGACGGCGACGAGCCGCTGCTGGTCGACTGCGGGAGCGGCGTCCTCCAGGCGCTCGCCCGAACGAACGTCGGCTACGAGGGCGTGGGGACCGTCCTCCTCACTCACCACCACGTCGACCACGTCTCGGACCTCCTGCCGCTGCTGAAGGCGCGGTGGCTCGCCGGCGAGGAACACCTCCGGGTGGTCGGCCCCGCCGGCACCCGCGACCTCCTCGCCGGCCTCCTCGACGTCTTCGATTACCTGCAGGGCCGGGTCGACCTCCAGGTCGAGGAGATCGGGCCCGACGCCCCCTTCGAGGTGGCCGGCTTCGACGTCGCGGCGCACGAGACGCGGCACTCGATGTACTGTCTCGCCTACCGCCTCTCGCGCGGGTCCGAGACGCTCACCTTCAGCGCCGACACCGAGGCGTTCCCCGACCTCGTGTCGTTCGCCGACGGCTCGGCCGTCCTGATCCACGACTGCTCGTTCCCCGACGAGGTGGACGTCTCGAACCACCCGACGCCGACGCAACTGGGCGAGGCCCTCGCCGCGGCGGACGCCGACGTCGGACGGGTCTACCTCACGCACCTCTACCCCCACGTCGCAGGCCGCCAGGAGGACGTGCTGACGGCCATCGGCGACCGCTACGACGGCGACGTGCGCTTCGCTCGCGACGGCCTCACGATCGACATCTCGGCGCGATGACCCGCGTGACCGTCCGCGTCGACCCTGCGGTCCCAGACCGCGAGCACTGCTGGCTCCCGGCCCGGGTGCGCGAGGCGGCCGACGTGGGCGTGGGCGACCAGGTGCGCCTCTGGCACGGGGAGACGCCGGCGCTCTACACGGTCCACGACGGCGACCGCCCGCGCGTGAGCCCGGGCGGCCGGGACCGCCTCGGGGCAGACGCCCCCGAGGTCGCGGCGCGCGTCGACCCGCAGGTCGTCCGCCCGGACCTCGACTACGAGGCGGCGCGAGAGACCGGCGAGTTCGTCGAGGGCGTCCGGTCGGGCGACGAGACGCTGGTCGCGCTCGCACCCCACGGCGGCCACGTCGAACCCGGGACAGACGCCCAGGCGCGCCGGCTCGCGGACCGCGGCGCGACCGCGTGGTACTGCGCGGGCTGGTGGCCGGGCGGGGGCGCGTTCGACCGCTGGCACGTCACCTCGAACGACACCAGCCTCGTCTCGTTCCCGGGGCTGGCGGCGGTCGCAGACCGGACGTTCGACCGGGCGGTGAGCTTCCACGGCTGGACGCACGAGGGCGTCGGCGTGGGCGGCGGCGCCGCGCGCGCCGTCCGCGAGCGCGTCCGAGACGCCGTGGCGGACGCGGTCGACGCGCCGGCGTTCCTGGTGACGGGGTCGGAGTATCGCGGCGACGACCCCGCGAACGTGGTCAACCGCCTCGCGGCCGAGGGCGTCCAGCTCGAACAGAGCCTCGACGTCCGCCAGACCGCGTGGGAGGCAGTGGCAGACGCCGTGGCGGACGCGCTCGGGTGATCACTGGAGCCGGTAGCGCAGCACCGCCGCGATGCCGCCGAGGTTCCGGAGCTGCTGGCCGGGGTCGAACTCGTGGGAGAAGACCGTCACCTCGCCCCCCTGCTGTTCGACGGTCTCGACGATCTCGTCGACGTCGACCGTCCAGTCGCCCTCGCCGGCCCGTTCGGCGCGCAGGCGCTCGTCCAGCACGAGCAGGTGCTCGACGGCCCCGTACTCGGCGGCCTCCGCGACCGCCCCGGGGCCGTACGCAGCCTTCGCCCCCTCGGCGATGTTCGCCATCAACTCGTCGATGAGTTCGGCCTCCTCGGCGATCCGGGTCTCGGCCTGTACCTCGTCGACGGCGCCGCGCTTGAGCACCTCGTGGACGCCGCGGTCGCCGACGCTCGCCGTGTCGACCGTCGTGATCAGCGTCTCCAGCTCCGGGTGGTCCTCGACGATTCGCGAGAGCGCGTCCTGCTTCGTGAACCCCGGCCCGGCGAGGATGATGGCGTCCACGTCGAGGCGCGCGAGGACGTCGCCGAGTTCCGCGAACAGCTCGGAGCGAGCGCTGGCGTACTCGCCCTTGCCCGTCGTTCCGGTGAGGGTGGCCCGCTCCTCCACGCCGTACTGGGCGACCGTGTGGACGTGGGCTTCGCCCTCCTCGACGGTGGCGACGGCGACGTCCGGCGCCTCGGTCGCCTCGACGGCCTCCTGGATCCGGTCGAGCTGGTCCGACTTCCAGACCTTCTCGACCTCGAGCTCGGTTCGTTCCTCGACGTTGAGCGTGTGGTGCTGGCCGAGCTGGTCCTCGCGCGAGCAGCCGACGATGACGCCGCTCACCCGGAGGCGGTTCGAGAACCGGGCGAAGTCCACCTCCTCGACCTCGACGGTGACGCGCAGGTGCTCGCGCTCGCCGCCGGTGTCCCGGAGCTGGTCGTCGTTGCGCTGGATGCGCCGGGTGGTGTCCCCCGAGACGAGGTCCCCGGGTTCGATGACGTACGTGAGGTGCCAGAGGTCGTCCAGGCTCTCGGGGACGAGTGTGATCCGCTCCTTTTGCCCCTCGGCCCGGTGGCGCTCGGCGATACGCATACCCGGACTGGGCGGCCGGAAAGTAAGTGCCCTGCTATTCGGCTAGATCGCGGGTTCGGCGGCCGGTTCGGCCGAGCCGTCCTGTCCGAGGGCCTTCTGGTAGGCCTGGCCGAACATCTGGAAGATGACGACCGACGCGTAGAAGGAGACCCACGGGACGAGGATGAGGCCGACGACCGTGATGGCCAGGAAGAGGTTGATGACGTAGACGATCAGGTAGACCACGATGGGGAGCAGCCACGCCACGAGGTACTCGGAACTCGTGAGGACGGTCCCGATGGTGTCGAAGTCGAAGGCGGCGCCGAACTCCTGCTTCACGGCGAAGTTCGAGAGCGCCGCCGGCAGGACGTAGAGCAGGACGAGCGACGCCAGGAAGAAGATCAACAGGCTGACGACGCCGAACCCGGCGACGATGCCGCCCCCGGTGTCGCCGCCCGCCGCCCCGCCGAGGAGCCCGCCGAACAGCATGATCCCGAACGCGACGGCGAACGGGACGATCCCGTAGACGAACGCGATGACGACCATCTTGAGCCCGTCCACGATCATGTCCCCCCAGCCGTCGAACTCCGGTGGCTCCTGACCGCCAGAGACCGTGTCCCGGAGGACCCGGACCAGGTACCCGTAGTACGCCAGCCCGGGGATGATGAGCCACGAGAACGCGACGAGCAGTCCGCCGATGAGATTCCGTCCGAGTGCGTTGTCCCCCTTGAACGGGTAGGACAGCCCTTCTTCGAACATGGTGTGTCAGGTATCCGTATAATCGGGCCCTTCCTTAAATGTATGGGGCGTTCTCGGCCACACAATCGCCGCAGCGGAGATTCCCGGCGGGACGGGGGCGCACGGGAAAGGTTAACTCGAATGAGATGTGGGTGCGACCTATCACGCATCAGTAGCTCTCGACGCCGAATCCGGCCCGTTCCTCGACGCGACCGGTTCGCCCCCGACCCGACCGCCATCGCGTCGCGGCGCTCGTTCCTTTGTAATATTGTAATTTCAGCGCGATTATGCTTATTGCCGGAGCGGGTATTGAGATCCTGCATGGCTCACGAGACAGTCGCCGACCCGGGTCGAGCGGCGGCCAGCGAAACCAGCACCGGCCTCGACGAGAACCTCGCAGGGGCGCTCTCCTACCTGTTCGGCTTCCTCACGGGGATCGCGTTCTTGCTGCTCGAACCGGACAACGCGTACGTCAGGTACCACGCGGCACAGAGCATCGCCGTGTTCGGCCTGGCGTTCGTGGCGAGCGTCGTCCTGAGCGTCGTCGGGAGCGTCCTGTCGGCGATCCTGCTCACCGGCGGGCGGGCCGGCTTCGCCGTGTTCGGCCTGCTGTCGCTACTGCTCACGCTCGTCTGGCTGGCGTTCGCGCTCGTCACCTTCGCCGCCTGGCTCTACCTGATGGTGAAAGCCTACCAGGGCGAGACGCCGCGCATTCCGGTCGCGGCGGGCATCGCAGACAGGCTGGTCTGAACGGCCCGGTCAGTCCTCGACGATGCGTGACCCGCCGGGCGGGAGGAACTCCTGAATGCGGTCGGGACTGGCGACCTTCCGGACGAAGGCGGTGTCGGCGAACCGTTGCCGGAACTCCCGGTAGAGCATCTTCGCGGCGTCGTTCTGTGCGTACCGGCCCGGTTCGACCCGGATGCTCGTCTCCGCCAGCGGTTCGATCGCCGGGGGCGGCCCGCCGACGACCCGCGTCAGGGGCTCACACTGGATGCCGACGGCGACGCCGACGGCGACGTCGCGGAAGTAGGTCCGGTCGCCGCGGATGGCGAACCCGCCTTTCTCCAGGTACTCGCCGCTCTCGGGCGTCTTCGACACCTGGTCCGGGTCGACCATGTAGACGTCGCCCGCGAACTTCCCCTCCTTCCAGACCGAGGCGTAGGAGACGGCGAACTGGGCGGCTTCGTCGAGGCTCGTCTGCGGGAGGTCGACGTCGCGGGCTGCCTCGCTCGGTCCCGTCGCCTTCAGCACCGTGACGGGACCGCCGTGCGCCTGTGCGTGGAAGAACTTGTCCCCGCGGTCCAGGTACTTCTTGACGAGTTCCTCGTTCTGGTCGGCGTTCCGGCCGCCGATGACGAGGAAGCCGTCGCTGGTGTGGAACCAGCGGAACCGTTCGAACCACTGCTCGTCACGCCGGACGGGGATCGAGCGCTCGGCCAGCCAGTCGACGTCGGTGGGCTCCGCCGGCTCCTCGGGGTCCTCGCTCGCCTCCCACTCCTCACGGCGACGCTTCACCGCGGCGAGTTCCTCGCGGGTGTCCTCGACGGCGTCCTGCGCGCCCGCCATCTTCTCCTCGATCCGCTTGGCCTCCTGGTAGAGGCGGTCGGCGTTCTTCTCGACGCCCGTCGCGACGTCGACGGTCACCTCGGTCCCCTCGAGGTCGAGCGTGACCGTTCCCTCGCTCCCGTCGACGTCGACGACGGCCGCGGCCTCGGGGATGCCGCGCTCGGCGCCCTCGGCGAACCGGTCGGCGATCTCGTCCCAGCCGTGGTCCGCCTCGCGCGCCGCGCGCGCCGTCGAGAGCACTTCGTCGACCAGGTCGTAGTGTGCGTACAGCTGTTCGGCCTTCTCGCGCTCGGCCTCGGCGCGCGCGGCGAAGTCCTCGATTGCGCCCTCCTGTTGCTCGATGATGCGCTGCTGTTTCGCGATCTCCGCCTCGAAGTCGGGCCGACCGCTCGCGATCTCCTGGGCCTCGGTCTCGAAGTTCGCGAAGTAGTCGTCGAGCGCCGCGTTGAACGAGTCGAACGACGACGCCTCCAGGTCGCCGTACTCCTCCAGCGGCAGGGGCGTGGCGTCGACGCGGACCGGGTCCTCGAACCCGTCTACCTCGCCGAAGTAGACCTGCGGATCGAGGTCGCCGGACTGCAGGCGTCCGTTCAGTCGCTCGACGGTCGCGAACAGCGCCCGGTACTCGTCCTCGCCGGCGTCCGCGATGTCGAGGGTCTTCTCGACGCCCGCCCGGGTGCAGAGCTCCTCGGCGTAGAGGCCGCCGAAGTTCAACTGCGTCGCGAGCGTCCGCACCAGGTCGGTGTCCGAGCCGGCCATCCGGGCGGCGAAGGTCTCGTAGTCCACCTCCGTGGGGTCGAACCGCGCGCTCGGGAACTCGTACTGGGCGCCCGGCGCGACGGTGCGCGACTTCAGGCGGACCGTCTCCAGGCACTGGACCACCTCCCGGTCGGCGTTGAGGACCGCGACGTTCCCCTCGCCGAACAGCTCGACCACGATCGTGATCCGGCTCCCGTCCCGCTCGAAGTGGATCTGGAGGATGCGGTCGAAGCCGAACTGCTCGACGCCGACGAGCTCCGCGTTCGCGATCCGGTTGCGCAACTGCATGGCGAAGTCCGGCGGCCGCCCGGGCGCGTCGGGGACGTTGGTCGGGTCGGCGACGTGGGCGCGCTTGACCTCGCCGACCTCGAGCAGGAGTTCGACGCGGCCGGCGTCGAAGTCCCGCATCCGCAGGCGAACCAGGTCGTCGCCGTAGAGGTAGGCCTTGTCGACCACCGCGTCGACGTGCGCCCGGAGTTCGGTGACGACCGCGGCCAGGTCGACGCTGGTCAGTTCGCGCTTCCTGTCCATGGTCGGGCTGTGACGGCGACGCGTTAAGGGGGTGTCGTTAGCCGCCGTCCCCGGCCCCTACGTTTACCACCTGGGACCGCGTGCGTGAGGTATGCCAACAGAGATCACAGACGGCGTCTTCGACGTCACGTGCGTCGAGCGCGACGGCCGCCGGCTCCGGGCGTTCCTGTTCGACGGCGACAGCCCCGTCCTCGTCGACGCCGGCCTCGCGGAGACGACCGACGCACTCCTGGCCGGCATCGAGGAGACGGGCGTCGTCCCGGAGCGGCTGATTCTCACCCACGCCGACCGCGACCACGTCGGCGGGTGGGACGCGATCGTCGAGGCCTACGGCGTGGAGACGTACTGCCCGGAGGGCGCCGACCCGGTCGTCGAGCATCCGCCCGACAACACCTACGGCGACGGGGCCGACCTCTCGCCGTTCCTCGCGCTCCACGCGCCGGGCCACTGCGCACACCAGCACGTCCTGATCGACGAGGAACGCGGCCTGGCCGTGATGGCCGACGCCGCCAGCGGTGCCGACCAGCGCGGCCTCCCCGCGGGTTACTTCCACCTCCCGCCGGGGATGTTCTCGGACGACCTCAACCAGGCCGAGGAGTCGCTCGAACGCGTCGCCGAGTACGACTTCGAGATCGGGCTGGTGTTCCACGGCTCGTCGGTCCTGGCGGGCGCGAGCGAGAAACTCGCCGCCTACGTCGACCTGCCCTGATCGCGTGCCGCGGCGCGGACGCGTTCGCCGACCGCCAGCCCGGTCCCGGCGGCGAGGTGGACGCGCCCGTCGCCCGTGACCCAGTCGCCGGCGCAGTAGAGCCCGTGCGACTCGACCGCCCGCAGCAGGTCCGCGTCCGGGCCACCGTCCGGGAGCGCGTACTGCCAGGCCGCACAGTCGGTCCAGTCCGGCGACGCCAGGCGCTCGTCGTCGAGCAGGTCGGCCGTCAGGGCCGCCGCGTCCGCGGTCACCGACGCCGGGCAGTGCGCCGGGTCGCCGCGCGCCGCGGCCACGTCGCGGTCGGCCGACCAGTCGGGCGCCATCTGGACCACGAGCAGCGACTCCCCAGGCGGGACGTGGCCGCGCTTGCACTCCTCGCGGGAGAGCCAGCCGATCTCGTGCTCGTGGTCGGTGTTCACCAGCGCGTACCACGGCCGGTCCAGTTCGAACGGGTAGTGGAGCAGGACCGAGTAGATGCCACGGAAGGGGACGCCGCGGGCGGCCGCGACCAGGCGCTCGCGGAGCGGATCGTCCCAGTCGCTCGCCGCCAGGAGGTCGGCCGTCCGGGGCGCGGGCGGGGTCGCCACGACCGCGTCGAACGCCCCGGCGGCAGCGCCGTCGGTCTCGCGGACCCGCCAGCGCGAGTCGGCAGTCCGATCGAGGCCGACGACCCGCGTCCGGTAGCGCACCGCGGCGTCCGCCCGGTCGAGCAACCGTCTCGCGAACTGGTCGATCCCCTGCTCCCAGGTCCACTTGTGGTCGTCGCGGTCGTCGCCCTCGCCGACGGTGCCGGCAGCGTCGAACGTCCAGACGGGGGCGGCGACGTCGACCAGGCCGTCGTCGTCGAGCGTGCCGGTGACAAGTTCCGCGACGCGCTCGTCGCCGCCGCGGACGTAGTTCGCGCCGCAGTCGTAGGTGCAGCCGTCGCGGTGACGGGTTGCGGCCCGCCCGGACGGCGTCTGGCGCGCCTCGAACACGGTCACGTCGACGGCGGCGTCGCGGAGCGCGAAGGCGGTTGCCGCGCCCGCAGCCCCGGCGCCGACGATGGCGACCCGTTCCATGGCGGCCGTACGGGCGCCGGGGACAAAAGGCTCAGATCCCGTCGGCGAGCGCCGCGAGGGCGCCCCCGTCGAACACGGGCTCGCCGTGACCCACGCAGGCGACCTCGTACTCGACGCGCGGGGCGAGCCGGCGGATGCTCTCGCGGAGCTGGTGCATGTCGTAGGAGTCGAGCCAGAAGGGGTGGGTGAGCTGCCCCTGTTCCTCCCAGGCCAGGTCGCCGAGGAACGCGGCCCCGCTCTCGTGGACGTAGGCCGTGTGGCCGGGGTTGTGGCCGGGCGTGTGGTAGGCCGTGAAGCCCCCGATGCCGTCGCCGTCGGCGACGCGACGCACCTCGAACTCGCGGGGGAGGGGGAACAGTTTCCGGACGATCCGGTGGAAGAGTCCCTTGTGGTGGAACAGGGGCGGCGTCCACTCGTCGTGGAGCAACTGGGCGTCGCGCTCGCCGATGTAGACGGGGAGGCCCTCGGCCTCGCGGAGGTGTTCGAGCCCGCCCGTGTGGTCGAGGTCGTAGTGCGTGAGCAGGACCCGATCGAGGTCGTCGACGCCGTAGCCCGCGTCCGCGAGTTCGCCCCGGAGCGAGGGCAGGTTCCACCGGAGCCCGGTGTCGATCAGGCTCACCTCGCCGTCGTCGACGAGGTAGGCGTTCGCCGCCACCGGCGGGAACCAGCCCAGTTCCAGCAGCCAGACGCCGTCGACGAGCCGCCGTGCCATACGCTACGGATCGGTGCAGAGCCATAAAATCTCGTCGGCGTGCGTCAGAAGAACTTCGAGAGGCGAGAGGCGAGGCCGTCCCCGCCCAGCGAGAGGTAGTAGGCGGCGCCGCCGTCCTCGTAGTAGTTGTCGACGCGGCGCTTGACCTCGAACCCCAGGTGGTCGTAGAAGTCGAGCGCGCGGCCGTTGGTGGTGCGAGCGTGACAGGTGACCGACGAGTGATCGTCCGCGACGGCGGTCACGAGTCGCTTGCCGAACCCGCGGCCGCGGTGCTCGGGCGCCACGGCGAGAAAGAGGATGTACCCGTCGCGACGGGTGGCGGCGAATCCGGCGAGTTCGTCGTCGGGTTCCTCGACCAGCGCGTAGACCGTCGAGCGGCGGTAGGCGTCCGTGAAAAAGCCTCTGCGCTGCTTCAGCACCCCCTCCTCTCGCCGGATGCGCTCTTTGAGCTCCCACGCCGCCTCGACGAACTCGTCGTCCCCCGGGCCGACGACGCGGGTGTCGATGTTGACACTCACTGGCAGAGATTGGTCCGTGACCGATATAATTCCACCGCCACGGGTGGCCACAACTCTTTGGTGCGGGCGGTCGAACGACGACCGATGTCCCCGCTCTCCGACGTCGGCTCCGGCTCGTCGCCCCGTCTGCGGCGTGCGTCGCTGCGCGAGTCGGTCCGTCGTGCGTTCATCAGCGGTCTGGCGCTCACCATCCCCGCGCTCATCACGCTCATCGTCCTCACGTTCGCGCTCAACTTCGTCGCGAGCCTCCTGGGCCCGGTCGCCGGCGTGGTCAACTACGTCTTGCCGGGACGCGACGTGGCCGCGGTCGTCCTCCAGCTGGCCGCGCTCCTGACGCTGCTCGTCGTCATCTTCCTGGTAGGCGTGATCTCCGAACGGACCTCGGGCGACCGCTTCGCCGACGAGTTCCACAGCTTCATGGAGGCGATCCCGGGCATCGGGTCGGTGTACACCAGCTTCAACGAGATGAGCGAACTCCTCCTCGACTCCGACACCGACAGCTTCCAGGACGTCAAGCTGGTCGAGTACCCCACCGACGACTCCTACGCCGTCGCCTTCCTGACGGCGGAGAGTCCCGAGGCCGTCACCGAGGCCACCGGCCACGACGAGATGGAGACGCTGTTCATGCCGATGGCACCCAACCCGGTCATGGGCGGGTTCGTCGTCCACGTCGCCGCCGACCGGGTCCACGACGTGGACCTCACGGTCGAGGAGGGGATCCGGTCGATCGTCACGAGCGGGGTCGCGACCGGCGCCGAGTCCGGACCGGGCGTCCCCGGGGACGACCTCGGGGACCAGGGCGCGTTCGACCAGTCCGCTCCACCGGCCCCGGACGCCGTCGGCAGACGGGACGGCTGGACCCGGTACGCGGACCACCACGGCGCCGCGTCGAACGGCGAGGAGGACGGGTCGTGAGCTACGCGCTCCGGGACCACACGGCCGACGTGGCGGTCGAGGCGACCGGCACGACCCTCGGGGAGACGTTCGCCGCCGTCGCCGACGGCCTGACGGCCGCGATGTGCGAGGACGTGCCCGGCGGCGGCGAGCGCTTCTCGGTGTCGGTCACGGCCGAGAGCCGGGAGGCGCTGCTGTTCGACTACCTCGACGAACTCATCTACCAGCGCGACGTGCGCGGGGTCCTCCCCGCGGACAACGAGGCCGCGGTCGAGGAACGGGGGGGCGACTGGCACCTCGACGGGAGCGCGCGCGGCGTCCCGCTCGCCCGCGTCGTCGCGCGCGACGTGAAAGCCGTCACCTACTCCGAGATGCGGGTCGAACCGACTAACGGGGGCTGGACGGCGTACGTGGTCCTCGACGTGTAATCGCCGTGGCGTAATCATTTTGTCGCGCCACCGGGAACCAACGAACATGAGTGACGCTCCCGACGAAGACGAACTGGAGAAGCTGCGGCGCGAGAAGATGGAGGAGTTGCAGGAACAGCAGGGCGGCGAGGAGGCCGAGGCCGCCCGCCAGGCCCAGCAGGAGCAGGCCGAGGCACAGAAGCAGGCGCTGCTGCGCCAGCACCTCACAGACGAGGCCCGGAAGCGGCTCAACACCATCCGAATGTCCAAGCCGGACTTCGCCGAGCAGGTCGAGCGCCAGCTCGTGGCGCTGGCCCAGAGCGGCCGCCTCCAGCAGAAGATCGACGACGAGAAGATGCGACAGCTCCTGAGCGAGATGAAACCCGACAGCCAGAGCTTCGACATCAAGCACCGGTAAACCAGGCGCGCCGCTCGCTTTCGTGCGCGACTGCTGGAGAACGACGGACGAGTTACGCGTACCGTTCGAGTTCCGGCCGGTCGAAGTCCTCGATCAGGTCGGCAGCGGTGTTGTCCAGGAGCGCCTGGCCGTCGGGGGCGATGTCGCGCCCCTGGCCCTCGCGGGTCTGGATGTAGTCGGCCTCCTCCAGTTGCTGGAGGATGGTCCGGATGATCTTGCCGCTGCCGTTGCTCTGGCGCGCCGGGCGGACCCGGTAGCGGGTCGATCCCTGCTTGGGGCTCCCGTACGCCGTCTCCAGTCGGTCGACGCCGACCGGCCCGTTGACGGCCACCTTCCGGAGGAGGCTGGCGGCGCGGACCTGCCAGAAGTCCTCCTGCTCGGGCGGCAGTTCGCGCCCGGGCCCGGTCTTGGTGAACTGCACCCAGTCGGGCTCCTGTACGTCGTCCGCGAGCTTCTCCGCGACCGCCTCGATGAGCGCCTCGGCGGGCACGTCGTAGAGACTCGTCATTACGTAGGTGGTCTAGTTGCCCGCGTTTAAAATCATCGTTCGGCGCCCGTGGGCGGCGTCAGCGCGCGCCCATCGCCGATGCCACGCCCCCGCCGACGGCGGTCGGGAGGAGGTAGGTCGCCCCCCGGTGGAGGAAGACGGCGGCGACCGCCACCGCCGGGTCGACGCCCGCGGCCGTCCCGAGGAGCGCGACGAGGACGGTCTCGACGCCGCCGAGGCCGCCCGGCAGGGGCGTGAACCCGGCGATCGAGGCCACGGGGACGACCACGAGCAGCGCCGGGGGCGGGACCACCACGCCGAGCGAGAACAGCGAGAGCCACAGCGACCCCGCGAGCGCGAGCCAGCCGACGAGCGAGAACCCGACGACGGCCACCAGCGCCCGGCGGTCCCTGGCGACCCGGTCGACGGCCGCGAAAAACGACTCGATGCGGCGCTCGATGACGTGCGGGTCCGGCGGCGCGCGCCGGGGCAGGACGCGACCGGCGAGCCGGATCACCGGCGTCAGGAGCCGGACGACGGTCGCCTCGACCGCGTACCGGTGTCGCCAGCCGACGTAGGCCGCGAGCGGCATCGCGAGCCCCAGCGCGCCGACCGCGATCGCCGCCATCCGGAGCTGCCGGCCGAGCACCGTCGTCGCCGCGACGTACCCGAGCCCCACGGTCGCGAGCGTCACCGAGGGGACGAAGTGGAGCGCGTCCACGCTGGCGATGGCCGCCAGTCCGGTTTCGTACTCGCTCTCGGCGGCCTGGGAGATGATGAGCGCGCTGACCGGCTCGCCGCCCGCCTGACCGAACGGCGTGACGTTGTTGGCGAACGTCGATCCGGCGAACACCAGCGCGGCCTGCGGGACCGAGACGTTCGCCCCCAGGACGCGCAGGACGGTCCGGAGCGCGAGTCCCCAGGCCGTGAGCCACGTCGCCGCCGCGACCAGGACCAGGAGCAGGACGGGCGGATCTGCCCGGAGGAGCGTCGCCAGGATTCGGTGGACGCCGACGACGTACGCGATCGCCGAGAGGACGACCGCGGCACCGAGGAATCCGACGATCGTCGCCCGCCGGTCGACCTCGAAGCCCATGCCGGTGAGACGTGGGTCGGGCGTTTGTAACCACCGGTCCGGGCGTGGGTTTTTGACACCGGCAGCGGTACCGGACGCATGGACGAACGGGCCGCCCTGGCGCTCATCGGCGACCGGCTCCCGGCTGCGGGCGACGACGCCGCGGTCGTGGACGGGACGGTCGTCACGACGGACATGCTCCACGAGACGACCGACTTCCCGGACGGGACGACCCGCTACACCGCCGGCTGGCGAGCCGTGGGGGCCTCGCTCTCGGACGTGGCGGCGATGGGCGCTCGCGCGACGGCGGCGGTCGCCGTCTACGGCGCTCCCTCGTTCGACCCCGACGACCTGACGGCCTTCCTCGACGGCGCGAGCGACGTCTGCGAGCGCGTGGACGCGGAGTACGTCGGCGGCGACCTCGACGGTCACGGGGAGTTTACGGTCGCCACGACGGCGCTCGGTGACGCGACGGCGCCCGTCCGCCGGTCCGGGGCCGCCCCGGGCGAGGCCGTCTGCGTCACGGGGACGTTCGGACGGAGCGGCGTCGCCGTCCGCCTGTTCGAGGCCGGCGCGGCCGAGCGCGCGAACGAACTGTTTCGCTTCGAGCCGCGAGTCGCGGCGGGGCAGGCGCTCGCGCCGCACGCGACGTCGATGATGGACTCCAGCGACGGGTTGGCACGCTCGCTCCACCAGCTCGCCGCCGCCAGCGACTGCGGATTCGCGATCGAGGCCGACCGCGTCCCCGTCGACGAGCGCGTCGCGGCGGTGAGCGACGACCCCGCGGACGCCCGGGAACTCGGCTTCTTCTTCGGCGAGGACTTCGAGCTGGTGTTCACGGTCCCCGAGTCGGCCCTCGACGCCGCCGCGGAGGCGACCGACGTCGCCGTCCAGCGGATCGGGACCGTCACCGACGGCGGCGTCACGATGGACGGCGACCCGCTCCCGGACCGCGGCTACACCCACGGCGGGCCGTGAGCGCGACGGGCCTCAGCCGACGACCTGGAAGGGGACGGGCATGAAACAGAGCAGGCCGATCGCGAACGTGAGGAGGCCGACGGCCACCCGCTTCGCGTCCAGAGGCTCGTCAGCGATGGGGTCGGCGGGGCCGGCGTAGGCCAGCGCCAGCGCGAACAGGCCCCAGAACAGCCAGACGCCGGCGGAACTGAGCGCGTACCCGGAGACGAAGTGGAGGTAGCCACCGAGCCCGAAGAGGGCGACGGGGACGGCCACCCCGACCGTCTCCTGGCGCTGACCGAGGATGGCGCGGACCATGTGGCCGCCGTCGAGTTGCCCGACCGGCAGGAGGTTCAGGAAGGTGACGAACATCCCGACCCAGCCCCCGAACACGACCGGATTCACCGACCGGGCGGCCGAGGCGTACTCCAGCGGCTGGCCGGTCACCCACGAGAGCAGGCGCAGCAGGAGCGGGTAGCCGAACTCGACCTGGACGGACGAGGAGCTGTGGAGCACCGTCTGCGGAACCTGAACGGGAGGGAGGTAGAGCCCGACCACGGTGACGACGACGGTGGCGACCAGGCCGGCGAGCGGCCCGGCGACGCCGATGTCGAACAGCGCCTTCCGGTCCGGGATGCGGCCCTTCATCCGGATGACGGCCCCCATCGTCCCGATGAGCGTCGGGAACGGGATGAAGTACGGCAGGCTCGCCGACACCCGGTGGTAGCGGCTGACCACGTAGTGGCCGAGTTCGTGGACGCCCAGGACGCCGAGCACCGCGACGGTGAACGGCCACGCCTTGAGGACGTTCAGCGGGTTCTGCCCGACGTCGATGTAGTACCACAGCGAGCCGGCGTACAGCGTCGAGAGAACCGTCAGCGCCGCGAAGGCGATGTTGGTCCAGGGGATCCCGTCGACGCCGAGCGAACTCGGTTCGGCGACGAGCACGTGCTGGGTCGCGGGGACCTGGACGCCCGTGATCGGGTCGGGGACGCGATCGGTCTGGCTCGCGAGGCGGACCTCGTAGCCACACTCCCGGAACAGCGGCCAGACCTCGCGTTCGACGGTCTCCGGGTCGCTCCGGGGCTCTCCAAAGTAGAGGAGCCGATCGCCGTCCCGGCGCGTCTCGCGGACGCGGAACACCGACGCGAGGTCCTCGATCGGAGGCCCGTCGCCGACGTGGCTGCTCATCACCGGTAGTGACGCGTCTGTCGGGTATAAATCCCCGGACAGCGCCTCGGTGGCGCCGGCCGGTTCGAAGGAAGGGGACTGGGCGGGTCTGGCAGACGGATCAGGCTCGCTGGACGCGCCACGTGGTCGCACTCGTGTACGACCACTTCTCGATCTCGAGCGAGCGGGCGGAGTCGCGCAGCTTCACCATCAGGGCGCCGATCTCTTTCGGCGAGAGGCCGACCTCGTCCGCGATGAACTTGCCCTTGAAGTACACCTCGCCGTCGGCCGTCCGCTGGACGAGGTAGTTCCGCAGGCGCGCCTCTTTGCTCTCGGCGTCCGTCTGGGTGGAGGGTTCGGTCGTAGACATCTTCTCTGACCTCGCTCTGGCGTATTCCCCAGGGGAGCATATAAACGGAGGACGGTTAGGAGAAGTTCGACTGCTTTCAGCCCGAAATGCGATAAAACGTTTCTTTCACGACGCTTCGAGAGCCGCCGAGACATTTTACGAACCGCTCTAATTTATTATTTCGAAATTTAGAATTCGGAACACAATAGCGTGTAACGCACGGCAGCCAGGTGACACATTCTGGCGTCTTGCGGCAATAAATTCCGCGACGTGAGCGGCCGCCCGCGCGCCGCGCGCCTCACTCGCGGTCGTGCACCCAGAACGTCTCGCTGGTCGTGACCTCCTTCTTGAAGATGGGAACGTCCTCCTTGAGCCGGTCGATGCCGTCCTCGACGGCCCGGAAGGCCTCCGCGCGGTGGCCCGCGAGCACGACGACGAACACGATGTCCTCGCCGTACTCGACGACGCCCGTCCGGTGGTGCATCAGCACCTCGAAGACGCCGTCCCGGTCGGTCAACTCGGCCGCGATGGCGTCCATCCGCTCCTCGGCGACGCCCTCGTACGTCTCGAACTCCAGGAACTCGGTCGGGTCGTCGTCGGGGGCGTCGCGGGCGCGGACCCGCCCGGTGAACGTCGCGACGGCGCCCGACCGCTCGGCCTCCGGGGAGCGCTTGGCGCGGGCGACGAGCGAGGCCAGCGTCTCGCGGGGTTCGAGGTCGTCCACCGCGGCCGCGACTGCGTCGACGTCGAGGTCCGCGGCCGAGTCGGCGCGCGCCAGGGCGTCCTCGACCTGGCAGCCCACGGCGACGACGGGGGCGCGGGCCGCGACGTCGTCGAGGACGGCGTAGTGGTGGTCGCGCGCGAGGTCGTCGAGGAGGTCCTCGACCGACTGCTCGCGACCGGTCACCCGGACGCCGTCGTCGCCGACCTCGCAGGTCGTGTCCGCGACCCGGTCGCGGACGAGACCGCCGTCCGGCTCTACGTTTCGGAGGACGGCCACCCGACCCTCCAGACGCGCCACGAGTCGCTCGACGGCCGCCGTGGAGTCGGGGCCGACCACGCCGAACACCTGCATACCACACGCTTCGTCGGCGAAGGCTTGTAGGCTTCGCCCGCTGCTTGACAACCCTTAAGAGCGGAACAGGGCTACGCGGGCGTAATGAGAGTGGTCGTCTCCATCGGCGGGAGCGTCCTCGCGCCCGACCTCGACGCCGGCCGGGTCGGTTCGTACGCCGACGTCGTTCGCGACCTGACTGCCGCGGGTCGCGAACTGGGCGTCGTCGTCGGCGGGGGGCCCGTCGCCCGGGAGTACATCGAGGCAGCGCGCGCGCTCGACGCGAACGAGATCGAACTCGATCAGATCGGCATCGACGTCACGCGGCTGAACGCCCGCCTGCTGATCACGGCGCTGGGCGACCTGGCGGCCCCCTCGCCGCCCGCGGACCACCAGACCGGGCGCGAGGTGCTCCAGCGCGGCCAGGTGCCCGTCATGGGCGGCACCGAACCGGCGCACACGACCGACGCGGTCGCGGCCGCGTTCGCCGAGTACGTGAACGCCGACCTCCTGGTCTACGCCACCAGCGTCCCCGGCGTGTTCGACGCCGACCCGAACGCCAACCCCGACGCCGATCGGTTCGATCGGCTGACGGCGAGCGAACTCGTCACGGTGATCGCCGAACTGGAGATGGACGCCGGATCGAGCGCACCCGTCGACCTCCTGGCGGCGAAGATCATCCAGCGCTCGGGGATGCCCGCGGTCGTCCTCGACGGCGCAGATCCCGCGTCGATCGAGCGCGCGATCGGCGAGGGCGCCTTCGACGGCACCGAGATCGTCCCCGACGACGGCGTGGCGCTCGACGCCCGCCTGGAGTTCGACGATGACTGACCCGCACCACCTCGACGTCGAGGACCACCAGGTGTTCTGGGCGGACGAGGTGGCCGACGCGATCGAGGCGCGCGACCCCGACGACCCGGTCGTCCTGAAGGGCGGCGTCTCGCCCTCCGGCGTCCCCCACATCGGCCACTTCAACGAGATCATGCGGAACTACTACGTGGCCGAGGTGCTCCGCGAGCGGGGCCACGAGGTCCGCCAGGTGTTCACGAGCGACGACCGCGACCGCCTCCGGAAGGTCCCGCGGACCCTGGCGACGCTCGACTGGGACCTGGTCGACCTCGGCGACGATCGCGTGGACGCCGCCGTCCTCGGGCGGAACCTGGGGAAACCCTACACCGACATCCCGGACCCGTTCGGCTGCTGTGACTCCTACGGCGACCACTTCACCACGCTGCTCGCCACCGCCGCGGACCTGGTCGGCGTCCCCATCGAGATCGTCTCGAACACCGACATGTACGAGGCGGGCGAGTTCGAGGCCGCGACACGCCACGTCCTCGAACGCCGCGAGCACGCACGCGAGGTCCTGAGCGAGTACCAGGACAAGGTCGACGAGTCCTACGTCCCCTTCTCCCCGCAGTGTGCGGCCTGTGGCAACCTCACCGAGCACGTCGTGGCCATCGACCTGGCCGCCGGCACCGTCGACTACGTCTGCGACGACGTCGAGGCCGGCGGACAGACCATCCAGGGCTGTGGCCACGAGGGGACCGCCACGCTCCGCGAGGGGAAACTCCCCTGGCGGTTCGAGTGGCCGGCCCAGTGGAAGGTCCTGGGCGTCGACTTCGAGCCGTTCGGCAAGGACCACGCCGAGGGCTCCTGGCCGTCGGGCGAGGACATCGCGCGCAACGTCTTCGGCATCGACCCCCCGGTGCCGATGGTCTACGAGTGGTTCACGCTCAACGGTTCGGCGCTGTCCTCCTCGTCCGGGAACATCGTCACGGTCGACGAGGTGCTCGACCTGCTGGAGGTGGAGGTGTTCCGCTACTTCTTCACGAAGGACCCGAAGAAACAGCGAGACTTCGACGTCGAGCGCCTGGATCTGCTGGTCGACGAGTTCGACCGCTTCGAGGCGCTCTACTTCGGCGAGGAGGCCGCCGCCGACTACTCGCGCGACCTGGCTCGCCGGGTCTACCCCTTCGTCGTCGACGCGGTGCGCGAGGACCGGGTCCGCATCCCCTACCGATTCGCCGCGGTCCTCGGGATGACGGACGACGCCTCCCTGCGCGAGCAGATGGCCCGCCGCTCCGGCCACATCCCGGACGACGCCCCGGACTGGGCCGTCGAGGAGGCGCTCGCCCGCGTCGAGAAGGCCCGCAACTGGGCGGTCCGCACGGACAACGAGTACAACTACCGGCTGGCCGAGGAGTTGCCGGACGTGGCGTTCGACCCGGCCGTCGGAGCCGCGCTGGACGACCTCGCGGACCTCGTGGCGGCCGGCACCGACGACCTCCAGGGGCAGATCTACGAGACCGCCCGCGAGCACGACGTGGCGGTCGGCGACCTGTTCACGGCGGGCTACCGGCTGTTCCTCGACGAGACCGAGGGGCCGCGGCTCGGGCCGTTCCTGGCCTCGCTCGACGAGCAGTTCGTCGTCGAACGACTGCGTCGCGAGGCCTGACGCCCCGGGCCGCGGCCGGCGACGGCGCGAGTACCAGAACCCTCTTGGAGGCGACCCGCGTCGGTTCAGACGAATGGTGAACACGCTGGCGCTGGTGCTGGCCGGGGTGCTGCTGTACACGGTCGTCGCCATGGTGTTGCGCGCGCGCGGGTCGCTCCCGCCCTCGGTCCGGATCCAGGGCCCGATCACGACCATCCACACCCAGCGCGGGCGTGCGTTTCTGGACTGGCTGGCCCGCCCCAAGCGGTTCTGGCGGGCGTGGGGGAACTTCGGCGTCGGCATCGCGCTCGTGGTGATGGTCGGGTCGTTCGTCGCCGTGCTGGCCGCCGCCTACGGGACGATCCAGAGCCCCCAGCAGACGGCCATCACCCAGCCACAGAACGTGCTCGTCATCCCCGGCGTGAACGACTTCCTGCCGCTCTCGGCGGCGCCGGAGATCGTCTTCGGCCTGCTGGTCGGGCTCGTCGTGCACGAGGGGGGCCACGGCCTGCTCTGTCGAGTCGGCGACATCGAGATCGACTCGATGGGGCTGGCGCTGGTCGCGCTCGTCCCCGTCGGCGCGTTCGTCGAGCCCGACGAGGACAGCCGCCAGCGCGCCGACCGGGGGAACCAGACCCGGATGTTCGCGGCCGGCGTCACCAACAACTTCGCGGTCGCGCTGGTCGCCTTCCTGCTCCTGTTCGGGCCCGTGGTCGGCGCCATCCAGCCGGTCGCCGGGGCGGCCGTCGGCGACGTCGCACGAGGCTCGGCCGCGGCGGCGGGCGGCATCCAGCGGGGCGACGTCATCACCGGCGTCAACGGGACCGCGGTGACGGGGCCGGACGACCTCGACGCCGCGCTCCGCGAGGCCCCGGGCCGGACGCTCCACGTCTCGCTGGCCGACGGCCGCGAGGTCACGGTCCAGCGCCGCCTCCTCCTCACGCGAGCCGTCGAGAGCCAGGTGCCGGGGATCGACCTCTCGGGCGGCCCGCCGGTCGTCAGCGCCGTCAACGGGACGCCAGTCCACACCCAGGGCGAGTTCCTCGCCCAGCTCGGCGACCGGTCCCGCGCGCAGGTCCAGACCGAGTCCAGCGGAAACGCGACGATCGTCGCCGGGGCGCTCGTCGCAGTCGCGCCGGACGAGCCGCTCGCGGCCGCGGGGGCGACGCCCGGCACCTCGATGGTGATCACGCAACTCGACGGCGACCGGGTGGTGACTGACGACGACCTCACGGCGGCGCTCTCGGACACCGACCCCGGACAGACGGTCACGGTCGTCGCCTACCGCGACGGCGAGCGCCGGACGTACCAGGTCGAACTCGGGACGAACCAGGCCGCCCCGGACCGGGGGCTGCTCGGCGTCCGCGTGCAGGCCGGCGTCAGCGGCATCACCGTCGACGACTTCGGGGCCGACGTCTACCCCGCCGACCAGTACCTCGCGCTCCTCGGGGGCGGCGACGGCCCGTTCGGGCTGGGCGCCGGCAACTTCTTCCAGCGCGTGTTCCTCGTCCTCTTCCTGCCGTTCGCGAGCGCAGTCGACCCGACGTTCACCTACAACTTCGCCGGCTTCGTCGGCCCGGTGACGAACTTCTACGAGCCGACGGGACCGCTCGCCGTGCTCGGCGGCGGGGTGTTCACGCTGGCGAACGTGCTGTTCTGGACCGGGTGGGTGAACCTCCAACTCGGGTTCTTCAACTGCATCCCGGCGTTCCCGCTCGACGGCGGGCACATCCTCCGGACGAGCACGGAGGCGGTCGTCTCCCGGCTCCCGATCCGGGCCGGGCGGTCGGTCACCTCCGTGGTGACGACGGCGATCAGCCTCGTCATGCTGGCCGGCGTCCTCCTGATGGTGTTCGGCGCGCAGTTGCTCGGGTAGCTCGCCCAACGAGAAAAGCCCTTGGTCGCGCGTTTCCAAGCGATCGACATGGACGCACGCAGGCCTCCGGCGACCGAGGAGGGGTGGTACGCGCTGCACGACTTCCGGACGATCGACTGGGACGCCTGGCGCGAAGCGCCCGAGCGCGAGCGCGAGCGCGCGATCGAGGAGGGCGTCGCCTACCTGGAGGAGGCGACCGCGCTCGCGGACGCTGCCGAGGGCGGGTCCGCGCTCTTCGCCATCACCGGACACAAGGCCGACCTCATGATCCTCCACCTCCGGCCCACGCTGGCGGCCGTCGAACGCCTCGAACGCCGGTTCGAGGGGACCGCGCTGTCCGGCTTCACCGAGCAGCCGAGTTCCTACGTCTCGGTCACGGAGGTCTCGGGCTACATGCACGAGGACATCACCGACGGCGTCGACGACATCGAGGACGCCGGCCTCCGCAACTACATCAAGTCGCGGCTCCACCCCGAGATCCCGGACGCCGAACACGTCTGCTTCTACCCCATGGACAAGCGCCGCGGCCCCGAGGACAACTGGTACGACCTCGCCTTCGAGGAGCGCGCGGACCTGATGTCCGGCCACGGCGACATCGGACGGGAGTACGCCGGGAAGGTCACCCAGATCATCACCGGGAGCGTCGGCCTCGACGACCACGAGTGGGGCGTGACCCTGTTCGCGGACGACCTCGTCGACGTCAAGCACCTGCTGTACGAGATGCGGTTCGACCCGTCCTCCTCCCGGTACGCCGAGTTCGGCGACTTCTACGTCGGGCGGCGCTTCCCCCCGGCCGACCTCGACGCGTACCTCGCCGGCGAACACGTCCCGGCCGGCGCTGACGGGGACGACGCCGGTGCCGACACCGTCGACGCCGAACTCGCCGCGCTCGGCCTCGATCCCGGTCGCTGGGCCGGCGACCACGCGCTCGTCTACTACTCGGCGGCCGACGTCGACGACCTCCGCGAGGAGGTCGAGGGGATGCGCTCGAACTTCGAGCACTACGACCGGCACGTCCACACGTCCGTCGAGATTGCAGACGACGGGCGGGCGGCCATCGTGAGCGTCTGGACCGCGGCAGAGGCGGCCGACACGGCCGGCGGCTTCCTCGCCGACCTCCCCGGCGTCGAGGAGCGCCTCGACGGGCCGGTCGGCGGCGACGCGCCAGACGACGCGGACGACGCCGCGTCGACGGCCGGCGAGGACGACGGCATCCGCGGCGAACTGGCCGACCGCGGCATCTACGCCGGGCAGCCCCACGGCGAGGACGTGTACGCGATGGTCCTCTACTCGGAGGCCGACCCCGCGGACCTCGCGGAGGCCGTCGACGGCCTCCGCGAGAACTTCGAGCACTACGACACGCACGTCAAGACGGCCGTCTACCGGGCCCGGTCGGCGGACCGCACCGCGGTCGTGAGCATCTGGGAGACCGAGTCCGCCGCCGACACGGCGGGGGGCTTCCTCGCCGACCTCCCGGGCGTCGTCGACCGCGCACCCGCCGCCGACGGGGACGCGTCCGGGTTCGGGACGATGGGGATGTTCTACACCGTCGAACCCGACCACCGCGAGGCGTTCGTCGAGAAGTTCGAGGCGGTCGGCGACCTGCTCGACGACATGGAGGGCCACCACGAGACGGACCTGATGGTGAACGTCGCAGACGAGAACGACATGTTCATCGCCAGCCGGTGGCGCTCCCGGGGCGACGCGATGGCGTTCTTCCGCTCCGACGACTTCTCGGAGACCGTCTCCTGGGGACGCGACGTCCTGGCCGACCGCCCGCGCCACGTGTTCCTGGCCTGACCGTCGACTGTAGACTTTTAGCCGTCGCCGCCCACTCCCGAGACGGGACACCCACTCCCGGACCACCGTGAACGTCACGACGCCACACTCCGAAGCCGTCCTCGACGCGCTCCCGATGCAGCTCGCGGTGCTCGACGAGGAGGGAGACGTACTCTACACCAACCGCGCCTGGCGGCAGTTCGGCGTTGACAACGACCGGCAGCCACCGGCCGACGAGGCGAACTACATCGCGGTCTGTTCGGCCGCGGCCGACGCCGGCGACGAGGACGCGGCCGCCGTCGCCGAGGGGCTGCGCGCGGTGAGCGCCGGCGAGCGCGACCTGTTCGTCCACGAGTACCCCTGTCACTCCCCGGACAGGCGGCGCTGGTTCACGATGCGGGCCGCGCCGTTCACCGCGGGCGGAGACCGGTACGTCCTGGTCGTCCACCTCGACATCACGGAGCGGCGGCTCACCGAGGAGGCGGTCCGGGAGCGCAACGACCAGCTCGACGCGCTGGCGAGCGTCCTGGCGCACGACCTCCGAAATCCGCTCTCGGTCGCGCTCGGATACGCCGAGTTGCTGGCCGAGGACGACACCGAGCACGCGGCAGAGATCGTCGACGCGCTGGACCGGATGGACGCCATCCTCGACGACGCGCTGACGCTGGCCCGCCAGTCGGCGCCCGACGGGGTCGAGCCGGTCGACCTCGCCGCGGCGGCCCGCGAGGCCTGGGCCACCGTCGAGACGGGCGACGCCATGCTCGCGGTCGAGGGAGAACTGGCGTTCCTCGCCGCCCCCGGACTCCTCGCGCAGCTGTTCGAGAACCTCTTCAGAAACGCGGTCGTGCACGCCGGCCCGTCGGTCCACGTCGCGGTGGGCGCGCTCGACGACGGCTTCTACGTCGCCGACGACGGCCCGGGCATCCCGGTCGAGGACCGAGACGCGGTGTTCGAGGCGGGCTACACGACCGGACGGGGGACTGGCTTCGGGCTGTCGATCGTCGAACGCGTCGCCGCCGTGCACGACTGGACGGTCGCGGTGACCGAGAGCGAGGACGGCGGCGCGCGCTTCGAGGTGACCGGCGTGACGGTGCAGGCGGCCGACTAGTCGTCGGCCGGGCTCCCGGCGTCCGGCAGGTCGCTCCCCCCGACCGAGGAGCGGAAGTCCTCGATCCCCATGCCGTCGTTGCGGGTGACGCCGAAGCCCTCGGCGTACAGTTCGGCGACGCGCTCGACCTCCTCGTCGGAGAGCGGCGGCGTGTCGGTCGCCGCGGCCCACTCGTCGATGTCGTCCGTGGTGCGGAACGTGGGCGTGACGGACGCCACCTCGTCGTGGGCGAGCAGCCACTGGATCGCCGCCTGGCCCATGGTGCGCTCGCCGTCGCGTTCGAGGAAGCGGATCGCATCGAGCTTCTCCCAGCCGGCCTCGAACCACGCGGTCGGCCGGTGAGCGCGGTGGTCGCCCTCGCCCAGCTCCGTGTCGGGCGTGACCTGCTCGTTCAGCAGTCCCGAGGAGTGGGGGACGCGGGCGAGGAGACTGGTGTCCGCGCCCGTCTGGCGGATGGTGTCGAGGAAGTGCTGGCCGGGCGTCTGCTCCAGGAGGTTGAACACGGTCTGGACGGCGTCGAACTCCCGTTCGATGGCGGCGTCGCCGTCGGCGAACCAGCCGATCGAGGGGCCGAGCGCCCAGCCCACCGCCTCGACGCGACCCTCCTCGCGGAGTTCGTCGAGGAACGCGAGCACGTCCGCGTCGACCTCGTCCACGTTCGCGTTGTGGAGCTGGAGGAAGTCGACGTACTCCATGTCGAGGCGGTCGAGCGACCGCTCGAAGGCCTCCCGGAGGTAGTCGACCGACAGCTCCTTGGGGAGTTCGCCGTGCCCGGCCTGCGGGTTGTCGTAGAAGTCGTAGCCGATCTTGGTGCCGACCGTGACCTCGTCGCGGACCTCCGCGAGCGCCTGGCCGACCAGTTCCTCGCTCCGGCCGTGGCCGTACACGTCGGCTGTGTCGACGAACGTGACGCCCCGGTCGACCGCGTGCTGGAGCATCTCGATCGCCTCGTCCTCGCCGCGGTCGCCCCACCAGTCAGTGCCGACGACCCACGCGCCGAACCCGACTTCGGAGACCTCGACGCCCGAGTCACCGAGTTCACGATGGTTCATACGCCCCGTTGGTGGGTAGCGCACTTGTACGGTACGGTTGCTCCCGCGCGGAGGGAGTCGCGACCGCGGCCGGTCCGTGGGCCGGTAACCGCTGGGTAACCGGGGGTACGCAACGGAAATCCATATGCGTGCGCGACGACAACCCCGGGGGTATGACGAAGCGACACGTCTCGCTACCCGTCGAGGCAGACGCCGCACTCGAGGAGTTCGTCCAGCAGGTCGACGAACGACTCTCTGGCGACGAGGACACCTGTGCGGTGGTCGAGGAGACGCTGGTCGACCTCCACGGGGACCGGGACGCCTACGAGCGATGGCAGGACGGCGAGTCAGTCTCGCCCGCAGAGCGGGTCAGGCTCCAGGGGTACGACCCCTGCAACGCCACGCTCGAGTCGGAGTACTACGCCGAGAAAGACGAGGAGACGTTCCAGACGTCGAAACACCTCCAGTGGCTCTGGCGCCAGTTCGACGCCACGCCGATGGCGGACAACGTCGCGTTCGCGCTCCGGTTCCGCCAGATGCTCGCCGACCACCTCTTCGAGGAGTGTGGCGACGACTGCCGGTTCTTCAAGGGCATCACCTTCACGTACGGGCACAACATCACCGTCGGCGACAACACCGTCGTCCACGACGACGTCCACCTCGACGACCGCGGCAGGCTCACCATCGGCGACCGCGTCTCCATCTCCGACGACGCCCACGTCTACTCGCACTCGCACGACACGGTCGACCAGACCGAGGTGACGAACTACCACACGCAGATCGAAGACGACGCCCGGATCACCTACGACTCGATGATCCAGGCCGGCGTCCGGATCGGCGAGAACGCCATCGTCGCCGCGAAGTCCGTCGTCGGTAAAGACGTCCCCGCCCACCACATCGCCGCCGGCACCCCGGCCAAGAGCGTCGGCGTCAAGCCGGGCTGGGAGTCGGTCGCCGTCCCCGTCGAGGACGCCAACGAGAACCGGCGCGACGAGCGCGTCGTCGACAGCGACGTCCCGGCGGACCTGGAGGTCTTCGACGAGTTCGAGCGCGACCTCACGCCGCCGGACCGCTAGAGCGCGTACAGGTCGACGTCGCCGTTCACCGTCTGGAGCGTGAGCGTCGGTCCGCCGCCGTTGCGCGTTCCGGACACCCGGGAGCCGGTACCCTGCTCGTCGTCGAGCGGCAGGTCCCGGACGTCGACGTGGCCGTTCGCCGTCCGGGCCTCGATCCGCACCGCCAGGTCCGCCGCCAGGCCGGCGCTCACGTCGCCGTTCGTCGACGTCAGCCGGGCGTCCCCGCGCAGCGCCGGGACGTGGACGTCGACGTCGCCGTTGGTCGTGACCGCGCCCGCCACGCCCGCGACGCCGCGTGCGACCACGTCGCCGTTGGTCGAGCGGAGCGTGACGTGACCCGCGACGTCCTGGGCCGTCGCGGTCCCGTTCACCGTGCGGAGCGTGGCGTCGCCGGGGACGCCCGCCGCGGTCACGTCGCCGTTCTCCGTCGTCGCCCGGGCCAGCGAGACGGACGCGGGCACCTGGACGGTCAGGTCGACGCGCACCCGGCTGGCCGCCGCGTCGCTCTCGGCGGTCGAGGCCACGGTCAACACCCCGTCGTCGGTCGTCGCGTCGACCGCGACGCGGTCGAGGAGCGACCGGTCGAACCGGGTCCGCTTGCGGACCGCGACCGCCACGTCCGCGCCGTCGCCACGTTCGACGCGCACGTCGCCGTTCCGGTCGTCGACTGCGACGGCCGTCGCGCTCTCGACGGGGAAGCGCTCGGTCGACTCCTCGGTCACGGGTTCGCCCGGCGCCAGACAGCCGGCGAGTCCGGCGGCGCCCGCGCCCGCCCCTGCGAGGATGAGACGGCGGCGGGTGAGCCGGCGTCGGTTCGTGTCGGACATCGAACGTGATACCGCACAGCGGGCAAAAGTCCCTTCGCCTCGCGCCACGGGCCCGGCGGTCAGCGGGCCCGCACCCACTCGACGGCCAGGCCGACGACGCCGACCAGTCCCACCAGCGCGGTGAGCAGCTCGGGGACGCCGAACCAGAGCGGGAACACCAGGCCGAGGAACCGCTCGACGAAGGCGCTCCACTGCGCGACGGGGCCGCGCCCGCGGTCGCTCACCAGCGTCCGGCCCGAGGGGACGTTCTGCGGTTCCTCGGGGAGGCTCATGCGGTCGGCTTCGTAGACGATCCCGCGCTTGTCGGCGAGCGAGTACGACCAGACGACCTGCCCGTCCCGGTCGACTTCGAGGACGCGGAAGTGGAGCGAGTCGGTGACGAGCGTGTTGCCGTTCGGGAGGCGGTCGGCGTCCCGGGGCCAGCGGAGGCCGTTCGCGCCCGATCCGTCGTACCGCCAGACGATCTCGTTCGTCTTCGCGTCGATCTCGACCACGCGGTCGTTCTCCGAGTCGGCGACGAGGACGGTGCCGTGGCGTTCGAGGCGGTCCGGGTTGTGCTGCTCGTTCAGTATCTGGTGGTCGCCGGGCCGCCCCACCACCGAGACGATGTCGTTCGTCTGGGGGTCCACCTCGACGACGACGTCGAAGTTCCGGATCGAGAGCTGGAAGTTGCCGTTGTCCAGGCGGTCGATGTCGTTCATGTGCGTCCAGTCGCTCTCGGGGCCCTTCCGTCGGAACTCCGACTGCTGGTCCTCGGGAACGTACTGGTTCCAGAAGTCGGTCCCCTCGCCGATGTGCTCGCTCGCGTTCCACTGCCAGGTGATCTCGCCCTGGCGATTCACCGTGAACGCGCGGTTGTTCCCCATGTCGACGATGGCGGTCTCGCCGTTCGGGAGGCGGTCGGCGTCGTGGACCTCGTGCCAGTGGATGAACGCGTCGTACCAGTCGTACTGCCACACGACCTCGTCGGTCGAGGGATCGATCTCGACGACTCGGTTGCGGACGCACTCGTCGCCGTAGCCGCCCGGACCGGTGAAGCGGTCGGGACACCGGGAGGCGGGGCGGTACTCGGCGACCGACGCGAGAACGTTGCCGTCGTCGAGCGCTTCGACGTCGAACACCCGGGAGTTCGGCGGCGACCACTCCCAGACCACCTCCCCCTGCTGGTTCACGATGAGCGCCTTCCCGTTGTTCGCGGAGAAGTCGCCGTACCCCTGGACGCCGATGAGCGTGTCTCCGGGGTAGGTGCCGTTGGCCGTTTGGGCGGAGGCGGCCGGACCGCTCGCCGTGGCCGCCTGGCCAGCGAGCAGGGCGGCCGAGAGGACGACGACCGCGACCAGCGCGCGTACCCGGCCCTTCCGTTCCATGTGCACGTGACCATACTGGCGGACCGCATAAGCACGACGGATCGGTGCGCGAGAACGCGAGGTGCGCGATGCCCGGGGTCGCGCGGGGTGCACCCCCCGAAAGATCCCCCGGAGAGCCGTCACGCGGCCGAACGGACAGCCGCCGTGAGGAGTGGACGCCTCCCCGGACACCACTCGGGGCCCGACCGGGATAAATCCCGCAAACAGTTCATCGCCTGGGCCGGGCGCGCCGGCAGTTAAACCGACCGTGTGACCGGTTTAACGTCTCGTTTGGACGCCACGGACAGCCTTTTCTCCGGCGCCGACCACCAGTCGGCCGTGCAGGGCGTCGCCATCAACGTCGGGGCGAACACCAACGAGCCCGGGTTCCGGGCGCCGGTCCGCCGGGACGGGAGCTTCGAGTACGTCCCCATCCCGGAGTCGGAGCCGACCGGCGGGCCGGTCCCGACCTACGGCGACCTGGCGCCGCACCTGTCGATCGGCGTCCCGGCTGACCTCCGTGGCACCCCGGTCCACCTCGACCCCCAGTTCGCCGGCTACCCCTGCTGTGACCGCTACACGTACGGCGACGAGCACGGCGTGAAGGCCCGACCGCTCGCCGAGCTGTCGGCCGGCGAGTACGTCTTCTTCTACGCGACGCTCACGACGGCGGCCGGCGGCTCCCGTCCCGACTGGATGCCTCCGCGGTGGGGCGCCTACGTCGTCGGCCACTTCCGGCTGGCACGCGATCCGGTGTCGGGCGAGGAGTACGACGCGCTCCCCGCGGCCGAGCGAGCGCGCTTCGAGACCAACGCGCACGTGCGGCGGGCCGAGTTCGACGCCCGCGTGCTGCTCGCCGGCGATCCCGACGCCTCCCGGCTCTACGAGCGGGCCGTGCCCCTGAGCACGGGCACGGCGGGGACCGAGGCGGGCGACCTGGTCTGCGAGTGGTCGAGCGACTCCGGGAAGGGACCGTGGTGGCGCCGACCGCTCCGCTTCGACGCGGCCGGCGTCGAGGAACTGCTGGCTCGCGCGCGCACCCGGTCGTAATGGAGGCGACGGCTCGGCGACGCCGCCGACTCAGAGGGCGAGGACGACGGCGACGGCGCCGCTCGCGACCAGCAGGACGGCGCTCCAGGTCGCGACCCGGACCGAGAACGACCGATCGGCGGCCGTGGCGGTCAGCGCCACCTTCGTCAGGATGCTCGCGCCGGTGGCGATCAGGATGCCCACGACGGCCTCGCCGTTCGAGAGCACGCCGCCGCGGTAGAGCAGGACTGCCGACGTCGTCGCGCCGGCGCTCGACACGAGGCCGGAGAGCGCGGCCGTGGCGTAGAACCCGAGCGTCCCGAGCTGTGCCTGGGCGAGGCCGCCGGCGAGGACGACCACGAGAAACAGCGCGCCGAAGCCGAGCGAGTTGCGGAGCGAGAAGGGGCTGCCGAGCGAGAACGGGACGTCCTGGTACCAGTCGGCGCTGTAGGCGGCGACGGCGACGCTCCCGAAGATGACCACGCCGAGCGGCACGGCGGCGTCCCAGAGCACCTGGGGGTAGGTGAACGCGACCGCGATCAGGAGGTTCCGGACGGCCATCGCGGCGTCCGCGAGCAGGATGGCCGCCGTGGCGTAGGGGACCGCCGCCGGACGCTGGCGGACGTGGTCGAGCATCGTCCCGACGACCGCCGTCGAGGAGGCCAGCCCGCCGAAGAACCCGGTGATCGCGACGCCCCGCCCGCCGTACTTCTGGACGACCGCGTAGTTGACGATGCCGATGCCGGCGACGGTGACGACCATCAGCCAGACGACGCGGGGTTCGACGGCCACCGTGCTCGGTCCCAGGCGGACGTCGACGCTCCCCGACGGGAGGACCGGGTAGACCACGAACGCGAGGACGGCGAACTCCGTGGCCGACCGGAGTTCCTCCCGGGAGAGCCCCCACGCCAGCCGGTGGAGTTCGCGCTTGAGCACCAGCAGGAGCGAGGAGACGACGGCGACCACCACGCCCAGCAGCAGGTGGCCCTCGGCCACCAGCACGCCGACGCCGTACGTGACGAGCATCGAGGCGGCGGTGGTGAGCGACAGGCCGTCCTCGCGCTCGTCGAGCAACCCCTGGGCCGCGAGGACGGCGCCCTGGAGGACGACGAGCAGTCCGCCCACGACGAGCAACAGGTCGCGGTCGGTGAGCGCGAACACCGCGCCGAGCAGCGCGATGAGCGAGAAGGTCCGGATGCCGGCCGGTTTCTGTGACCACTCTCGCTCCAGCCCGAGGAACAGCCCGAGCGCCGTGGCGAGCACGACGCGCACGATCTCGCTGTCGAGCGAGAGCAGCTGGGAGATTGGCACGACGCACTCCGTGCGAGCGAGAGCGACATAAGATCACCGGGAACGCTTTTGGCTAGGGACGGCATAGCCGGTGGTATGGGGTTGTTGGACGTCGAGCGCGCGCGACTCGGGTGGTGGGCCATCGGCGGATTCCTGGCCGCGACGCTCCTGTTCGTCCTCTACTCGTTCGTCGGGACGTTCGTCTTCGGCATCTTCATCTACTACGCCACCCGGCCCGTCTACCGCCGCATCCGGCGCCGCGTCACCTCGCGCTCGCTGGCGGCCGCGCTCGCGCTGTTCGCGCTCGCGCTGCCGGCGCTGGTGCTGTTGCTCTACGCGGTCGCGATCGGGCTCCAGGAACTCGGCCACTTCGCCAACACCGCCGACCTCGGGCCCCTGGAGTCGGTAATCCGGCCGTACCTCGACCTCTCGAGCATCGTGCGCGATCCCTCCGACCTCCTCCAGAATCCCAGCGTCCGGACGACCCTCCAGTCGGCGCTGTCGAGCGTGCTCGACTCGCTCGGCTTCGTCGGGACCGGGCTCCTCCACGTGTTCGTGATGTTCGCCCTCGCGTTCTACCTGCTCCGGGACGGCCCGCGCCTGTCCCGGTGGGTGCGCGCCCGGTTCGGCGACGACCGCGACGTCCTCACCGCCTACGGCCGCGCGGTCGACCGCGACCTCAGCAAGGTGTTCTCCGGGAACATCCTCAACGCCGTGATGACGGGCGCGATCGGCGCCATCTCCTACAGCGTCCTCGACGTGTTCGCCCCCGCGGGCTCCGCCGGCATCCCCTACGCTGCGCTCGTGGGACTGCTGGCGGGCGTCGCGAGCCTGGTCCCCGTCGTCGGGATGAAACTCGTCTACGTCCCGGTCGCGGCCTACCTGTTCGCGGCCGCGTACATCTCCGGCGGGGACGCACAGCTCTGGTTCCCCGCCACCTTCGTCGTCGTCTCGTTCGTCGTCGTCGACACCATCCCCGACCTCGTGCTCCGGCCGTACGTCTCCGGACGGAACCTCCACGTCGGGATGGTGATGTTCGCGTACATCTTCGGGCCGCTGCTGTTCGGCTGGTACGGCATCTTCCTCGGGCCGGTCGTCCTGGTGTTCATGGTCCACTTCGCCCGGATCGTCCTGCCGGAACTGCTGGCCGGCCGGCCCATCCAGCCCTACGTCGTCGACCCGACCCACCTCACCGACGGTCCGCCGTCGGCGCCCGACGACCCCGCCGCCGGGATGGCCGACGAACCGCCCACCGGGACCGACGGCGGCACCCCCGAGTAGTCACTCCAGGCGCCGGCCGTCGCGCGGGCAGTACTCGTGCTCCGGCGCGCGAGTTCTGGAACCCGCAGGCGGGACACTCCCGCACCGGCGGGCGTTCCCGTTCCTCGTCGCCCCGCCCCCGGAGCAGTACCGGCACGAAGGGCACGAACAGGAAGACGGCGACTGTCCCGAACAGCCGCCACAGCAGGTAGCTCACCAGGAGGCTCGCCGCCAGCCCCGCGAGTGCAGTGAGGGTCCGAGACCCGACCATGTCGGCCGTTGGCAGCCTCGACGCTTATAGAGATTAGGCGAGAAACCCCCCGACTTCAGTC
>JBDGSV010000040.1:0-45630 GCA_042217375.1 Haloarculaceae archaeon | reverse complement strand
CGGGTTCACCTACACCGTCCTCCTGCCGCTCCTGCTCTTCCTGCCGGTGTTCATCAGCGGCTCGGTCGCCGTCGACGCCGTCACCGAGGAGGTCGAGCGCGGGACCCTGGAGTTGCTCCGGGTCACCCCAGCGTCGTTCGTCGCCATCGTCGACGGCAAAGCGACGGCCGCGATCCTGCTCGCGCCGCTCCAGGCCGCGCTCTGGATCGCGCTGCTGTCGCTCAACGGGATCGCCGTCCGGCACCCGCTGGCCCTGCTGGCCGTGGTGCTCGCGCTCGGGACGGCGTTCGTCTGGCTCGGGATCGGCCTCAGCGTCCTCGTCCCCAGCCGCCAGCGCGCGCAGTTGCTCTACTCGACCGCGATCCTCGTCGCGTTCGGCGGGGCGACGGCGCTCCCCGAACAGCCGACGACTACCGTCGCCCGCCTGGCCGTCGGCAGCCCGGGCGATCTCACGTTCCTCGCCGTCGGCGCGTACGCCGTCGTCGCGCTGGCCCTGCTCGTCGGCGTCCGCGCCGTGGCGCGCCGCGTCGATCCCGCGGCGCTCTGACCGGCCCCTCGACTGCCGCCTCGGCCAGGCTTTTCCTGCCGTCGGCCGATGGCCCGCCATGGAGTACACCACCCTGGGCGACACCGGGATGACGGTGAGTCGGCTCTGTCTCGGCTGCATGAGCTTCGGCGACCCGGACTGGCGCGACTGGGTCCGCGGCGAGGCGTTCGGCCACGACCTCGTCGAGCGCGCGATCGACCTCGGCATCAACTTCTTCGACACCGCCAACATGTACTCGCGCGGCGAGTCCGAGCGCGTCCTGGGCGACGTCCTCGCGGAGTACGACCGGGACGCGCAGGTCGTGGCCACGAAGGGCTACTTCCAGATGGACGACGACGACCCCAACTCGGGCGGGCTCTCGCGGAAGGCGATCGAGCAGGAACTGGCCGCCTCGCTCGACCGCCTCGGGATGGAGACGGTCGACCTCTACCAGACCCACCGCTGGGACGACGACACCCCCGTCGAGCAGACGCTCCGGGCCCTCGACGACGCCGTCCGCCGCGGCCAGGTCCGGCACTTCGGCGCGTCCTCGCAGTGGGCCCACCAGTTCGCCGAGGCGCTCCACACCAGCGACCGCCTGGGGCTCGACCGGTTCGCCACCATGCAGAACCACTACAACCTGGTCTACCGCGAGGAGGAGCGCGAGATGCTGCCCCTCTGCGAGAAGGAGGGGATCGGCGTGATCCCCTGGTCGCCGATGGCCCGCGGCTTCCTGACCCGCCCGCACGAGGAGTTCGAGGCCACGACCCGGGGCGAGACCGACGACTACGCCCAGGCCCACCCGTACCAGGAGGGCGGCGGCCGCGAGGTCAACGAGCGCGTCCAGGAACTCGCCGACCAGGAGGGCGTCTCGATGGCGCAGATCGCGCTCGCGTGGCTGCTCCACAAGGACCGGGTCGACGTGCCCATCGTCGGGGCGTCGAGCGTCGAGCACCTGGAGGACGCCGTCGAGGCGCTGGAGATAGACCTCTCGGACTCGGACCTGGCGTACCTGGAGGAACCGTACGAGCCGGTGCGGGTCTCCGGGCACGAGTGAACTCCTCCCCCTGACTCGTCCGTCGAGGACGAGGCCGTCGCGCCGCGATTCGCGACCCGCGCTCGCCGGTTCGCTACTCGCGGATCGACTCGGCGACGCGCTGGAACGTCTCGTAGTCCGCGTCGGAGTAGGCGATGAGGCGCACGTCCCGCAGGGCGGCCGGGTCGAACGCGTCGACGACCTCGCAGACGATGCGCGCGCCGTCCTCGGCCGAGAAGCCGGCCACGCCGGTGCCGATCGCGGGGACGACCACCGAGGTACAGCCCAGGTCGTCTGCGCGTTCGAGCGCGTTCCGGGTGGCGTCCCGGATGCTCTCGGCGGTGGCCTGGCCGCCGGGCGGCATCGCGGCGGCGTGGATCACGTACTCGGCGTCGAGGTCGAACGCAGGCGTCTCGACGGCGCCCCCGAGATCGATCGGTCCCTTCTCGACGGCGGCCTCGTTCAGTCGCTCGCCGGCGGCCCGGCGGAGCGCGCCGGCGACGCCCGACCCCATCCGCAGGCCGGTGTTCGCCGCGTTCACGAGCGCGTCTGCCTGCTGTGCGGCGATGTCGCCCTGGACGACAGTGAACTCCATGTCCCGTGCACGGCGCGCGACCGAAAAACGCTGGGGGCGATACCGGCAACTGGTCCGCCGTTCGTGGGGATTGATGCCCCATGGCGTGCGATACCCCGGCATGGACCTCCTCTCGAACCCCTATCGGCGGCGGTGGGTGGGCTGGGGACTGCTGGCGGCGGCGTTCTTCCTCGTCAGCCTCCACCGGACGTCCACGGCAGTGCTCTCCGAGCAGTTGATGCAGGCGTTCGACACCACCGGAACCAGCCTCGGCCTCCTCCACTCCTCGTTTTTCTACCTCTACGCCATCTTCCAGGTGCCAGCCGGGTTGCTCACCGACCGCTACGGCGCGCGCTCCATCGCCGCGGGCGGGACGGTGCTGATGTCGGTCGGCGCGCTCGGGTTCGGGCTGAGCGACACCTACGCGCTCGCCTTCCTCGGTCGCCTGCTGGTCGGCCTGGGCGCGAGCGTGCTGTTCGTCGCCGTCCTCCGGTTCTGCGCCAACTGGTTCCGGCCGGACGAGTTCGGCACCATGACCGGCGTCACGTTCACCGTGGGCATCCTCGGCGGCCTGGCGGCGACGACGCCGCTCGCGGTCGCCATCTCGGCGGTCGGCTGGCGGGCCACCCTGCTCGGGATCGGCGTGGCCGGCATCCTGGTCGCGGTCGGCATCGTCTTCGTCTCGCACGACACGCCCGCCGCGGCCGGGCTCGACCCGATCGACGAGGTGCCCGAGCGGCCGGAGGTGACGGCCGCCGACCTCCGGGACCACACCCTCACCGCCCTCCGCGAGCCCGAGACCTGGCTCATCGGCGTGATGCTCTTCTTCATGACCGGCGTCGGCATCACGATCTTCGGGCTGTGGGGCATCCCCTACCTCGTCCAGACGTACGACATTTCGGTGACGCGCGCGTCGCTCTACCTGCTGGTGGGGAACGTCGGCGGGATGATCGGCCCGACGCTGTTCGGCTGGCTCTCCGACCGGCTGGGCCGTCGGACCGAACTCATCGTCCTCTCGGCGGCCGTCTTCGGGCTGACGTGGGGAGTCTTCGCCGTCTTCGGCGCCATCCCGCTCCTGCTCGTCGGCGCGCTCTTCCTGTTCGGGCGCATCCTCCGGGGCGGCATCCCGCTCGCGTTCACCGTCATGAAGGAGCGCCACCCGGAGGGCGCCAGCGGCACCGTCGTCGGCATCGTCAACACGATGGGCTGGACCGGCGCCGCGGTGTTCCCGGTCATCCTCGGGGCCGCGCTCGACGCCTACTGGACCGGCCAGACGGTCAACGGCACGCGCGTCTACACCGAACTGGGCTACCGGGTGGCGTTCGGCATCGCCGTCGCCGCCGGCGTCGTCTCGGTCGTCTGTGCGGTCCTGCTCCACCTGCGCGTGCGCGACGAGCGCCGCACCGACCTCGGCGCCGGCGCGGAGAGTCCGACCGACTGACCTGCCTCTGTCCGCAGGCTTTTCCCGGACGGCGCGCTCCCCTCCGCCATGCGCTACTACGAGGACATCGAGGTCGGCGAGACCCACGAGTTCGGCGAGTACCACGTGACGAAAGAGGAGATCGTCGAGTTCGCAGAGCAGTACGACCCCCAGCCGTTCCACACGGACGAGGAGGCGGCCGCGGAGTCGGCGTTCGGCCAGCTCATCGCCAGCGGCTGGCACACTGCCTCCATGTGCATGCGGATGCTCGTCGAGGGGCCCATGCAGGACCGGGCCGGCATGGGCGCGCGCGGCGTCGACGAACTCCGCTGGCGCAAGCCGGTCACGCCCGGCGACACGCTCCACCTCCGGACCGAGATCGTCGACAAGCGTACCTCCGAGAGCGACCCCCGGCGCGGCTACGTCGACAGCTACATGGAGGGCCGGAACCAGGACGACGAGGTCGTCATCTCCTGGATCGGGCTGGGGATGGTCGCCCGGCGAGACGCCGAGTGACGCACGCCGGACGGACGCTGCGACCGCCAGGGTCCGGCACGCGACGGTCAGAGGCGCGCGGTCAGCGCCGGTCTCGGCCGGCCGCCACGGTCTCTAACGTCTCTACCGCGTGCTCGCCGGCCATCGGCCGGACGACGACCTCCGAGACGCCCCGGTCGGCGAGGTCGTCGAGCGCCGCCGCGACGTCGGCCGCGTCGCCGGCGAGTACCGGCGCGTCGGGGCCCCAGCCGCGGTAGCCGTCCGCGAGGAGATCCGCCGCCAGGTCGCGGGCGCGCTCGCCGTCCGGCAGGCACAGCGCGTCCCGCCGCGCGACGACGTCGCCGCCGCCGGCCGCCTCGAACCACTCGCGCTTCCGGTCGATCTCGGCGAGCGACTCGGCGGGCGAGACGACCCAGGCGTCGCCCAGTCGCCCGGCGCGCCGGACCGCGGGTTCGGCTCCCGCACCGACGCAGACCCTGACGTCGGCACCGGGTTTCGGGTTCACGGCCGCCTCCTCGACGGCGTAGAACTCGCCGTCGAACGTGACCGACTCCGCGGACCAGAGCCGGGTCAGGAGGTCGAGCGCCTCCTCGAAGCGCGGCGCGCGCTCGGCCATCGGCACGCCGAAGGCCCGGAACGACGACGGCTCGTGCCCCAGGCCACACCAGAGGTCGAAGTCGTCGGCCAGGGCGGCCAGGGTGCCGACCTGTTCGGCGAGCGTCAGCGGATCGTACAGCGGCAGGAGCGCGAGCGCCGCGACGTGGTCGAAGACGCCGGCCAGCCGGCCGGCCGTCGGGACGCTCTGGAGGTACTGGCCCGACCGGACCGCGTGGTGGTCGCCGCACTGGACGTAGTCGACGCCGGCGTCCCGGGCGGCCGTGGCCCGGTCGACGACCGACGCGGCCGCCTCCCGCGCCGGCACGTCGGGCGGGTGGGCCGAGGTGATGGAGTAGCCGAGTCTCACGCGTCCGTGTTCGTGGCAGGGTGGCTTGAATCCGCGGGCGCACGGCGCGTCCAGAAACGCTTAGGCCCGGCGGCGTCTACGGCTGCCTGGTGCCCTTCGAGTATCCCTGTCCGGGCTGCTGGACGACGAACAACCTCCACGAGCCGGACTGCCGGTTCGGCGACCGGCCCTGGACGGCCGTCGAGCGCGCCTACGTCGACGTCGTCGCGCCGCTGTCGCTCGGGCCGCGCACGGAGGCCGATCTCCGCGAGGCGGCCGAGGAGTGGTCGCCGCTCGCCGCGGCCGCGCTCTCGACGCTCGTCCGCCGCCAGCGCGTCCGCGAGACCGACGACGGGCGCTACGAACTCCGCACGCCCGCCGAGTACCGCGACGAGGTCGCCGAGCCCTCGCGCGACCCGGTCAAGACCATCTACGAGAAGGGCTCGGTCCCCGGCTGTCACGACAACGCCGTCTTCGCGCTCATCGCGTGGTACGAGATGGTCGGCCTCTCCTGGCCGGAGACCCGCGACCGGGTGATCGAGTGGCTCCACGAGAGCGGGACCTGGGCGCGCGGCGGCTTCGAGGAGGAGACGCCCGAGGAACTCGTCGAGAGCAAGCGCCACGTCTACGAGGCCGGCTACGGCTGGAAGGAGAAGGCGACTGCGGCCAAGCACGTCATCGACCGGAACCGCTGACCGCTACAGGTCCTGGAGCGCGCTCGCGGCCGCGTCCTGGTCGCGCAGGCCGTCGAGCGCCCGGTGGGCGGCGTCCGCGTCGACCGGCCACGTCGCCCGGTCGACGCACATCCGGAACTTCGACTCGAGTTCCGCGGCCGAGAGGGGGTCCTCGGGCGTCCCGGGCGGCTTCTCCTGGATCCGCTCGACTGCGCCGTCGGCCGTCTCGATCCGGACCGTCGTCCGGTAGGGATTGTACTCCAGGTCCGGGTCGACCTGGAAGTCGACGCGCTCGCGCACTCGCTGGACGGCCGGATCGCCGACGTTCTCGTCGTCGAACGCCGCCAGGCCGACGCGGTCGCGCGCGACCGCGCTGGCGACGACGTACTCCATCGAGAACTTCCCCTCCAGCCCGGTGTCGGGATCCGGGTAGTGGAGGGCGTCGGCCGCGCCCTGCGAGGCCGTGACCGTCACGCGCTCGACGTCGCCGGGCGCGATGCCGTGCTCGTCGACGAGCGCCCGGGTGCCCGCGACGGCCGGGTGGGTGAAGTAACAGCACGGGTACTTCTTGACCTGGATGCCGTCCGCCAGGAGCGCCCAGCGCTCGCCGAGTTCCGGCAGGTCGTCGAGGTCCGGCTCCGCGTCGCCGGCGTAGAGGTCGCAGAACCCCCGCTCGCCGCCGACGGCGTTCGCGGCGGCGGTGAACCCGTCGGCCGCGAGCAGGCCGGCCGTCACGCCCGAGCGGGCCGCCTGCCCGGCGTGCATGGGCTTGGTCATCGTCCCGAAGTTCCGCTTCAGCCCCGCCGGCATCGAGGCGGCGACGTTGAGAGCGTGCCGCGTCTGCTCCCGGTCGAGGTCGAGCAGGACCGCGGCGGCCGCGGCCGCGCCGAAGGTGCCGAAGGTCGCGGTCGCGTGCCAGCCCCGCTCGTAGTGGGCCGGGAGCAGCGCCTCGGCGAGGTGGACCTGGGTCTCGTAGCCGGCGACGTAGGCGGCGATCGCCGCCCGCCCGGACGCGCCCTCGCGCTCGGCCAGCGCGAGGATGGGCGCGACCAGCGGGACCGAGGGGTGCCACACCCCCCAGGTCACGTCGTCGAAGTCGAGGCCGTGCCCGGCGGTCGCGTTCGCGAACGCCGCGTCGGTCACGGTGGCCGTCGCGTCGCTCCCGATCAGCGTGGCGTCGCCGCCGTCCGAGAGCGCCGTCGTCAGCGCGACTGCTTTCTCGCCGGCCCCCTCCGCGGCCCCGGCGACGGTCACGCCCACGGTGTCCACGAAGACGCGCTCGGCCGCCCGGACTGCCGCCTCCGGCAGGTCGTCGTATCCGAGCGCCGCGACGAACGCCGCGAGGTCCTCGTCGATCGTCGCCCGCGTGCGGGTCTCGCTCATGGTCGGTCCGTGGTCGGACGGCGGCTAATGCGTTCCGGTGGCCCGGGCGGGCTACCGCTCGACGCCCGTGAACGCGAACTGCGCCCCGCCCGCCTCGCTCTCGTCGATCGACAGCGACCAGCCGTGGGCCTCGGCCACCCGGTCGACGATCGCCAGCCCCAGCCCGGTGCCCTCCCCGGTCGTGTACCCGGCGGTCGTCGCCCGCTCGCGCTCGGACTCGGGGATGCCGGGGCCGTCGTCGGCGACGTAGAACCCGCCGGGACAGGTGCCGACGCGGACCGCGACGTCCTCGCCGCCGTGTTCGACGCTGTCGTCGGCCGTCGGCCGACTGCCCGTGGAGCCGTGCTCGACGGCGTTCCGGAACAGGTTCTCGAAGAGGCGGACCGTCTCCTCGCGGTCGGCCAGCAGTCGTCCCCCCTCGGCGACCGTGAGCGTGGCGTCGCCAGTCTCGACCGTCGCCCACGCCTGCCGCGCGAGCGTCTCGACGTCCACCGGTTCGGGGGTGACGTCGTCGCCGTACCGAGCCAGCGCGAGGAGGTCCTCGATCAACCCGCCCATCCGGTCGTGGGCGCGTTCGACCTGGTCGAGGTGTTCGGCGTCGCCGTCGCGCCGGTAGAGGTCGAGTTGCCCGGCGGCGACGTTCAGCGGGTTGCGGAGGTCGTGGCTGACGATGGAGGCGAACTCCGACAGGCGCGCGTTCTGGCGTTCGAGGTCGCGCTCGTGGGCCACCCGGTCGAGGACGACCGCGGCGTTGCCCGCGAGCAGTTCCGCGTACTGGCGGTCGGCGGTGTCGAAACCGTCCGCGTCCGTCGAGCCGATGCTGAACGCGCCGTACCCCTCGATCGGGACGGCCATCACGTGCCGCACCGGGCCGCAGTCGCCCGCCCCCGACAGGTCGTCGACCGCGGTCTCGCCGGTGCGGTAGGCGCGCTCGGCCGTCGCCTCGTCGCCGCGCGGGCACTCCTCCAGCAGGTCCTGCCCGCCGTCGCTGGCCGCGACCACCGACAGCCGTCCAGTCTCGTCGTCGTGGAGGCGGACGCCGGTCACCGGGAATCCGAGCACGTCGGTGACGGCGCTCGTCACCGCCTCGGCCACCGCCGCCTCGGTGTCGGCCGCGAGGAGGTCGCGGGTCGCGTCGTGGAGCGCGCGGAGCGTCCGCTCGCGGCGCTTCCGCTCGGAGATGTCCCGGAGCACGCCGACGGTCCCGCGGAACTCCCCGTCCTCCATGCGGAGCGCCAGGTGGTTCTCGACGGGGAGTTCCTCGCCGTCGACCGTCAGCTGTCGCATCTCGATGGTCCCCTGCCGCTCGCCCCGCGCGAGCAGGTCCGTGATCAGTTCCTGCCCGCGTTCGAGGTCCTCCTCGCGCATCGTCGCCTCGACGTGCTCGCCGACGAACTCGCCCTCGGCGAAGCCGGTCCGCTCGCGCGCGGCCTCGTTGGCGGCGACGAGCTTCCCCTCCTCGTCGAGCGCGTAGACCGTGTCGGGGACCGTGTTGAGCATCTGCTCGTACACCTCCAGTTCCGCCTCGCGCTCCCGGCGCTCGGTCACGTCGCGCAGCGACCCGACCGTCCCCTCGAACGCGCCGTCCGGGCCCCGGAGCAGGGTCAGCCGTATCTCGAAGTGGCGGTCGCCGTCCGGCCCCGTCGTCTCGACGACGGCCACCTCCCGCTCCGGGGTCGCGAGGAGGTCGCGGATCGCCGCCTCCGCCCGTTCGAGGGGGTCCTCGTCCAGCCAGACGGAGGCGTGCGCCCCGAGCAGCTTCGATCGGTCGTGGCCGGTGAGCTCGCACAGCCGGTCGTTGACCATCGTGCAGTAGCCGTCGGGGTCCAGCGCGTAGACGCCGTCCGCCAGGACGCCGAGGACCTGCGCGTAGTGGTCGGGATCCGTGCCGGACCCGGGCCGGTCGTGCCACGGTCGGTCGGCGTCGGTCAGGCGGTCGACGAGCGCGCCGGGGCCGGCCGGCGCGTGGACGTACTCGACTGCGCCCGCGCCGAGGACGCGACTGGCGAACGCGCCGTCGCGCCCGGCGTAGACGACGACCGGGCAGTCGCCGGCGGCCTCGCAGGCGTCGACCGCGTCCCCGTCGTCGAGCGCGCCGGCGGTCACGACCCAGTCGACGTCGGGCGCCGTCTCCCGAACGCCCGCCACCGAGGTGACTGTCGAGACGTCGTAGCCGGCCGCGGCGAGCGCGTCGACGACGGCGTCGGCCGACGACGCGTCGCGATCGGCGTAGAGTACGCGCGGGTGTTCGGTCATCGGAGGTGTCTGCTCCGACATCCGTTCACGGCGTTTACACAAATAGTTTGCCAGCGATTCGCGCCCGGCAACGACTTTGGTGGGGGGTCTCCTGGGTGGACGCATGGCACGCGTGCCGCTGCTCGACGCCGAGGACCTGCCCGAGGAGTATCGCTACCTGTTCACCGAGAACGACGTGGGCGAGGCCGACATCTTCCGCGCGATGGCCAACGCGCCCGAACAGATGCAGTCGTACATGCGCTACTCGACGACGATCTGGGGCGTCCTCCCCGACCGCGAGCGCGAGGTGGTCATCCTGGCTGCCGCGCGCGCGCTCGACCACGAGTACGAGTGGCACCAGCACGTCCGCATCGGTCGCGCGGTGGGCGTCGCGGACGAGGCGATCCGCGCCATCGGCGCGCGCGACCTCGACGCGCTCGACGACCGCGACCGCGCGCTGGCCGAGTACGCCGGCGCCGTCGTGCTGGACGAGGTGACCGACCCCGTCCACGCCCGCATGACCGAGCACTTCGACGACGAGACCGTCGTCGGCGTGGCGATGCTGGCGAGCCACTACGTCGCCACCGGGCGCACGCTCGACGCGCTCGGGGTCGAACCCGAGGAGGAGTTCGTCGGCTGGGAGCCGTGACTCTCGTCTCGGCGCTCCGCGCCCGCGGGCTGGTCTGTCTGACCGGCGCCGGCGGGAAGAAGACCACGCTGTACGCGCTCGCCCGACGCCTGGAGCGGCCGATCGTCACCGCGACGGTCCGCATCCCCGTCTTCGACGACCGCGTCGCCCGCGTGTCCGTGACCGACGACCCCGTCGCCGCCGTCCGCGCGGCCGACGACTGGCCGGTCGGCGTCGTGCCCGCCCGCGAGGGTGACCGCTACCTCGGGTACGACCCGGACGTGGTCGCCGACCTCCCCGCCGCGGGCGCGGCCGACGACGTGCTCGTGAAGGCCGACGGCGCGCGCTCCCGGCTGTTCAAGGCGCCCGGCGAGGACGAACCGCGGATCCCGTCGGCCGCGGACACGGTGATCCCGGTGGCGAGCGTCCGCGCCGTCGGCGAACCGCTCTCGGAGTCGCACGTCCACCGCCCGGAGCGGGTGGCCGCCCTGACGGGACTGTCCCCGGGCGACGCCGTCGGTCCGGCGGACGTGGCGACGGTCCTCGCCCACCCCGACGGCGGCCTGAAACACGTCCCCGACGGCGCGACGGTCGTGCCGCTGCTCAACATGGTGGACGACCCGGCGCTGCGCGAGACCGGCGAGGCGGTCGCCGACGCCCTGCTCGCGGCGACCGACCGCGTCGAACGGGTGGTCCTGGCCCGGATGCTCGCCGACGATCCCGTGGTCGCGGTCGTGGCCTGACGGTCACTCGAACGCCGCGGCCGCGGCTGCGACCTCCTCGGGCGTGTTGCAGTTGCGGAACACCTCGGGGGTCGCGTACCGGTCCAGTTCCGCCCGCTCGACGACGACGGCGTCGACTGTCTCCAGCGCCGCGAGTATCTTCCCCTCGTCGCGGTCGAGCGCGGCTGCGCAGGCCTCGGCCATCGCGCCGGCGCGGTAGACGGCGTGGGTGGTCTGGAACCACTCGTCGACGCGGGGGACGGCGGCGTCGTGGCCGCGCGCGCGGTCGAACAGGTGGCCGACGAACCCGGGGTCGAGGAACGGCATGTCGCAGGCGACCACGGCGGCGTAGGCGTGGTCGGCGTGCGCCTCGACGGCGCGCAACCCGGTCCTGATGCCGCCCAGCGGCCCGAGGTCGGGGGTCGGGTCCGTCGCGAACCTGACGGAGCGAGGGTAGCCGTCCAGTGCCGGGCGGAGCGCGTCGACCTGTTCGGGCCGGCAGTTGACCACCAGCGCCTCGATCGCCGGGGCGAGCGCGTCGGCCACGCGCCGCACCATCGGCGTCCCCGCGAGGTCGGCCAGCGCCTTGTCCCCGTCGCCGTAGCGGGTCGAGCGCCCGCCGGCGAGCACGACGCCCGCGCCCGTCGCGTGCGCGCCGGTCATCGATCACCCGGCTCGCCGGGCGCCGCGGGTTCGACGCGGACGCTCGCGACCTTGTACTCGGGGATGCCGCTCGTGGGATCGAACCGCTCGCCCGTGAGCCGGTTGGCCGCACCGTCGACGAAGTGCATCGGGACGAACACCACGCCCGGTCCGACGCGATCGGTCACCGTCGCGCGGACGGTGATCTGGCCGCGCGCCGAGGCGACCTGGACGCGGTCGCCGTCGCGCACGCCCACCTCGGCGGCGGTCTCGGGGTGGATCTCGACGTAACTCTCGGGCACCTGGGCCATGCTCGCCTCGACGCGCCGGGTGAGCGTCCCGGTGTGGAAGTGATAGAGCACCCGCCCGGTCGTGAGCGTCAGCGGGTACTCCTCGTCGGGGAGTTCGCCCGGCCGGCCCATGTCGGCGGGGACGAACCGCGCGAGGCCGTCATCGAAGTTGAACCCGTCCTCGTAGAGGAACCGGGTGCCGGGGTGGTCGGCGTCCGGACAGGGCCACTGGAGGCCGCCCTCGCGTTCGAGGCGGTCGTGGGTGATGCCGCCGTAGATGGGCGTCAGATCGCTGATCTCGTCCATCACCGCGGCCGGATCCGCGTAGTCCCAGTCGTACCCCAGCCGGGTCGCGAGCGACTGCAGGATCTGCCAGTCCTGGCGGGCCTCGCCCGGCGGGTCGACGGCCTGGCCGACCAGCTGGACCCGGCGCTCGGTGTTGGTGAACGTCCCGGACTTCTCGGCGAACGAGGCGGCCGGCAGCACGACGTCGGCGTACTCGGTCGTCTCCGTCGGGAAGATGTCCTGGACGACGAGGAAGTCCAGCGCGTCGAGGGCCTCCTCGGCGTGGGATATGTCCGGCTCCGAGAGGGCGGGGTTCTCGCCCATCACGTACAGCCCCCGGATCGCGCCGTCGAGCGCCTCCGTGAACACCTCGGGCACGGTGAGCCCCGCCTCGTCTGGCGGGCGGACGCCCCAGGCGTCCTCGAACGCGTCGAGCACGTCAGAGTCGGTGACCGACTGGTAGCCCGGCAGGCTCCCCGGGAGCGTGCCCATGTCGCCCCCGCCGCCCTGGACGTTGTTGTGGCCGCGGAACGGCGAGAGCCCGGCGTCGGGTTTCCCGACGTGGCCGGTCACGAGCGCGAGGTTCGCCAGCGCGAGGACGTTGCCCGTCCCGTGGGCGTGCTGTGTCATCCCCATCGCCCAGCCGAACACGCAGCTGTCGGCGCCCGCGATGGTCTCGGCGGCGCGCGCGAGGTCGTCGGGCGCGACGCCGGCCAGGCGCTCGACCGCCGCGGGCGTGAACGGCTCGACCTTCTCCCGGAGCGCCGCGAAGTTCTTCGTCTGCGACTCGACGAACTCGCGGTCGTAGAGGTCGTGCTCGACGACGTAGCGCGTGAGGCCGTTGAGCCACGCGATGTCGTAGCCCGGCTCCACCCGGACGTACTGGTCCGCGTGCTCTGCGATGCCGACCCGACGGGGATCGAAGACGACGAGGTCGGCGCCGTCCCGGACGTTCTGCTTGATGCGCGTCGCCAGCACCGGGTGGCTCTCGGTCGTGTTCGACCCGGTGACGAGATAGCAGTCGGCGTTCGCCACGTCCGGGATGCTGTTCGACATCGCGCCGTAGCCGACCGTCTGCTGGAGGGCGGCGACCGTCGAGGAGTGACAGAGCCGCGCGCAGTTGTCGACGTTCTTCGTCCCGAGCACCTGCCGGGCGAACTTCTGCATCAGGTAGTCCTCCTCGTTGGTGCACTTCGAGGAGGCGAAGCAGGCGAGCGCGTCCGGGCCCGTCGCCTCGCGGATGCGCTCGAAGCCCGCCACGACGCGCGCGAGCGCCTCGTCCCAGGTGGCCTCGCGCAACTCGCCGTCCTCGCGGACGAGCGGCGTCGTCAGCCGGTCGTCGCTGTCCACGAAGTCGTAGCCGAACTTCCCCTTCACGCAGGTCGAGAAGTCGTTCGCCGGCGCGTCCTCCGGGTCGGTCGGCCGCACGCCCAGGATCTCGTCGCCCTTCGAGTAGAGGTCGAATCGGCACCCAACCGAGCAGTAGCCACAGGTGGTCTCGGTCGTCTCGACCCGCGAGAGCCGCGCCCGCCCGACGCCGCTGGCGACGTCGAACAGCCGCCCCTCCGAGAGCGTCGCCGCGGCCACGTCCTCGGCGAGGTGTTCGGCCTCCGTGAGCGCGCGCTCGCCGGTCGCGCGGGCCCGGCGCCGGGCCCGCGCCATCATCCCTGCGACCCCCGACGCCGGCGGCGACCCGTCGCCGTCGGCCGTCTCGACGTCGCGCTCCAGCACCTCGCCCACCGACGTGCGCTGGGTGAACCCCGGGAACGGGAGCGTCGCGACGTCGGCCATGTCGTCCTCGACGAGCGCGCCCGTCGGACAGACCGTCGCGCAGTGGCCGCAGGTGACGCAGGTGGAGTCGGCCATCGTCTCGGCGTCGGACTGGAAGCCGATGCGGGCGTCCGCGCCCGACCCCTCGATCCGGAGGACGCCCTCGACCTGCACGTCGTTGCAGGCGTCGACGCACCGGCTACAGAGGATGCACTTGTTCCGGTCGATGTCGATGACCGACGTGGCGTCGAGCGGTTCGTAGGCCGAGCGGTCGTCGAGCACGCCGTACCGCGGGCGGCGAACGTCCGCCTCGATGGCGGCGTCCTGGAGTTCACAGCGGCCGTTCTTCCCGCAGGTCGTGCACCGGAGGTTGTGGTCGGCGAGCACCAGGTCGAGCGCCACCGACCGCGCCTCGTCGGCAGCCGGCGCGTCGGTCGACACCGAGAGCCCGTCGCGGGCCGGGAAACTGCACGCCGGCACCAGCCCGTACGCTTCGGTGTCGACGGTGCAGGTCCGACACTCCGTGCGCGGGCCGATCGACGACGCGGCCTCGGTGTCCCGGTCGTAGTGACACAGAGCCGGGACCGCCACGTCTGCGGTCGTCAGCGCGTCGAGCAGCGTCGCGCCGGGCGGGACGGCGACCGTCGTGCCGTCGACGGTGAGGTGCACCGGTCCGTCGCCGTCGCCGTCCGGGAGCGGCGGGTCGTTCGCGGTCCCCGGCCGGAATCCCTCCGTGAGCGGCGTCTCGTGGCGCGGGTCTTCGATCGAGGGCACCCGCGGGAGCGGGTCGGTCTCGCCGAGGTCGCCGCTCACGCCGATCCCTCCTCGCAGGCGCCGGTCGGGCAGCGGCCCTCGGCGTGGGCGACGAACTCGGGTTCGAACCGCTCGATCGCCGTCCGGACGGGGCGCGCGGCGTCCCGCCCGAACGAGCAGAGGCTGGTCTCGCCTATCACGCGGACGAGTTCGCGGATCTTCGACGCCTCGTACTCGCCGTCGTACACCGCCCGGAGGAGGTCGGTCACCTGCCGGGTCCCCTCGCGGCAGGGGACACACCGGCCGCAGGTCGACTCGCTGGCGGCGCTGGCTCGCTCGCCGGCCGTCGCCACCGCGCACCGGTCACGGCCGAGGACCTCCAGCGCGCCGTTCGTCCCGAGGCCGGCCGAGCGGAGCGCCGACGCCGTCGGCCCCACGTCGAGTTCGCGAGTGAGCCCGCCGAACCGGCCGCCCACGCAGGCCATCTTCACGCCGTCGGTCGGCGACACGGCGTCGAGCGCCGTCGCGAGCGACCCCTCGGCCGGGAGTTCCACGGTCGCGCGCGCCCGCACGTCGCCCGAGACGGTGACGAGCCTGGTCGGCGCCGTCGCGCCCGCCAGCGCGCGGCGGACGGCCACCAGCGTCCGCGGCGTGTGGACGACCGTCGGCCGGCCGAACAGCCCGTAGCTCGCGGGGCCCGGCGGGCGCCGTCGCGCCTCCAGTCGGTCGGCGCCCTCCAGCGCCTCCAGCGCCATCGTCGGCTCGCCGGCGAGGTAGTCTTCGGGGCCGCCGACCACGTCGACGGCGGCGTCCAGCCGGTCGGCCGCGGCCCGCAGCCGGCTCGCGGCGAGCGACGCCGACGCCGGGAGGTGGACCACGACGTCGTCGGCGCCGACCGCGGCCGCGACCGCGAGCGCGCCGTCGAGGACGGCGACCGTGACCGACTCGACCAGCAGGCGGTCGGCGTCGGTCGTCGGGTCCGCCTCGTTCGCGTTCACCACGACGACCGGCTCGCCGTCGGCCTCGCGCGCGGTCGTCCACGCCTCGCTCACGGGGTCGTCGACCCGGGCGTCGCCGCGCCCGCGCCCGCGAAGGCCGGCGGCGGCGACGCGCTCCCGGGTGGCGTCGGGGTCGGCGTCCGTCGAGACGAGCGGCTCGAACGCCGCGGGGACGTCCGGACGCGCCCAGCCGGCCCGGGCGAGCGTGCGCCGCACGCCGACGCCGAGCGGCGGCCCGTCGGGGACGGGGAGCGTCTCCGTCTCGCGGTCGTGGTCGACCACCGCGCTGGCCCGGTCGGACGGGAGCGTACCGTCTTCGAGGGCCTCGCACAGTGTACGCACCCGGTCGGGGGTGCAGGCGGCGTGGAACGCGGTGGTGCCGTCGAGCGTCGCCGCCACCAGCGGGTCGAGCGCGGACGCGCCGGTCGGCCCGACCTCGCGGACGGGGACGGCGCTCTCCTCGCGCGCCGCGTCGAGGACGGCGGCCGCGTTCGTCCGCGATCCGACCGACACGCGCAGCATCGGGCCCGGATCTGTCATTCCCTGTCGCTCGTCCCGCTGGCGGCAAAGAACTACCGGCACCCGGTCCGTCCCGGTCAGCCCCAGTCCGCGCCGCGCTCGGCGCCGACGCGGTCGGCGGGGAACGTCTCGTCGCGGAGCCGGTCGTAGGCGTCGTGCTGGACGATGGACTTCATCACCTCGGTCGCCCCGCCCATGTAGCGGCCGGCGCGGACGTCGCGCTGGATGCGCTCGACGGGGTACTTCTTGGTGGTCGAGATGCCGCCCATCAGCTGCATGGCGGTGTCGGCCACGTCGTGGGCCACCTCGTTGCCGAACTGCTTGGCCATCGCGCCCTCCATGCGGCCGGCGGCCATGCCGTCCCGGTCGAGGACGCGGGCCGCTCGCGTGTTCAGCGCGTAGGCCGCGTCCAGCCGGGTCGCGGCCTCGGCGAGCTGGTGGTTGACCCCCTGGTACCGGGACAGCGGCCGGCCGTTCACCTCCCGGTTCTCGGTGTAGTTGGCCGCGATCTCCAGGGCGCGCTCGGCCGCGCCACAGCAGTACCGCGAGATGGTGAGGTGTTCGAGGTTCAGCTCGTTGGTGACGTAGGTCCAGGCCGCGCCCGGCTCGCCGATGACGTTCTCGGCGGGGACGCGCGCGCCGTCGAAGCGGATCCAGGCCGCGCCGGTCCCGCGGAATCCGTGCCAGTCGCGGTGGCGCTCCAGCACCTCGAAGCCGTCCGTGTCGGCGTCGACGACGAGCACCGAGATGCCCTCGCGGTCGCCAGTCTCGCCGCTCGTTCGCACCGGCAGGAAGAGGACGTCCGCGTAGGGCGCGAAGTCGATGAAGCGCTTCTCGCCGTCGACGACCCACTCGTCGCCGTCCGGCGTGGCGTCGGGCGCGCCGGCATCGGCCGGGGTCTCCCCGGCGGCGTCTCGCTCGGCGGTGGTCTCCATCGCGGCCATGTCGGTCCCGCTCCCGGGTTCGGTGAACGCCTGGGCGACGACGTACTCGCCCGCGCACATGGGCTCGAGGTAGCGCTCCTTGACGTACTCGGAGCCGTGCTCGTACATGGTCCGCCCGATGTGCTGGGTGAGGGAGGCCTGACAGGCGTGGACGATGCTCCCCGCGTACCCGAGCGCCTGCTCTGCGAGCGCCGTCTCCAGGAACCCGCGCCCGCCGCCGCCGTACTCCTCGGGGACGGCGATCCCGAGGAGGTCGCGCTCGCCCAGCCGGCGGACGAACTCGCGCCACTCCTCGCCGGTCTCCTCGTTGCGGTCCAGCCGCAGGCGGTGCTCGCTCCCCAGGCCGTCGACGAACACCTCGGTCTGGAGCACGTCGAGCGTCTCCCGGAGGTAGGCCGTCTCCGCGTCGGTCAGCAGGGATGGGTCGCCGATCATGTCTCCCGCTGCGGCGTGCGGCGGGTTAAACGCACCCCCCGGAACGCGGTCTCGCGACCGCCGGACCGACGCGCCACGGCGCCGGACGCGTCGACCGACTGGCCGCCCGGTCTGGAAGCGGCTGTGGCCCGCGCGCTGCCGAAGCTTCAAGGTACCAATTGGCAATATGGGTGTAATGGCTTCCGAGCGCGTCGAGTGCGGCCGGTGTGGGGCCACCTTCGACACCGAGAACGACCTGATCGCTCACTCGATCGACGCCCACGCCGGCGAGTGGGGGTCGGTCGACGGGCACGACCGAACTGCGACGGACGAGCGCGCGGCCGACGGTCTCGACGGCGAGACTGCCGACCGACTGCTCCGGCTGCTCGAAGAGCGGGCGACCAGCACCGAGACCGTGCTGGTCCAGTACGGCCAGCGGTTCCTGCTGATCGTCGGACTGGCCGTGCTGGGCATCGCCGTCGTTCTCAGCTACCTCCACCTCGCCGACCTCCTCGGCACGGCCGCCTACATGTTCTCGCTCGGGCTCCTGTTCGGACTGTCGCTCTCCTACCTCCAGGCGTTCGTCCAGTCGGCGCGGCGCTGAGCGCGTCGCCCGGCGCCGGGGTGCGGGCGCGCCGGTCGTGACGGCGCGCGGCTACGCCCGGCGCTCGAAGACGCCGCGCCACACCGCCGCCCGTCCCTCCGCGAGGTTCCGGCGCACGTTCCGGCCCATCGCGGGGAACTCCTCGCCCATCACCACGCCGAGGCCGACCGCGGGCGGCCCGTCCATCGACTCGTACCAGTCGAGACAGGCCGCCGTGTCGTCCGTCCAGGTCAGCCGCTCGAACCCGGCGGCGGCCGCGCGCTCGGCGAACGTCTCGGGCGTCGAGAGCCGCGCCTCGCCGGGGTCGCTGGCGAACGGGACCGGGTAGTGGAGGTCGCCGTCGCCGGCGAAGATCTCGTAGACCGCGAGGCGCCCGCCCGGGCGGAGCGCGGCCGCGCAGGCGTCGAGCAGGCGCGCCTCGTCCGGGACGTTCGGCCCGACGTGCTGGAGGAACGCGGCGTCGAACGCGCCGTCCGCGACTGGGGGCGCCAGCGCGTCGCCGCGGACGAACGTCACCTCGTCCGCCAGGCCGACGCGCGCGGTCAGTTCGCGCGCGGCGCGGAGGAACGCCCCGGTCCGATCGAGTCCGACCGCCCGGCAGCCGTACTCGGCGGCCAGCGTGCGCGCCGGGCCGCCGAGCCCGCAGCCGACGTCGAGCACGCGCTCGCCCGCGTCGAGGTCGGCCAGCCGCGCCAGTTCGCGGGTGACCGCCCGCCCGCGGACGTGGAACTCCGCGACGCCGTCGAGGTCGCCCCGCGAGAGGTCGTCGGGGTCCCGCCCGGCGTCGCGGAGGGCGGCGAGCAGGCTCTCCGTGAGGTCGGACCGGCGGTCGTAGTGGGCCTCGACGTCCTGGCCGTCCATGTCCCCGAGTCCCGCGGCGAGGTGAAAAGCGTTCAGTCTCGCCAGTCGAAGGCCGTCTCCAGGTCGTGGGGGACGTGGCCGCCCTGCTCGCGGGCGCGGTCGAGGTAGTCCCGGAGCGCCGGCTGGAAGTCGGGGTGGGCACACTCCTCGACGACGGTCCGCGCGCGCTCGCGGGGCGACAGCCCCCGGAGGTCGGCGACGCCGCGCTCGGTGACGATCACGTCGACGTCGTGTTCGGTGTGGTCGACGTGCGGCGCGAGCGGGACGATCCGCGAGAGGTCGCCGCCCGCCGCCGTCGAGGGCAGCGCCGTCACCGAGATCAGGGCGTTGCGGTTGAAGTCGCCGCTCCCGCCGAGCCCGTTGATGACCCGCGAGCCGTTCACGTGCGTGGAGTTGACGTGGCCGTAGACGTCCACTTCCAGCGCCGAGTTGACGGCGATCACGCCCAGCCGGGTGACGACTTCCGGCGCGTTCGAGACGTCGGCCGGCCGGACGACCACGTCGTCGGCGTAGGACTCGACGTCCGCGAAGAAGCGGTCCTGGCCCTCCGCGGAGAGCGCGAGCGTCGTCGCGCTGGCGGCGGTGAGCATCCCGGCGTCGAGCAGGTCGAGCAGGCCGTCCTGGATGACCTCGCCGTAGTAGGCGACGTCGCGGTCGCCGAACTCGACGTCCGAGAGTTCGCCCATCAGCGCGTTGCCGAGCGAGCCGACGCCGAACTGGAGGTTCACGCGGTCTTCGAACACCGCCGTCTCGTCGACCTCGCGCGAGAGGAACCCCCCGAGGTTGGCCGCGATGGCGCGGTCGTCCTCGGTCGGCTCCCGGAACACGTAGGGCTGGTCGCGCTGGTCGGTGCGGACGACGCCGACCAGCTTCCCGGGGTCGAACCCGATCCGGGCCGAGCCGATGCGCTCGTCCGGTTCGGTGAGCGGGATCGGCTCGCGGTTCGGCGGCGGCGACGGCCGGTAGACGTCGTGGACGCGCTGGAGCGCAAGCGGCTGGGCCGCGTTCAGTTCGACGATCAGCGCGTCGGCGGCCTCGACGTACGCCGGGGTCTGGCCGAGCGAGGTCGAGGGCACGAACCAGCCGTCGCCGACCGCGATGGCCTCGACGATGGCGACGTCGGCGTCCGCGAGCTGGCCGAACTGGACCTCGTCGGCCAGCCGGGAGACGTGCCGGTCGTGGTAGGCGAGCCGGCCCTCGTTGGCCGCCGCGCGCGCCGCCGTCGACGACTGGTAGGGGTAGCGGCGGGCCATCTGCCCGCTCTCGACGAGCGACGACTCGACGTCGTTGCCGACCGACCCGCCGCTGATGTAGGTCAGCGAGCACTCCCGGCCCGACTCCGCCAGCGCCATCGGGACCTCCTTGGGGTCGCCGACGCTCCCGAAGCCGCTCACCACCAGCGTCGCGTCGGCCGGCACCTCGGCGGCGGCCGCCTCCGCGGAGAGTTCCGGGAGGTCGGCTGCGAGCCGTTCCGTGATCATAGGTCCTCTGGCTGGGTGCCGACGCCCTCCGGCCAGCCGGTCGGCTGGGCCGCCGTGGGCTGGGCGTGCTCGCGTTTCAGCACCATCGGCGTCCGCTCCAGGCTGAGCACCAGTTCGTCGTCCTGGTTGAACGCGCGGAGTTCCGTGGTGACGATGCCGACGTGGTCCCGCGAGTCGCTCTCGCGTTTGTCGACGACCTCGCTCTCGACGAACAGCGTGTCCCCGTGGAAGACGGGCGCGTGGTGGCGCACCGCGTCGTAGCCCAGGTTGGCGGTGGCGTTCTGCGAGACGTCGATGACGCTCATCCCGACGGCCATCGCGATGACCACCAGGCCGTTGACGAGGCGCTCGCCGAACTCGGTCCCTGCGGCGTACGCCTCGTTGAAGTGCATCGGGTTGAGGTTCATCGTCACGTTGGTGAGCCAGACGTCGTCCGTCTCGGTGACTGTCCGCCCGTACGGGTGTTTGTAGACGTCGCCGACCTCGAAGTCCTCGAAGTAGCGACCCTCCCAGCCGCTCACGAGGCGCCGCTCCTGTTCGTCCGACATAGGTGGGATGGCAGCGGCCGGTTACTTAGGCGTTTAGTATGCGCCGGCAGCCACCGGGTTTCGGCGTCGCGAACGGCCAGACAATTCATTACGCCGTCGGTCGCAGGACAGCGCATGTCCCGGCCGAGAGACAGGTTCGCCCCCGCCGTCGCGCCGCTGGTGGTCGGCGGCGTCGGGGTGGCCCTCGGCGGGCTGTCGCTGTGGTTTCTCGCTGCGGCCAGGCCGGTCCCGTTCGGGTCGTCGCACCCCGTGACCCCTGCGGCCGTCCTCTCGGCCCTCGCGATCGTGCTCCTCGGGGTGTTCTCGGTCGTGCTCGTCGGCGCCGGCTACTGGTTGGCGACCGGCCAGTTCGAGACCGAGGACCGGTGGTGGATCGGCTTCTGGACCGTCCTCGGGCTGGCGGGCATCACCGGGCTGGTCACGCTGGCGCGCTCGTTCGAGGTCGTCGAACGCGGCGTCACTCTCGGACCGGGTTTCGTCGAGGAACTGCTGCTGGCCGGCGGTGGCGGCGCCCTCGCCGGACTGCTCATCGGGGTCGCCACCATCCGCTCGAACACGAACGCCGAGCGGGCCAGCCGCCAGCGCGACACGCTCCTGTTTCTCAACGAGTTGCTGCGTCACAACGTCCTCAACGGGATGCAGATCGTCCTCGCCTACGCCGACCGCGTCGAGGAGCGCGTCGACGACGAACGGGTCCACGAGGACCTGGCCGTGATCGCGGAGCGCAGCGAGTCGGTCGTCGAACTCGTCGACAACGTCCGGACGCTGACCCAGTCCGTCGCCGGCGAGACGCGGCTCCACGGCGTCGCTCTCTGCCCGCTCCTCTCGGAGTCGGTGGCGGACGCCCGCGAGACGTTCCCGGCGGCGACGATCACGCTCGACGTCGATCCGGGCGTCAGCGTCGTGGCAGACGACCTGCTGCCGGCGATCTTCGAGAACCTCCTGGCGAACGCCGTCGAGCACAACGACGGGCCGGAGCCGTACGTCTCGGTGGTGGCGACGGCGACCGACGACCGGGTCGTGGTGCGCGTGGCCGACGACGGGCCCGGCGTCCCGGACGAGCGCAAGGACAGCTGTTTCGAGCCGGGCGAGCAGGACGAGGAGAGCGTCGGCCAGGGGCTCGGGCTCTTCCTGGTCGAGACGCTGGTCGAGCGGTACGGCGGCGAGGTCCACGTCGCGGACGGCACGGGCGAGTGGCTCGCGGCCGACGACGACCCGGCCGCGGGCACCCCGGGGGCGGTGTTCCGGGTCGCGCTCCAGCGCGCCGACTGACGCCGCCGGGACCGTCCGGCGGCCGGCAGCGCGGCCCCGCGGTCACTTCTCGTCGAGCTGGTCCTTGATCGACTGGAGTTCGGACTCGACGTCGACGGGGACCTCGGTACCGGTCTCGGCGGGTCGCGAGTCGAGGTGCTCGTCGAGTTCGTCCCGGAGCTCGCGCGCGCGGTCGAGCAACTGGCGGGCCTCGGGGTCGGACGGCTCGCCCTCGACGGCCGTCTGGAGGTCGGCCAGCAGCGCGTCCAGCCGGTCCATCGTGGCGCGGCCGGCGGCGGCGACGCTCGGCCGGTCGCCGCTGGCGGGCGCGCGGCCGTCGACCAGCCGGATCGCGCCGCGCAGGAGTTCGAGCGTGCGGATGGCCGCTTCCAGGCTCGCGACGAGCGCGGGAATGGTGTACTCGTCGGTGAACCGGAGGAGTTCGCGGGGCGTGGGCGGCCGGAACCGCGGCCGGCGCTCGCGCTCGCGCAGTTCGGTCCGGAGGTCGCGGAGCGTGGTGGCGAGGTCGGCCGCCACGGCGTCCGGGTCGCGCCTGGCGTCGCTCATGGTCGATCCGAGGCGCTCCAGCGTGGAAAGCATGCCGACCGCGCGCCCGGTCGGGCCCGGAATCCTCGATTCCGGCGTACGAGTCGCCCACAACCCTTATTATGTCACATCGCAACCGTGACGAGGACAGATGGACAGCGAGCGCCAGGCCGACTCGACCACCTTCTCCCAGGAACTCGCGGCCCTCAAGCGCCGCGGCAGCACGGTGCTGGTGGTCGGGCAGGTCGGCGACGAGACGGCGCTGCGGGCCTGCCGACGGTTGCTCGGCGAGCGCGGCCCGCCGGCCCGCCGTCGCGTCATCGCTGCCACCGACGCCGAGGCCGCGCTCGACCGCCGGCTTCCCCCCGACCACGACCCTGCCCGGGTGACAGTCGTCGACAGCGCGGTCCGGACCCGGAGCGCCCGGACGGCCCCCGACCGCCCCGACCACGGCGCGGTCGAGCGCGCCATCCTGGACGGCGTGGTCGAGCAGGCGACCGGCGACCTCGAACCGGCGGAACTGCGCGTCTGCCTCGACAGCCTGCAACCGCTGCTCGCTGCCGACGAGTGCCGCGCCCGGACGCTGCTCGACCGGATCGCAGACGCCGTGCTCGACCACCGGGCGATCGGGCACGTCCACCTGCCCTTGCCCTACGACCACCGGGCGGTCTCGCTGCTCGCGACGCAGGTGGACGCCGTGATCGAACTCCGGGAGGGCGACCGGCCGGAGCAGCGCTGGCACCTCCCGGACGGCACCGAGACCGACTGGCTGCCGCTCTGAGTCAGTCGTCGTAGACGCCGACCAGGTCGCGCTGGGCCGCCAGGACGCCGCGGTCGAGGTCGACCACCAGGTCGTCGACGCTCCGGTCGAGCTGGTGGCCGACGCTGCCGTCGGGCCGGGCGACGAGCGACCGGCCGGCGTACTCGACGGTCCGGGCGTCGGCGACCTCACGCCGGCCGGTCCGTCCCGCCCCGACGACCCACCGGACCCCGTCGAGCGCGCGCGAGCGGACCAGGAGCGTCCAGTTCTCGCTGTATGCGGCCGGCCAGGCGCCGACGACGAACAGCGCGTTCACCCGCTCGCGCGTGAGCGCGGCGCTGTCGGCCACGAAGTTCAGGTCGTAGCAGGTCATCAGTCCCGCCTCGCCCGCGGGCGTCTCGACGGTCACGAGGTCCTCGCCCGGGGTCAGGACGTCGACCTCGTCCGCCCAGAGGTGACGCTTCCGGTAGACGGCGACGTCCCCGTCCGGCTGGACGTACGCCGCCGCGTTGTAGTAGGCGTCGCCGGCGTCTTCGACGTATCCCACGAGCAGCGCCACGTCCGCCCCGGCCGCCAGGTCGCGGAGGGCAGCCACCACCGGGCCGTCGGTCCGGACGGCGGCCTCGTGGATCCGGTCGTCGCCCACGAATCCGGTGAGCGTCTGTTCGGGGAACACGGCGACTGCGATCTCGTCGTCGAGCGCCGCGACCCGCTCGCGAACGCGGTCGAGGTTCGTCTCCACGTCGAGGTCCGCGACGGGAAGCTGGCAGGCGGCGACGGTCGTCATGGCCGGCCGTGGGGCGGGCGTCGTCAAAAGGGCTGTGGCATTCGGTTGACGACCCCCCCGCGCGTCAGGGACGGGTCAGCACCATCGGGGCGCCGTCCGTCAGGGCGTCGTCGCCGACCTCGGCGCGGGCCTGTCGCTCGTGGACGGCCAGCAGCGCCCGTCGGTCGCGTTCGTCGAGCGCGAGCCGGTCGGTGAACTCCGACCACACCCGGTCGTGGAGGAGCACGACGGCGGCGCGGTCGGTGCGCGCGACCAGCGGGTCGTCGGGGTAGTACCGGCGCCACTCGTAGAGCAGGTCGGCGACGCCGGGCGTCTCGCGGACGAGTTCCTGGTGGCGCCGGACCAGCTCGCGGAGCGCGGCGGGCGAGCGCGCCAGGTCGTCGGCCGCGGCCTCGACGACCGCGTCGTCGAAGGCGGCCAGCGGGTCGCGTGGGTCGGCCATGCGAGGAGTTGGCGGCCGACCGGCAAAGGCCTCGCGGCTCGACGGTCTCGCGCGGCGAGACCCGCCGGGAGGTGGATGGTCGCACCCGCCGTCTCCGGTGGTATGAGACGCAGAGACGCGGCGACCAGCGCGCTCGCCGGCGGCGTGCTCGTGGTCCTGCTCGGCCTGTTCCCGGTCGTCGGTCCGGTCGTCGGCGGCGTCGTCGCGGGAGCGCTGCGCGGGCGGGGCCGCCGCGCGGGACTTCGGGTCGGCGCCCTGGCCGGAGCGGTCGGCTTCGCGCCGGCGGCCGCCGTCGTAGCCGCGTCGTTCGTCGTCGACTTCCCCGCCGCGGTCGTCGTCCTGCTCGCGCTCGCGGCCTACCGCCTGCCCGTGCTGGCGATCGAGGCGGCCGGCTGGGGTCAGACCGGCGTCGCGCTCGGCCTGGCCGTCGGCGGCGCGGTCGTCGTGGCGCTCGCGGCGGCCGGCGGCTACGTCGGCGGCGCGCTCGGGGCGACGGGCAGTGGGCGCTCGACCGAGCGCGCCGACGGGGCGTGACCGAGTCCCGCCCCGTGAGACCGGGCAGTCCAGTATACGTCCCGCGGAAGCGTCGTTCTAGCTGACATGAATCTCCGATCTGCGGCGGTCCTCCTGCTCGGCGTGGTGCTCCTGACCGCGCTCGTGGGCGGCGGCCTGTTCGCCGTCCAGGCCTACTTCACCGGCCAGAGCTACGCCAGCAGCTACCGGTACGACGCGACGATCGCCACCAACGCGACGCTGACGAACGCGACGCTCTACCTGCCGGTGCCGACCCGCGACGGGGAACCGCTGTTCGACGCGGCGACCGTCGCGGTCGAGCGCTCGACGCCGTCCTCGGACGTCGCGGTCGACTGGAACGCCACGCTCGTCGAGACCGACCGCGGGCCGATGCTGGCGCTGACGGCGGCCGAGATCGAGGGCCGTCCCCGGTACGTCCTCCACGAGTTCTACCCGAACGGCACGCACGCCGGGTGGCGGGAGATCGAGGAGTCCGAGATCCCGGCCGACATGACGAACAAGAAGCTCTACGTCGAACCCACCGTCTACCGGATCACGGTCTGGACGTCCGTCGACGACCGCGTCGACGTGGCCGCCCCCGTGAGCAACGCCTCGGTCATGCGGCCGGTCGAGAACGTCAGCGTCGGCGCCTGCACGCCCTACTGGGACGAGGAGGACGTCGTCTGCTCGACGTACGACGGGCGCGCCTACGCCAGCTACCGGACGGCCGACGACAACGCCGTCCACCTCTCGCTCGAACTGGCCGGGACCAACGAGTGGGGCTTCGCGCTCAGCAACAGCTTCAACGAGTTCGTCCAGCGCGCGGACGCGGACCTGCCCGGCTCCCAGTCCGGCTGGGTCCGCCTCGACGGCGAACTCCACACCGGGCTCGGCGACGAACGCCGGTGAGCGGCTACCGTTCGACCCGGCGCACGCGCCGCCCGCCGTGCTCGACGACGACCGTCCCGGGGAGCCCGCCCGCGAACCGGACCGTCGCCTCGTAGTCGATGTCCACGAGACACTGTGCGCAGGCCCGCGACGCGTCGGGGGCGTAGCTCCGGACGCGGACCGTGAGGCGGTCGCGGCCGGGGTCGTAGGGCGCGCCGGCCAGCGCCGCCGTGTGGCAGGCGTCGTCGCCGCCGATGGTGCCGGCGACGGCGACGTGGGGGCCGACGGACACGCTGGCCGCGTCGTCGCCCGACCCGCAGGTGGTCTCGATCGCGTCGAAGGTGGTCCCCGTCACGGACGGCGTGTCGTCGCTCGCCGGGGCGGTAGGAGAGGGCGGGGCGTCCGACCTCTCGTCGAGACAGCCGGCCAGGAGCCCGCACCCGGCGCCGGCGAGCCGGAGGAGGTGGCGTCGGTCCACGCCGGCGCTGTGGCCGCCAGCGGGATGGCTCTTGTCGCCGTCGGCGCGACCGGTGGCTCTTTGACGGCCCCGACCGACCGGCCGCCATGCATCCGCGCGCCGAGGAGTTCACCGAGCGGGCCCGGACGGAGTACGGGTTCGAGGTGGACGTCCACGAGTTCCCGGAGGGCACGAAGACCGCCGCGGACGCCGCGGCGGCGATCGGTTGCGACGTCGCCCAGATCGCGAGCGGCATCGTGATGGACGCCGACGGGCTGGTGGTGGTGGTGACGAGCGGTGCGAACCGCGTCGACGAGGCGAGGCTCGCGGCGCTCCGGGGCGTCCCGGCCGAGTCGGTCGGGATGGCCGACGCCGACGCGATCAAGGCCACGCTCGGCTGGTCGATCGGCGGCGTCCCGCCGTTCTGCCACGAGACGTCGGTCCCCGTCTACCTCGACGAGACGCTGACGCAGTTCGACACCGTCTGGGCGGCCGCCGGCACGCCGGAGACGGTCTTTCCCGTCGCGCCGGAGCGGCTCCTCGACCTCGCCGACGCCGAGGCGGCCGACGTGGCGCAGTGACCGCCCGCTAGCTTTATTCGCCCGCCTGCTGTCGGTCCTGACGAATGGCGGACCTCTCGACGCTGTTCGAACCCGACGTGGTCGCGGTCGTCGGCGCGACCGAGCGGTCGGGTTCGGTCGGCCGCGCCGTGATGGAGAACCTGTCGGGGTTCGACGGCGACGTCATCCCCGTGAACCCGAACGCAGAGACAGTGCTCGGTCGGACGGCGTACCCGGACCTGCGCGCCGCGCCCCCGGTCGACCTCGCCGTCGTGGTGGTCCCCGCGTCGGCCGCCGTCGAGGTCGTCCGCGAGGCCGGCGAGGTCGGCGTCGAGAGCGTGGTCGTCATCACCGCCGGGTTCCGCGAGGCCGGCGCCGACGGCGCGGTCCGCGAGCGCGAACTCCGCGAGGCCGCCGCCGAATACGACGTCGACCTCGTCGGGCCGAACTGCCTGGGCGTCATCGGCACGGAGCGCGGTCTCAACGCCACGTTCGCGCCACAGGACGCCCTCCAGGGGTCGGTCTCGTTCATGAGCCAGTCGGGCGCGTTCGTCACGAGCGTGCTCGACTGGGCGGCCGACCAGGGCGTCGGCTTCCACGAGGTCGTCTCGCTCGGCAACAAGGCCGTCCTCGACGAGACGGACTTCGTCGCCCACTGGGGCAGCGACGAGGGGACCGACGTGGTGCTCGCCTACCTGGAGAGCATCGAGGACGGCCGGGCGTTCATCGAGGTCACCCGGGACGCGGCGCGCCACACGCCGGTCGTGGTCGTCAAGTCCGGCCGGACGGAGGCAGGTGCGCACGCCGCCGCCTCCCACACCGGCGCCATCGCCGGGAGCGAGCGGGCCTACGAGGCCGGCATCGAGCAGGCGGGCGCGCTCCGCGTGCAGACCGTCCAGGAACTGTTCGACTTCGCCGAGATCCTGTCCGGCCAGCCCCTGCCGGCCGACGAGGGCGTCGCCATCGTGACCAACGCGGGCGGACTGGGCGTGATGGCGACCGACGCCGTGGGCGACTCGACGCTCGAACTCGCCTCGTTCGCCGACGAGACCGTCGACGCGCTCCAGGACGCGCTCCCGGCGGGCGCGAACGTCTACAACCCCGTCGACGTCATCGGCGACGCGCGCGTCGAGCGGTTCCGGACGGCGATCGACCTCGCGCTCGCGGACCCGAACGTCGGTGCGGCGGTCGTCCTGTCGGCGCCGACCGCGGTCCTGTCGTTCACGGCCCTCGCCGAAGCCGTCGTCGAGGTGCAGGCCGAGCACGGCAAGCCCGTCTCGACCTGTCTGATGGGCGGCCAGTCGACGCGCGAGCCGGGCCAGATAATGGGCGACGCCGGCGTCCCGATGTACTTCGACCCGGCGCGCGCCGTGCGCTCGCTGGACGCGCTCGCGCGCTACCGCCGCATCCGCGAGCGCGAGTACGAGGCGCCGACCACCTTCGACGACGTCGACCCCGAGCGCGCCCGCTCGGTCCTGGCGACCGCCGCGGAGGCGGGGCGGACGAAGCTCGGTGTCGAGGCGATGGACCTGCTCGCCGCGTACGGCATCCCCGTCCCGGAGGGCGAGGTCTGTGCGGACCCCGAGCGCGCCCGCGAGGTGGCGGCGACCATCGAGGGCGACGTCGTGATGAAGATCGTCAGCCCGGACATCCTCCACAAGACCGACATCGGCGGCGTCAAGGTCGGCGTGTCGACCGACGAGGTGTTCGACGCCTACGAGGACCTCGTCACCCGGGCGCGCAACTACCAGCCCGACGCCACCATCCTGGGCGTGCAGGTCCAGGAACTGGTCGACCTCGACGACAGCGTCGAGACCATCGTCGGCGCGAACCGCGACTCGCAGTTCGGCCCGCTCCTGCTGTTCGGGCTGGGCGGCGTGTTCGTCGAGGTGCTTCAGGACACCACGCTCCGGGTGGCGCCGGTCGGCGAGTCGGAGGCCGCCGAGATGGTGGCCGGCATCGACGCGGCGCCGCTGCTCCGGGGCGCGCGCGGCCGCGCCCCGGTCGACGAGGCGAGCCTCGTCGAGACGATCCAGCGGCTCTCCCAGCTCGTGACCGACTTCCCGGCCATCCTCGAACTCGACGTGAACCCGCTCGCGGCCGCTCCGGACGGCGCGACGGCGCTCGACGTGCGACTCACCATCGACCCAGACGCGTTATGAACCCCACACTCGTCACCGCGACGGCAGAGAGTACCGGCAAGACGGCCGTGGCGCTCGGCCTGGCCAGACTGGCGGCCGAGCGGGGCCGCGCGGTCGGCTACATGAAACCCAAGGGGACCCGCCTCCAGAGCAACGTCGGCAAGACCCTCGACGAGGACCCGCTGCTGGCGCGGGACCTGCTCGACCTGACCGCCGACGCCGGCGACCTCGAACCGGTCGTCTACTCGCCGACGTTCGTCGCGGAGGCGCTCCGGGGCCGCGAGGACCCGGTCGCCGTCCGCGAGCGCGTCCGCGAGGCGTACGACTCGCTCGCGACCGGCCGCGACTGGATGGTGCTGGAGGGCGGCGGCCTGGTCGCCGGCGGCGTCGTCGACCTGACGGACGCCGACGTGGCCGACCTGCTCGACGCCCGGTCGGTGCTGGTCGCCGGCTACGCCGACGTCCGGGACGTAGACCCGGTGCTGGCGGCGGTCGACGACCTGGGCGACTCGCTCGCCGGCGTCCTGTTCAACCGCGTCCCCGAGGGCGCCCGCGAGGAACTGAACGCGGTCGTCGCGCCCTTCCTGGAGGGGCGCGACGTGCCGGTGCTGGGCGCGCTCCCGCGGGTCCCCGACCTGGCGGGCGTCTCCGTCGCGGAACTCGCGCGCGAGCTCGGCGCGCGCGTGCTCACGACCGAGGCGCCCACCGACGTGCTGCTCGAACGGTTCACGGTCGGCGCGATGAGCGGCGAGGTCGCGCTCCGGCACTTCCGGCGGGTCAGCGACGCCGCCGTCATCACTGGCGGCGACCGGCCGGAGATCCAGACCGCCGCCCTCGACGCCCCCGGGGTCCGCTGTCTCCTGCTCACCGGCGGCCGCGAACCGCCGGGTACGGTCCTCGGTCGGGCCGAGGAGGCCGGCGTCCCGGTCCTGCTGGTCCAGTCCGACACCATCACCACCGTCGAGCGGGCCGAGGACGTGGTCAGTTCCGGCCGTACCCGCGACGCGGAGACGGTCGCGCGGATGCGCTCGTTGCTGACCGACCACGCCGACGTCGACGCGCTGCTCGGCGACTGACAGGACCGCGTCGGCGTTCCGCCGACCGGCTCGAACGGCCTGCCGGCGGTGCGATCGGGCGCTACTTCGCCCACCCTGTGGCGCACTCGACGGCCGCCCGCCAGCGGTCGTGGCGCGCCGCCATGTCGGCCGCGTCCTCCGGGTCGGGGTCGAACTGGCGGTCGACCCGCCAGTTGGCCCGGAGGTCGTCGAGGTCGTCCCAGTACCCGACCGCGAGTCCGGCGGCGTAGGCGGCCCCGAGCGCCGTGGTCTCGTCGACGACCGGCCGCAGGATCTCCGCGTCCAGGGCGTCCGCCTGGAGCTGGCAGAGGAGGTCGTTCTTCACGGCGCCGCCGTCGACCCGGAGGCTCTCGACCGCCAGCCCGGAGTCGGCGGCCATCGCCTCGACCACGTCGAGCGTCTGGTAGGCGATCGACTCCAGGGTCGCGCGGGCGACGTGCTCGCGGCGGGTCCCGCGGGTCATGCCCACCACGGCGCCCCGGGCGTGCTGGTCCCAGTGGGGCGCGCCCAGGCCGGTGAACGCGGGGACGAGGTAGACGCCGTCCGTCGAGTCCACGGACCGGGCGAGCGCCTCCGTCTCGGCTGGATCGGCGGCGAGTCCGACGTCGACGAGCCACTCGACGGCCGCGCCCGTCGCGAAGATAGAGCCCTCCAGGGCGTACTGCACCGATTCGCCCTCGCGCTGGAAGCCGATGGTCGTGAGCAGGCCGTGGTCGCTCTCGACCGGCTCCGTCCCGGTGTTGAGGAGGACGAACGACCCGGTACCGTAGGTGTTCTTGGCCTGGCCGGGGTCGAAGCAGGTCTGGCCGAACAGGGCGGCCTGCTGGTCGCCGAGCGCGGCCGTCACGGGCACCTCCGCGCCGAGGAAGCCGCCGGGATCGGTGTAGCCGTAGCAGTCCGCGCTGGAGGGGCGGACCTCGGGCAGCGCGGCCCGGGGGACGCCGAACTCGGAGCAGAGGTCGGCGTCCCACTCGCAGTCGTGGATGTCGAACAGCAGCGTCCGGGAGGCGTTGGTCACGTCGGTGACGTGCGCGCCGGTGAGCTTGTAGACGAGCCAGCTGTCGATCGTGCCGACGAGGACGCGGCCGTCGGCCGCCCGGTCGCGCGCCTCGCAGTGGTCGAGCAGCCACTCCGCCTTGGTCGCAGAGAAGTAGGCGTCGGGATGGAGGCCCGTCCGCTCCCGGATGGTCGACACGAGGTCGGGATCGAGGCCGTCGATCCGGTCTGCCGTCCTGCGGTCCTGCCAGACAATGGCGTCGTAGAGGGGATCGCCGGTCGCGGCGTCCCACGCCACGGTCGTCTCGCGCTGGTTCGCGATGCCGATGGCCGCCAGCTCGGTCGCGTCGGCGTCGGCCTCGCCGAGCGCCTCGCCGACCACGCGCCGGACGTTCCGCCAGATCTCCTCGGGGTCGTGCTCCACCCACCCCGGGTTCGGGTAGGACTGTTCGTGTGTGTCGTACGCGTTCGCCACGACACTCCCGGCGCGGTCGAAGAGCAGACAGCGAGTTCCGGTGGTGCCCTGGTCGATCGCTGCGACGTACGCCATGTCCGTGCTGGTACGAGCAACGGCAAATAGGTTCCCGCCTGGTCGCGGACCCGATGTAAAAATTTAGGCTCCGGTGCTCCGTAGCCTGCGTGTCTCATGGACCGGTCGAGCGAGACGCAGGGGGACCGGGACCGGCCCGTCCGGGTACTGTGCGTCGACGTCGTTCCGGGGGCGGTCAGGTCGACGGCGCGGTCGCTCGAACGGGCCAGCGGTCCGTTCGAGGTCGCGACCGCGACCGACGGCCGCGAGGCTGGCCGACTGCTCGCGGACGCCTCGCTCGACTGCGTGATCTGTGCCCACCGGCCGCCGGACCTGGACGGCCTGGCGCTGGTGACCGCCGTCCGGGAGGCCCGCCCCGACCTCCCGTCGGTCCTGTTCACGGACCAGGGCGACGAACGGCTCGCGAGCGAGGCGATCGCCGCGGGCGTCGCCGACTACGTCCGGGCGGCGTCGGTCGCCGACGGCGACGAGTCGCTGGCCGACCGCGTCCACCTCGCGGTCGAGCGCCACGCCGCCGGTCCGGCGGGGACCGCCGAGCCGTCGATCGAGGCGGCGTTCGACGCCCTCTCCGTCGGGATCGCGATCCTGCGCGCCGACGGCGGCGTCGTGGCGCTCAACGACCGCGCCGAGTCGCTGCTGGCTGTCGGCCCGGACGCCCCGGCCGCCGCCGGCGCCCCGAGGCTCCCGCTCGCCGACCTCCCGTCCGCGTCGGCCGTCGCGGCCGGCGAGCGGGTCGAGGGTCGGGTGATCCCGGTCGGGTCGGCCGACGAGAGCCGCCAGTGGGTCCGGGTGAGCGCGGCGCCGATCGGCGGCGGCGCGGACGCGCGGGCCGGCTACGCGATCGCGGACGTGACCGAGGACCAGCGCCGCGCGATCGAGCGCGAGGCCCACCTCGACCGCATCACCGACGGCTTCGTCACCGTCGACGAGGACTGGCGCGTCACCTACGCGAACCGGCGAGCCGCGGAGCTCCTGGGCCGGGACCGCGCGGCCGTCGTCGGCGACGTGCTCTGGGAGGCGTTCCCCGAGGTCGTCGGCACGCCGTTCGAGGACGCGTTCGTCCGCGCGATGGCGGCCGCCGAACCGGTCGAGATCGAGGCCGAGTACGAGCCGCTCGGCGCCTGGTTCGAGGTGCGCGCCTATCCCTCCGAGACCGGCCTGTCGCTGTCGTTCCAGAACGTCACCGACCGCCACGAGCGGGAGACCTACCTCGAACGCAACGAGACCATCGTCCAGACGGTCCAGGACGGGGTCTACACGCTCGACGCGTCCGGCCGGTTCACGTTCGTCAACGACGCGTTCGTCGACCTCGCCGGGGTCGACCGGGCGGACCTGCTCGGCGAGCACGTCTCGCTGCTGTTGCCGGAGCCGCAGGTCGAGGCCGGCCGACAGCGGATCGCGGACCTCCTGTCCGGCGCCCGCGAGGCCGTCTCCTTCGAGATGACCACGCCGGACGCCAGCGGCGACCCGAGGACCTACGACGTCGAGGTCACCGCACTCCCCGCAGACGAGGGCGAGTTCCGCGGGACGATCGGCGTCGTCCGGGACGTCACCGAACGCAAGGCCAGAGAGCGGGAACTGGAGCGGCAGAACGAGCGCCTGGCGGAGTTCGCCTCCATCGCCAGCCACGACCTCCGCAGCCCGCTGACGGTGGCCCAGGGCTACCTCGACCTCGCGCGGGACTCAGGCGACCCCGCGGACTTCGACCGGATCGAGCGGGCCCACGACCGGATGGCGGCCCTCATCGACGACCTGCTCACGCTGGCGCGCGACGGCCAGCGCGTCGAGCAGCCCCGGCTGGTGACGCTCGCGCCCGCCTGCGAGGCGGCCTGGACGACCGTCGACAGCGGCGAGGCCAGCCTCTCGCTCGCGCTCGGCGACGCTGCGGTCGAGGCCGACCCCGACCGGCTGCGCTCGCTGCTGGAGAACCTCCTCTCGAACGCCGTCGCGCACGGCGCGGGGGCCGACGGTCGGCCGGCGACCATCGAGGTCGGGGCGCTCGACGGAGGCGCGGGGTTCTACGTCGCCGACGACGGGCCGGGCATCCCCGCGCTGGACCGCTCCCGCGTCTTCGAGCGCGGGTTCACGACCAGCGACGACGGGACGGGGTTCGGCCTCGCGATCGTCGAGCAGGTCGCGGAGGCGCACGGCTGGTCGGTCACCGCGAGCGAGAGCGCGGCCGGCGGCGCCCGCTTCGAGGTCCGGACCGGGTGAGGCGCGGTCGCGGCCGGGTCACTCCAGGTCGGGGATGTGCCCCTCGGCCACGATCTCGTCGGTCGCCGCGTGTTCGCGCGAGAGCTCGACGTAGCGCCGGCCGGCGGCGGTCCACACCGAGTCCTCGACCTCCTTGACGACCTCGGCGGGCGCGCCGGCGACCAGCGTCGAGTCCGGGACCGTCGTCCCCTCGGTCACGACGCTCCCCGCGCCGACCAGGCTCTCCTCGCCGACGACGGCGTCGTCGAGCACGACGGCGTTCATCCCGACCATCGCCCGGGGCTCGACCTCGGCAGCGTGGACGATGGCGGAGTGGCCGATCGTCGCCTCCTCCCGGATGACTGTCGCCTCGTGGCAGACGGCGTTGTCCTGGACGTTCGCGCCCCGTTCGAGGACGATGCGGCCGTCGTCCCCCCGGAGGGTGACGTTCGGCCAGACGCTGGCCTCGGGGCCGACGGTGACGTCGCCGATGACGGTCGCCGCCGGGTCGACGTACGCGGTCTCGTGGACGTCCGGCTCGACGCCGTCGAAGCTGCGGATCATCGTCTCTCTTTGGCGCGTCGACCGCCTTGAAACGCTCGACCGGTCAGAGCAGCGCGCGCCCGAGGACGACGACCGAGAGGTTGTTCGCCAGCACCGCCAGGCCGGCCGCGAGCAGGAGGCCGAGCCACACCTCGACGAGGAAGGCGAGGTACCGGTCGACCGGGCGCGGCGTCCGGTGTACCATCTCCAGCAGCCCCGAGAACATGAGGGTCGCGACGACGACCGCGGCCAGGTTCACCGCGAGCAGCGCGAGCGGGCCCTGGCGGAGCGCCCAGCGCATCAGGGGGTTGATCTCGGCGCCCGGGCCGACGGCGGCCGCGGCGAAGACCGTCGTCAGCATGTCGACGGTCACGAGCAGGAACAGCGCCGCGGCGACCCAGCTCCAGTACTCGTCGACCAGCAGTCGCTGCTGGCCGGCTGGGGGATCGCGGCGGCGCGCACACATGAACGAGAACCGTGGGGTGGTCAGCCGAGGTCCGGGACGAGCGGCTCGATCTCCTCGCGGTCGCGGGTCGAGGGGTCGGCGTAGTCGGTGGCGGGCGGACGCTCGCGCCGGCGGCGCCGGCGAGCGCCGCCGTCCGGCCGGTAGGGATCGCGAGGCAGGACGGGGACCATGGGCTCGATCTCGTCGGTCGGTCGGGTACGGGTCTGTCGGGGGAGCGTGTCTGTCATCGGTGTTGGTGTGATCGCGGCAGTCGGAACGCTGTGCAGGCCGGGGGGAAGAATCAGTCGCGTACGCCTACAGCGTCGAGCATGTACTCACCGCTACACCGGCATCCATAATAAACGTTCATGTTCTACCGTGCGGGTCGTTCACTCGGCCCAGCCTTCGAAGGTGGCGATGGCGTCTCGCCAGCCGTCGGGGACGCGGATCGCGTCGCCGGTGTCCGGGTCCAGGGTGACCTGCGTCGTCTCGCCGGTGGCGGCGACGGTGTCGCCCGAGCGGATGACGTACTCCATCGGGAAGCTCTTGCCGCCGATCTCGGGGACGGTCACCTCGACGGTGACCGGGTCGCCCAGCCCGAGCTGGGACTTGAACTCGACGTTGAGCGTGACGATGACCATGCCGGTGTCTCCCCGGTCGTCGCCGACGACGTCGCGGACGTACTCGACGCGGCTCTGCTCCATGTAGGTGGCGTAGACGGAGTTGTTGACGTGGTTCTGCGGATCGAGGTCGCGCAGCCAGACGTCGAAGGACTTCTCGTAGCTCACTGCTCGACGATGTGTGCAATCGCGAAGTTCTCGCGGACGGTGGTCATCTCGACGGTGACCTCCTCGCCCGGTTCGCCGTCCTGGACGATGACGACGTACCCCCGCTCGACCTTGGCGATGCCGTCGCCCTGGTCGCCGGTCGTCTCGACGGTGACGGTCCGCACCTCGCCCTGCTCGACCGGCGGTTCGGGGTGGCCGTCGCCCGCGCTCGCCGACTCCGTCGCGGTCGGCCCGCTCGGCGCCGCTCCGTCGGCCGCCGGGGCCGGACCGAGCGCCGCGACGCGGTACACCTCGCCCGTTCGCACGTTCTCCTGCTCGACCTCTCGCCGCGGTATCTCGACGACGTAGGAATCTCCCTGGCGCTCGACGCGCGCGCTGAACAGACATCGCAGATCGTCCGGAACGTTGACCATACCCCCTCATGGGATTGACGGGGGCTTAATATCCGTGGTCGGGTGACCCGTTCGCCCCCGAGGGGGCCGAAATCAGTCCCAGAAGGACTTGGTCCGGGCGTACTCTCGCTCCCGCGCGAGGATGTCGCGGTAGAAGTCGTCCTCGTCCTCGCGGAGGTTGTTGATGATGCGGGCGGCGTTGTGCGGCCCGACGCCGCGGGCGGCCAGCGCGACGACGGCTCGCTTCCCGTGGCTCTGCACGAGGTTCGCGGCCCGGTAGGCGCGCTGGGTCTGCCGTTCCTGTTCCTCGTCTTTGTCGGTCGCCCTGACGGCTCGGACCGTCTCCTCGTCCCAGGGGTTGAGCGCCGCGATCCGGGTCGACCCGCACTCCGGGCACTCGGGGGCGTCGGGCACCCGCCGGACCTTGGTACGGCGGGTCCAGTCCTGGCAGTGGAGACAGAAGAGCACGACCCGGTCCTCCTGGATGCGCTCGCGGACCGTCTGGACGACGCTCGCGTCGGCGTTCTCGGGGGAGAGCAGTTCGCGGCCGGCCGACCGGCCGCCGTGCCCGACCGGCGTCCGCTCGCTCACGCTCGCGAGCGCGAGGTCGCCCGACTGCAGGCGGGCGAGTACGTCGGTCGCCGCCGCGACGTCGAGGTCCTCGTGGCGGATCTCCCGGACCGCCTCCTCGTAGACGGGGGTGTCTTTCAGCGCCGCGAGCAGGCGGTCGCGGCCGAACTGGGTCGACCCGCGCCCGCGCCAGCGCTTGAGCGCGCCGAACTTCGTCGCCACCTGCGCCAGCCGGAACTTCAGCGCGTCGGCGTTCTTCAGCGAGAGTTCGATGACGCCGGCGAGGTGGTCCGGGTCGGTTTCGCGCAGGACGTCGAGCACGTCGGCGCCCGACAGGCCGCTCGGCAACTCCAGTTCGATCCGGTACGGGTCGACCTCCATCGCGACGCTCGCGCCGACCCGCTGGCCGAGGAGCGCCGCGAGCGTGCGGCCGAGCGTCTCGTTGACCGTGTGACCGAAGCAGGCGTTGACCACCGCCTCGCGCCCGTAGTGCTCGACCACGACGCGGCCGTCGTCCGGGAACGGGCCCTCCTGTCGCTCGACGTAGTCGAGCGCCGACGCCACGGTGTCGGGGTCGGTCGGGTAGTCGTCGGCGACCTGGCGGGCGACTGCCGCGCGGTCGTGGCCGGCCGCGAACGCCTCGCGAGCGCGCCCCCGGAGCCGTCCGACGGCCTGGGCCACCTCGCAGGGGACCGGGATCTCCTGGCCCGTCCAGGACGGGACCTCGCCCGTGGGGTCCTCGACGGGCGTGACGTCGACGCGCTCTTCCTCCTGGTCGACCTCGGTGATGCGCCACATCTCGCCGCGCTGGACGAACACCTCGCCGGGAGCGGCGAAGTTGACGACGAACCGCTCGTCGAGCGTGCCCACCTGCCGGCCCGAGGCCTGGTCGTAGACCTCGTAGGTCGCCTCGTCGGGGATCATCGAGAGGTTCGCGTAGAAGTACTGCCGCGTCCCGCCCGACCGCTCCAGGCGGTCCGCCTCCTCGTCCAGCCAGAGCACGTGGTTGTCCGAGAGTTCCCGGACGACGTCCTTGAACGCCTCCTCGGAGAGGTCCTCGAAGGGGTAGGCGCGCGTGACGAGGTCGTAGGCGCGCATCGCGGGCAGTTCGTCGAACCCCATCAGGAGGCCGGCGACCTGGTTGGCCACGGTGTCGAGCGAGCCGTGGTGGATGTGCGCCGGTTCGACGTCGCCCGCCTCGGCCCGCCGGGCGATGGCCAGCGCCTCCAGCGTGTCGTCGGGGTGGGTGGTGACGACCGTCCCCGCCGACACCGCGTCGCGGCGGTGTCCCGCCCGGCCGACGCGCTGGAGGAGGCGGCTCACCTGCCGCGGACTCCCGTACTGGACGACGTGGTCGACCCGCCCCACGTCGATGCCGAGTTCCATCGAGGACGTACACAGCAGGCCGTCGAGGTCGCCCTGCTTGAACGCCGTCTCCACCTCGACGCGGGCGTCCTTCGAGAGCGAGCCGTGGTGGACGCCGATCGGGAGGTCGAGTTCCGTGAATCGCGAGCCGAGCGCCTCGGCCGTCTGGCGCGTGTTCACGAACACGAGCGTCGACTGGTGGGCCGCGACGACGTCCCGGATCGCCCGGACGTGGCTCGCCACCTCTGCGTCGGTGGCCAGGCGGCCGGCGAGGCGTTCGTCCTCGTCGGTCACCTCCGGGCGGACGACCGAGAGGTCGAGGTCCGTCCCGACGTCGACCTCGACGATCTCACAGCCCCGGCCGCCGGTGAGAAAGCGCCCGACCTCCGCCGGATCGCCGACGGTCGCAGAGAGCCCGACGCGCTGGAACGGCCCCGCCAGTTTGCGGAGGTGTTCGAGGCCGACCGTCAGCTGTGCGCCCCGCTTCGAGGCCGCGAGTTCGTGGACCTCGTCGACCACGACGTGCTCGACGTCCTCGAGCGCTCGCCGGAGCTTCTTCCCCGTGAACATCGCCTGGAGCGTCTCGGGGGTCGTGACGAGCACGTCCGGCGGGTCGTCGGCCTGCTTGGTGCGCTGGTACCGGCTGGTGTCGCCGTGACGCACCTGCACGTCGAGGTCGAGCGTCTCGCCCCACCACTCCAGGCGCTCGCGCATGTCGCGGTTGAGCGCGCGGAGCGGCGTGACGTACAGCGCCGAGATGCCGAACTGGGCGCCGCGCTCGGCGATGGCCGAGAACAGCGGCAGCATGGCGGTCTCGGTCTTGCCGGTGCCGGTGGGCGCGACGACGAGCGCGTCGGCTCCCGCGGCAAGCGGCGGGATGGCGCGGCGCTGTGGCTCCGTCGGCGTCTCGAACCCCCGCTCCGAGAGCGCGTCCCGCACCGGCCTGGCCAGCCGACCGAACGCGTCCATCCCCGGCGCGACCTCGCCGTCCGTCATCGTCGGAACGTGGGGCGCGAGCGGATTAAGGGACTCGCTCCACCCCCACGGGACGCGTCGCCGGCGGCGACGTACCTCCTGCGCGCGTAGTCGACCGCGTGCCCACCGTCGAACCGTTCGAGGCCCACGCCGGCCTCGTCGCCGCAGCGCTACACCGTCCGGTAGTCGCCGAGGCGGGTGCCGTCCAGCAGGTACGCCTCGCCGTCGGCCAGCCCCGCCGGGAGGAACGGTGCGAGGAAGCCCTGCTCGCGGACGTTGACCCAGGTGCCGCCGGTGAGGTCGTTGAACGCCGGGAACACCACCAGGTCGCCGTCGACCGCGCAGTCCTGGCCGGCGTGGTCCTCGAAGGGGGCGGGATCGAGGCGGCCCCGGAGCCAGACGCGCTCGGCGCGGGTGCCCCCCACCTCGTCCTCCAGGCGGACCATGGGGTGTTCGTGCGCGACGCAGACGGTGGGCGCCTCGATCACCGTCGGCGCCGGCCAGGTGTGGCCGTGGGCGAACCCCACGTTCCCGAGGCGCGTCCCGTGGGCCGGCGTCACGGTCGCGTCCGGGAACCGGTCGAGCACCGTCTCGATCTCGCCGTCGTGGTTCCCCTTGGCGAGCGTGACCGGGACCGGCAGCGCGTCGAGCAGCGATTCGAGTTCCGTCCGCTCGTCGCCTGAGGGCTCGCCGATGGCGGTGGCGAGGTCGCCGAGGACGATCAGCCGCGTCGCGCCGGTCCGGTCGAGGAGCGAGAGCAGCGCCTCGCGGCGCTCGGCGGCGCGGTCGCGCAACTCGACGCCGTCGCGGCGCAGCGACTGCTCCAGGCCGGCGTGGTAGTCGGCGACGACCAGCGCCGGGCCGCCCGCGCCCACGTCCGCGACGGCGGCGGGAGCGCCCGGAACCGGCTCGACGCCCATCAGATCGCCTTCAGCGAGTCCTCGGATGGCTCGTAGCACTGCCCGCTCATCAGCGCGTCCTGGATGGTCTCCTCGACCGCGTCCCGGTCCGCGCCGTACTCCTCGACGACGGCCGACACGACCGCGTCCCGGTCCGCGCCGTCGCCCTCGTCGAGGTCGCGCATCGCTGCCAGGGCCGCCTCCTCGAGGTCCACGTCGGCCGGCTCGCCGGCCGGTTCGTCGGCCTCGTCCGTACTCTCTCCGGCCGGTTCGTCCGTGCTCTCGTCGGTCCCGGCCGCCGGTTCCGGCGATTCGCTCTCGCCGGCGGTCGAGTCCGCGGCCTCCGCGGCGTCCGGCTGGGGGGCCTCTGGCTCGATGCCGGCCTCGCCGGGCGCCTCTACCTCGCTTCCGGTCGAGAACTCGGTGCCGAACTCCTCCTCCAGGTGCTCGCGCTCGTCCTCGTCGAGTTCGAACTCGCCGTCGAAGTCCCCGAGCTCGTCGCTGGCGCCCGGGTCCGGTGCCCCGTCCCCGGTCGCCTGCTCGGCAACCTGCTCGCCGGTCGGTTCGTCGGCCGGTTCGCCGGTCGGTTCGCTCCCCGATTCGTCGGTCGATTCGCCGGTCGGTTCGTCGGCCGGTTCGCCGGTCGGTTCGCTCCCCGATTCGTCGGTCGATTCGCCGGTCGGTTCGTCGGCCAGCTCGTCAGCCGGCTCCGCGGACCCGGACGCGTCGGTCGCTCCCGTCGGCGGTCCGGCCGCTTCGGCGGGTTCGGCCGCTACGTCGGTCTCCCCGGGCGGTTCCTCGGTGAGCGACTCCGTGGACGCTCCGGCGTCGGTCTCGGCCGCGGCGGCGCTGTCGGTCGGTTCGGGCGACGGTTCCGACTCCGGCGCTGCCGGCTCCTCGGTCGCACTGCCGGGTCCGGCTGCCTCGGCAGGTTCGGCCGCTCTCTCGGTCGACGACGGCGGTTCATCGGTGAGCGACGCCGTCGAGGCGTCGGCGGAAGTCCCGGCTGCGGCGGCGTCGCTCGGCTCGGCCCCGACCGGCGCGCCGGCCAGGTCGGTCGCCGTGACGTCGCCGGGGTCGTCCGGCGCGACGTCGAGACGGTCGACCTCCTCGCGCTCGCCGGCGACGACCCGGAGCGCGTCGAGCGCCAGGTCGCGGACGGCGGCGAGGTAGGCGGGGGTCGTCCCGTAGTGGGCGATGGCCCGGGGGATGCCGGCGGCGAGGCCCTCGGCGAGCCCGCGCTCGCGCAGGGCGGCCTCCAGGGCATCGCCGCGTGCCTCGCCCGCGAGTGCGTCGGCCATGCGCTCGACGCGATCGAGGGTCTGGTTTGCGGTCTGGACGACCCACCGGTCCCGGGTGTCGGCGTCGACGGCGCTGATCGACTCCGGGCGGACGGAGGTGTAGATCCGGTCGGCGTCGTCGGGTTCGAACGTCCGGGCCTTCCCGGTGACGGCGACGAACGCCGGCGGGTCGGTCCGCTCGAGGAACGCGAGCGCGTCGGGCTGGTACTGGCCGGCGTAGACGACGAACGCGCCGGTCGGGTCGACGATCCGGGCGCGGAGCATCTCCTCGTTGACCGGTTCGACCTCCGTGAGCACGCCCACGACGAACAGTCGGTTGACGCGCGCGCCCGTCGGCGTCACGACGTAGTTCGGGGCGCGCTCCTCGTCGCTCTCGGAGTAGGAGAGCTCGGCGTCGTCGTACTCGGCGGCGAAGAGGCGGAACGCCACCTCCCGGTTCCCGGGGCCGTCGTCGGCGCTCATTCGCCCACCTCCGCCAGGAGCGCGCGAGCGCGGTCGGCGGCGTCCTCGGCGACGGGTTCGAATTCGGTGGCGTCGAGGTTCGCGCCGTAGTCGTCGACCGAGAGCGACCCCCGGATCCGGTACTCGCGGCCGACGATGACCTCGCGGATGTCGTCGGCGACGACCTCCTGGTCCATCGCCTCGCGGGCGTGGTCCTTCGCCGCCTCGATGCCGCCGCCGTACACCTCGGCGGTGAGGTCGGCGTCGAGGACGGCCGTGAGGGTGCCGGTGCCGTCGTCGACGATGGCCTTGGTCCGGAGGTCGTCGACGCCGTCCACCTCGCCGTGGCTCCGGCACTGGCCCTTCTGGATGACGCGACCGCACTCCGGACACCGCTGGATGAGGCCGCTCCCGTCGCGCACCGAGAGGACGTTCCCGACGACCTCGACGTCGAACCGGCCGCCGGTGGCGACAGCCTCGCCGACCGACAGTCGCTCGGCCGCCTCGCTGGCCTCGACCGGCCGGTCGAGCGGCGTCACCGTCGAGAACTCGGAGACGTTCACCGAGGGGACGCCGCGGAACTCGCGGACGTAGACGTCTTCCAGGCGGACCGAGGCGTCGGTCTCGACGTCGGGGTGCGGGTCCCAGTCGGTGAACGGGAGCCGCGTCGTCTCGTCGGCGAGCACGCCGCTCAGGATGTCCGTCTCGCCGTTCCGGCCGTCGATTGTCTTCCGTTCGACCTCCAGCACCCGGACGTCGAGGTTCACGCCGCGGTCGCCGGGCGAGAGGTCGGCCAGGGCGGCGTCGCCCCCGACCTCGTAGGGGACCGCCAGCGGTTCGTCCTCGAAGCGGACGGTCGTGTTCGACCCGAGGTTCAGTTCCGGGTCGCCGTTCCACTCGCGGACGCCGGCGTTGGCGGCAGTGATCGTGTCGCCCGCCGACAGGCCGAGCTCCTCCCAGGCGGTGTAGGAGATGACGCCCGTCTCGTCGGCGAGTTCGCCCTCCCGGATGACCTGCTCTTCGCCCTGGTACTGGATCGAGCGCGTGCCGACGGTGAGCACGCGCGCCGTGACGGTGACGCTCGACGTCTCGGTCGTCACGTCCTCGATCGAGGTGGGCGTCGGCTCGCTCCCGCCGCCACCGTCGCCGTCCCCGTACTTGCGCCGGAGGCTCTGCTTCGCCTCGTCCATCGGCACGCTGTAGGAGACGAGTTTCTCCAGATCCGCGCGGACCTCCTCTTTGTCGACGCCGAGGTCGGAGGCGAGTTCCTCGGCATGCTCGTCGAGACTCATCGGCCGGGGGTTCGGTTCGCCCGACCAAAAGGTTCCCGCCCCCGCGTTTCGAGCACCGAGCCGACGCCAGCCTTTACGCCCGCCGGCGGATCACCGCACCGCATGCCCTCCCGCTGGTGGTACGCGTCGGCGACCGGTGCGGCACTCGCCGCGGTCGACCTGGCGCTCGCGTTCGCGGTCCAGCCCTCGGCGCAGACCGGCGTCGCGGCCGACGCCGTCGCCGTCGCCTTCCTCCTCGGCTCCCTCCTCGTCCCGGTCGGGACCGTCCTCGACGTCCGCTCGCTCGACGCCTCGGTCCCGTGGCAGCCCTCGGGCTGGCGGTGGGGCCTGGCGTCGCTCGTGCCCGTCCTGAACGTCTCGGTCGCCGTCGCCTACTGCGTGCGTCGGTCGGCCGCAGTCCGCGGCACCGTCCCCGGCGCGCACTGGCAGTCCGTCGTCGGCGTCGGCGCCCTCGCGTGGGCCGGCGCGTTCGCGATCGAGGTGGCGCTCGATCACGTCTCGCTGTCGTTCCTGGACGCCCTGTTCGGGCCGCTGTTCGTCCTGGGCCTGTTCGTCGCCCCGGTCGCCGTCTACCTCGACGCCGCCCACGTCCGCGGGTACACGGACTGGCACCCCCGCGCGGCGGCCTGGGCGATCGGGGCCGGCGTCCCGTACCTCGGCGCGCTCGTCTGCCTCGGGTTCCTGGTCCGCCGGCGCCGGGCGTTCGTGGCCGCGGACGACCCGGAGACGGTCTCGCTCCCGGCCGTCGAGGCCGCGACGGCAGCGCCGTCCTCGCCCTGGTTCCGCGGGGCGGGCGCGCTGTTCGCCGTCCACTTCCTCGCCGTCGTCGCGCTCGCGGCGGGGACCTCCCTCTCGGGAACCGCCGTCGAGGTGGCCGCGCTCCTGCTGTGGCTCCCCTTCGGTCCCGTCTTCGCCGGCTGCGTCTTCCTGGACGCCCGCTGGCGCCGGGCCCACGACCGGGCCGTCGGGGACCGCTGGTTCCTCTACCTCCTCTCTGTCGTCGTCCAGGCCGCCGCCTTCTGGTATCTCGTCCGGCGGGCGACCAGTCGCGCCCGGACCCGGGCGGCGGCGAACACCGAAAGCGGTTAGCGGGACGGGCGACCAGCCGCGGTATGCACGTCCACGTCAACGCGGCCGTCAGCGTCGACGGGAAGCTCTCCTCCCGGCGGCGCGAGCAGGTCCGCATCAGCGGGCCGGACGACTTCGCCCGCGTGGACCGGCTCCGCGCCGACAGCGACGCCGTGGTCGTCGGCGTCGGGACCGTACTCGCGGACGATCCGCACCTCACGCTGGACGACCCGGACCACGTCGCCGCCCGCGAGGCCCGGGGGGCGTCGTCCCACCCGGCCCGCGTCGTGGTTGACACCCGCGCGCGGACGCCGCCCGACGCCCGGGTGCTCGACGACGCCGCCACCACCTACCTCCTCGTCGGGGCGGTCGCGCCGGCGGACCGGGTGGCAGAACTGACCGAGCGCGGCGCCACGGTCGTGCACGCGGGTGACGATCGGGTCGCGCTCCCCGAGGCGTTCGCGGCGCTGGCCGACCGCGGCGTCGACGACCTGTTCGTCGAGGGCGGCGGCGAACTGATCTACTCGCTGTTCGCCGACGGACTCGTCGACGACCTCACCGTCTACGTCGGGTCGCTGGTCGTCGGCGGCCGCGACGCGCCCACGCTCGCTGACGGCGAGGGGTTCGTCGAGTCGTTCCCGGCGCTGTCGCTGGTCGGCGTCGAACGGATCGACGACGGCGTCCTCCTCCGGTACGACGTGCCGTGAGCGCGCCGCTGGGCGTCAGTGCTGGTGGCCCGTGGCCTCGCCGTAGGTCATCCCGAACCGCTCCTCGAAGAGGTCCATCGTCGCCTCCTCGACGGCGGCGAGTTCCTCGGACGGCTCTCTCTGCTGGTGGTGGATGGCGCCGTGGACGCGCTGTGCGCAGCCGAACAGCGCGAGGTCGCCGACCACCTCGGCGTCGGTCTCGTCGCCCTCCGAGAGCATGTCGAGCAGGGCTGCGGGGAGCGTGAGTTCGTCTGTACCGTCCGGTCCTTCGATCGTGAGCGTCACTGTCTCGACGGCCATGCACTCCGTAGGACGACCGGGGGTAAAGGATGTGTGGGTGTCGACCGGCCGGCGAGCGCTCAGTCGTCCGACTCGGCGGCCGCCGCGTCGCCGACCGTGGCGCCGGTGCGTTCGAGGTCCTCCAGGTAGGTGTCGGCGTCGATGGCGGCCTTGCTCCCCATCCCGGCGGCGGTGACGGCCTGCTGGTAGTAGTAGTCGACGACGTCGCCGGCGCCGAACACGCCGGGGACGGCGGTCTGGGTCTGGCCGCCGCCGTCGCCGCCCTCGGTCCGGATGTAGCCGGCCTCGTCGCGCTCGACGTCCGTCCCCTCCAGGTAGTCGGTGTTGGGGGTGTGGCCGATGGCGAGGAAGACGGCCCCGACGTCCATGTCGTACGTCTCGGTCCCGGGGGCGTCGAGTTTCTCGCTCGGGTGGCCCTCGGGGTTGCTCGCCAGCGTGACGTGGTCGACGCCGTCCTCGGGCGTGCCGTGGATCTCGACGAGTTCGGTGTTGCGGCGGATCTCGATCTCTCCCTCTGCGACCTTGTCCTCGACCTTCTGGATCCAGTAGTCCTCGGCGCGGAACTCCTCGCGACGGTGGACGAGGTAGACCTTCTCGGCGAACTTCGTGAGGAAGTGGGCCTCCTCCATGGCGGCGTCG
>JBDGSV010000011.1:0-45724 GCA_042217375.1 Haloarculaceae archaeon | reverse complement strand
CGTTCACGCTCATCCACGACGACATCATGGACGACGACGACCTCCGGCGCGGCGTCCCGTCGGTCCACCGGGAGTACGACGTCGAGACCGCCATCCTGGCGGGCGACACGCTCTACTCGAAGGCCTTCGAGTACATGCTGGACACGGGCGCGCCGCCGACCCGGGCGGCCAGCGCGCTGGACTGCCTGGCGACGACCTGCACCCAGATCTGCGAGGGCCAGGCGTTCGACGTCGAGTTCGAGAGCCGTGACGACGTCTCGGTCGAGGAGTACCTGGAGATGGTCGAGTACAAGACGGCCGTGCTGTACGCGGCCGCCGCCTCCATCCCCGGGACGCTGCTCGGCGCCGACGAACGCGTCGTCAGGGCGCTCACCGAGTACGGCCGGTCGATCGGGCAGGCCTTCCAGATCCAGGACGACCTGCTCGACCTGACGACGTCGAGCGAGAAGCTCGGCAAACAGCGCGGGAGCGACCTCGCCGAGGGCAAGCGGACGATCGTCACCGTCCACGCCCGCGAACAGGGCGTCGACGTCGACGCGCTCGTCGGCGAGGATCCGACCGACGACGACGTCGAGGTCGCGCTCCGCGAACTCGAATCCGCCGGGAGCATCGAGTACGCCCGGCAGACCGCACACGACCTCGTCGAGCAGGGGAAAGACAGGCTGGACGTCCTCCCGGAGAGCGACGCGCGCCAGCGTCTCCGCGGCATCGCAGACTACCTCGTCGAACGGGAGTACTGACCGCGCTCCCGGCTCCGGCGGACGCCCGGCTCGCCCGTCCGGCACGGGTCGCACCGACAGCCGCGGTCCGGCCACCTCCGACCCGGCCCGGCAGGTGGGACACCAGGCAGTATTAGAGCCCCCGACGCCTCATCCGGACCCATGCAGGTGTTCGGACTGCTCGGCAACCCGGTGGGCCACTCGCTCTCGCCGCCGATGCACGAGGCCGCCTACGAGCAACTGGAGATGGACGCGCGCTACGTCACCTTCGAGCCCGAGCGCGACGACCTCGCGCGGGCGCTCGACGGTGCGGCCGCGCTCGGCGTCGTCGGGCTGAACGTCACGATCCCGTTCAAGCAGGACGTCCTCTCGCTGGTCGAACCGGACGACCTCGCGGCCCGGATCGGTGCGGTCAACACCGTCGACGTCGCGGCCGGGACCGGGCACAACACGGACGCCGCCGGCGTCGTGCGCGCGTTCGAGACGCACGACGTCGCCCTGTCGGGGACCGCCGTCGTCGTCGGCGCGGGCGGCGCCGGCCGCGCCGCGGCGTTCGCGCTCGCGGACCAGGGAATGACCGTCAGCGTGGCCAACCGGACCGTCGAACGCGCCCGCGCGCTGGCCGAGGAGGTCCCCGGGGCGACCGGCCACGGCCTGGACGACCTCGCGTCGCTGCTCGCGGACGCCGACGTCCTGGTGAACGCGACCAGCGTCGGGATGGATGAGGACGTCTCGCCGGTTCCCGCGGACGCGCTGCACGGCGACCTCGCCGTCCTCGACGCCGTCTACCGGCCGCTCCAGACGCGCCTGCTCCGGGACGCCGCCGCGGCCGGGGCGACGACCGTCGACGGCGCCTGGATGCTCCTCTACCAGGGCGTCGAGGCGTTCGAGCGCTGGACCGGACGCACGGCCCCGGTCGACGCCATGAACGACGCGCTACGCAGCCGGCTTTAAGTCGCATCGGACAGTAGCGCCGGACATGGGTCTCCTGGACAGGATCAAGTCCGCCCTGGGACTGTCGACGACGGACGAGTCGACGGCCGACCGGGGGACGGACGTCGCGGTAGAGTACGAACCGGACGCCGAGAGCGAGTCGGCGGTCAAGGGCGTCGACGTGGAGGCGTCGGCCGCCAGCGAGGGCGACGCCGCCGCCTCGACCGGCTCGCTGACCGAGGAACCGCCCGAGGAAGGCGTCGACGCCGCCACGGAACCCGCCGAGGCGGCCGGCCCACAGTCCCAGGTCGAGGACCCCGACGCCGGTGCCGAGACCGAACCCGGAGCGGACGAGGACGAAACCGGCTCGGCGGCCGACGGAGACGAGGAGGAGGGAGCCGCGGAGGACGACGAGAGCGAGACCGCAGCCGACACCGACGAGAGTGGGGTCGAGGGAGACGACGACGCGGAGGCCGTAGGTGACACCGACGAGTCGGAGACCGCCGACGAGACGTCGGCGGACGACGACGCGGACGCGGACGACGACGCGGCAGACGACCGGCCGGTCGACTCGCTCACCGGCATCGGGTCGGCGTACGCGGAGCGGCTGGCCGACGCCGGCGTCGAGACCGTCGGCGACCTCGTGGAGGCCGACCCGCTGACGGTCGCGGAGGAGTCCGGCATCTCCGAGAAGCGCATCGAGCGGTGGATGGAGACGGCCCGCGAGACGCGCTGAACCGAAAGACGTTCCGACGCCCGTCCCCTCCGGCGAACCCATGACCACGGTTGCGATCGACGGGTGGGCGTTCCGGGCCGGGACGACCGACGCCAGCGCGTGCCGGCGCGCCCCGGTCGGCCGGGGGGGTCGCGACGCGTGAGCGAGTTGTGCTACCACGTCGACGGCGACCTCGTCCCGGCGAGCGAGGCGGCAGTCAGCGTCCGGGACAGGGGGTTCGCGTACGGCGACGCCGCCGTCGAGACGCTACGGGCCTACGGCGGCCGGTGCTTCGAGTGGACCGCGCACGAGCGGCGGCTCCGCCAGACGGCCGAGCGGCTCGGGATGGCCGACGCCGTCCCCGGCGACTGCCGCGAGCGGGTCCGCGCGACGCTCGACGCCAACGACCTGGCGGACGCGCGCGTCCGGCTCTCGGTGACGCGGGGCGTCCAGTCGGGCGGGCTCACGCCGGACCCGGACGTCGATCCCACGGTAGTGGTCGTCGTCTCGGAACTGCCGCGCGGCGGCCTGGCCGGCGACCGGGCGTGGGACGGCCCGGCGACGGTCCAGACCGTCAGGACGCGGAAGCCGCCGGAGGCCGCGCTGCCCGCCGACGGCCGCACCCACAGCCGCCTGAACGGCGTCCTCGCGCGGCTGGAGCTCCAGCGCGCGGCCACCGACGCTCACCGGGCCGACGAGGCCCTGGTGCGCGACGTCAACGGCCACCTCGTCGAGGGCGCGACGAGCAACGTCTTCTTCGTCGACGACGGGACGCTCAAGACGCCGGGCGCGGCCGTCCCGCTGTCCCCCGGGGTCACGCGCGAGGTGGTGCTCGGGCTGGCGCGCGAGGAGTCGTTCCCCGTCGAGACCGGGCGCCACTCGGTGGCCGACGTCAGGGACGCCGACGAGGCCTTCCTCACGAGCGCGACGTGGGAGCTCCGGCCGGTGGCGACCGTCGACGGCATCGAGGTCGGGGCCGGGGCGATCACGGCGCTCCTCCAGCGCCTGTTCGACGAACTGGTCGAGCGGCGCCACTACGGCGACTGACTCGCTAGGCCAGGTCCTCGAACTCGCTCGCGCCGAGGTCGGTCGCGAGGCCGGGACCGTGGGCCGACGCCGGCGTCTGGTAGCCGACGGGGGCCGCGCCGTCGCGCACCCGGATCGCGATCTCGACGGCCGCCCGCGCGGTGAACGCGTACGGTTCCGGGGTGACGAGTCGGGCTCGCGCCGTCTCCTCGCCGTCGGTCACCTCGCCCCAGACGTCGGCCGTGCCCGTCTCGCGCTCGCGCGCCGTCGGCCCGTCGACGACGGCGCCCGCGAGTCGCTGGAGCGTCGCCTTCACCGGCCGGGTGCCGAGAACGGGCGAGAGCGCGTCCACCGCGGCGAGCGCACGGCGGCCCCACCGCGACGTCGGCGCGTAGACCCCGACGTTCGGGACGCCGGTCGAGTGGTACGCGGTGGAGACGTCTCCCCAGGGGACGAGCGTCGTCAGTCGCTCCCCGTGCCCGTCGCCGAAGTCGATGGACCGGGTGCGCTCGCCGAGCGGGACGGGCGTCAGCAGGCCCTCCTCGCGGACGAACGCTCCCTCCTCGATCACCTCGACGAGCGTCCGGGTGGTCCCCGGAGACAGCGTCTGGAGGCCGTCGATCGCGGTGGTGAGATGCGTCGCCCCGGGGAGTCGGTCGTGCAGGTAGTTCGCGAGGCAGTCCGTCGGGACGACGTCGAATCCCGCACCCGGGAGGAGCGTGACGCCGGCCTCGCGCGCCGCGCGGTCGTAGCCCCGGACGGCCTCGAAGACGTCGACCTCGCCGGTGACGTCCACGTAGTGCGCGCCGGTCTCGACGCAGGCCTCGACCAGCGGTTCGTAGGTGTTGACGAAGGGCCCGGCGCAGTTGACCACGACTGCGACGTCGTCGACCGCCCGCGGGGCCACGTCGAGCGGGAACGCGCGGTACGCCAGGTCGAGTTCGCGGGCCTGCTCGCTGACCGGGCGCTCGCGCCGCCCCGCGAGGATCGGGTCGAGGCCCGCCTCGACGGCCGCACGGGCGACCAGGTCGCCGGTGTACCCGTAGGCCCCGTAGACGAGGAGGTCGGACATAGGGTGGTGGTGACGGAGCGGTCTCTTGAAGCCACCGGCGGGTGGGGTCGGCGCCGTCCGGCCGAGGCGACCGAAAGGCAGAGCGTTCAAACCGCCCGCCGGCGAACGGCGCCGTGATGGACGAGGCCAGCCGCATCGCCGCGACCGAGGACGTACCGGCCGACTCGACGCTCCTGTTCACCGTCCGCGACGGATTCGACCTGGAGGAGGCGATCCTCGTCTCCCTCGACGACGGGGTCGCGGCCTGGAAGAACCACTGCCAGCACTGGACGGACGTCAGGCTCGACACGGGGAGCGGAGCGACGATCCGGGACGGGCAACTGCTCTGCGGCCGCCACGGCGCGCTCTTCGAGCGCGACACCGGCCACTGCACGTTCGGCCCCTGCGAGGGCGCCTACCTGGCGGCGGTCGAAGTGACCGTCGCCGACGGCGCGGTCTATCTCACCGACGACCGGTACGAGTTCGAGCACCTCGGTCCCTCGGGCGAGCACGACCTCTCGACGGGGAGCCGGATCGACTTCTGAACGGCCGGCGGCGCCGGCTCAGCCGATCCGGAACGCCGGCTCGTCGATCGACTCGCTCTTGCACTCGGGACACCTGGACGGGCGGTTGAGGAGGTCGTCGAAGCCGTCGAATCCGCAGTCGCGACAGGCTGGCGGGGCCACGAGCAGTTCCTCGTCCGTGCCGTCGAGCGAGGCGGCCACGTGCTCGACGTGCGTGAGGGCGCCGCCGGGGGTGAGGTCGAACTCGCGGGCCAGGCCGCTCGGGGTCGCGGGACGCTCCCGGAGCACGTCGGCGATGCGCTGTCGGGTGGTCCGGTCGTCCATGTCGACCGTTGCGACCCGGTCGCCAAACGTCTGTCGCCGGCCGCGCTCGAACGGTTTTTCAGGCCAGTGGCCCAACGCCCCGACGGTCCCCGATGAACACGACCACGTCACGTATCGCGGTAGTCGCCGTCCTCCTGGCACTGATCGCGGGCGCGCTCGTCGTCGTCACCGGCGGCGCGGGCCTGTTCTCACACGACGGCCGCGGCTTCGAGGAGTCCGGCCTCGCCCGCTTCCAGACGCTCGATCCGATCTGTGCCGACCAGACGTACAACGCCTCGACGGGCAGCCGGCCGGTCCCGGGCGGCCGCCGGATCAGCATCAACGACACCGTCCCCGTCGCGCACCGGAACGCCACCCTCGACGCCTCGTTCGACCAGGTCGGGCCGCACCGCTACCACCTGGACGTCCGGCGCGTCTCGCGCGGGCCGGCCGCCGGCTGCGACCGCGAGGTCCCGTTCAACGCCACGCTCAACGTCACCCACCCCAGCGAGTACACGATCATCCTCACCTACGACGGGCACCTGGCGGAAGTCCAGTGGAGCGAGCCCAACGCGGCCGGCGTCTCGAGGAGGGTCAGCGCGCCCGCACCGGCCAACCGAACCGAGCGCGAGTCCGACGGTGCCGGGAGTGGGGCGGCAAACGCGGGGTGACCGGCCGCCGCGGCGCTCGCGCGCGGCATCGCCGGAAAGAGGAGAGCAGTGCCAACAGCCCCGCACGGGGGCGTGGTGGAGTCGGGGGACCGTAACGGGCTGGCTCGCGGGGGCGTTGGCAGCAGGGCCTTCGCAGAAATTAGTGTTGTATTTGTCGATACAGTGACGTTCTTCGATGTACGAACGCGTCGGCCAATGCGGAGATGCCGACGGCAGTGACGACGATTACTCGGCACGCCGGTGCCCGACCCCCGGCGCTAGAACGGCAACCAGCGCCGGAGCCGCGTCCAGACGCTCCGTCGACCGTCGTCGGCCGCCCCGGTCGTGGCGAGGGACCCGTCCGGGGCGACGTCTGGCGACGGCGCCGAGGGCCGGGACGCGGGGACCGAACTCATCCGTCCCAGGTCGGCCGGGTCGATCGACTGTGGCTCCTCGCCGTCGTTCCGTGGGAGGTCGTCGCGGTCGATCGGCTCGAAGACGTGGTGTCCGCAGTTCGGGCACGCGGCCGGGTTCTGGGTCATCACTCGTCTGCAGCGCTCACAGGCCCAGGGCATGGGCAGGCGATCGGTCGCCAGACGGTAAAAACGGCGGGGCAGCCCCCGTCGTCGGTGGAGCGGCGGTGCGCCGCACCGCGAGCGGTGGGGACGGGATTCGAACCGGGAGACGACTCGCGACCGCTCGTCGTCCAGGGCCCGAACCCACCGTGAGATCGTCGCGCGACGCGAAGGTGCGCCGCGCAGCGACGGTGGGGATGGGATTCGAACCCATGAGGCCTGGCGGCCACCTGCTCTCAAGGCAGGCGCGTTGGTCCACTCTGCCACCCCACCGCAGGCAGGACTTCCCGCGGGGGAGGCTAAGACCTGTCGGTGCTCACCGGACCAGGCGCAGGCCGTCGTCGTCGGCGACGACTGCGATCCCGACGTCGTCGAGGCAGGCGGCGGTGTGGGACGGGACGGGGCGCTCGGCGCGCCGTCGTGCGCGGAGCAGCGTCAGGGCGCCCGCGAGGTCGGCGCCGGTCTCGATCACGGGGAGCGAGGGCAGGAAGTCCACGTCGTGGCCGGCGTCGACGCCGCGGTCGGTAAGCGTCTCGATCGCGGGCGACGCGTAGGCGTCCGTGAAGTCGACGGTGTCGGCGAAGCCGGCGTAGTAGACCCGCCCCTCGGTCGCGGGGCCGAGTACGACCTCGCTCCGGCGGAGCGTCATCGCCGCGTTGTCGACCTGGCTCCGCGCGAGGAACGCAGCCGTCGGCTCGACGACCGCGGCGGTGGTGACGCCCTCGCGTTCGAGCAGGTGCGTGACGGTGTTCCCGGCGCGCCCGGCGAAGGTCTCCCCGACCTGGCGCTCGAACCGCGCGTCGTCGGGGTCGGCGAGCGCGGGCGCCACCGCCTCCCGGACCTCCGCCGCCGCGTCTCCGTCCGCGTGGGCCCTGGGGAGCGCGTCGTCGGGGCGGTAGTTGACCAGGAGTTCGCCGCCGCTGCCCGCGACGGCGCTCACCACGTCCCGGAGCATCGCGGCGTAGAGGTCTGCTGCCTCGGGTTCGGTGAGCGGCGAGGACGCGACGAGCGACGAGAGGACGAGCCCGGATCGTGGCGGGTCGCAGAGCACGGCGACGGTGGTCATACCGGACCGTGGGGCGCCGATGTCTTGAGTTTTATATTCCCGGCCGACGCGCACCGACCATGGAGTGGACACAACTCGTCGGCCTGCTGGGCGTGCTGGCGGTCGTGGGCGCCGCCGTCGGTGCGGTCGTCTCGCTCGCTACCAACGGGCTGTTCGCAGGCTCGTTCGCCGTCGCGGCGGCCGTCTCGCTCGCGCTCGTCGTCGTCGCCGTCGTCGCCATGGTCCTCACCGGCCGCCACGACGGGCGCTGGACGTCGAACCCCGAGACGTACTGGTAAAGCGCACGCAGGACCGGCCCGACCGACCGGCAACCACCGCCACGCCTAACCCGGACCGGCGCGAGCGGGGAGCATGGCCTTCCTCGAAGGCGACGCGGTCGAACTGGTCCCGCTCGATCCCGAGGAGCCGGCACACGTGGACGCCTTCCGGCGGTCGCGCGACGACCCCGCCATGCGCGCCACCGGCTACTACGGCCAGTGTCTCACACCGGGGGCGGCCCGCGAACGGGTGGAGGCCCGTCAGCGCCGCGACGACCCCGGCGCACTCTGTGCGATCCGCGCCGAGGGCGACGCGGTCGGGTGGGCCGCCGTGGAACTGACCGACGACCGCGCCCGCGTCGCGGAACTGGCGTACTACGTCCTCACGGCGTTCCAGGGACGGGGGTACGCCTCCGAGGCGGCGGCGCTGCTCGTCGGCTACGCGCTCGACGAACTCAACGCGCACAGCGTCGTCGCGAAGGTACAGGCCGGCAACGACGCCAGCGAGCGGGTCCTCGAGAAACTCGGCTTCCAGCAGGTCGGCCGCCAGCGCGACAACATCTACAAGGGCGGCGCCTACCACGACGTCACCGTCTGGGACGTCCTCGACGTGGAGTTCGAGCGTCCGTGACGCCCGCCCACGCGCTCTATCTTGCGGTCGCGCTCCTCACCCACGGCGCGGTCGGGTACGCGCTCGCCCGGACGACGGGAACCCCGACCGCGGCCGGCCTCCGCGGCGGCGTCCTGCCCGACGTCGACCTCCTGTTCGGGCGCCGTCTGTTCTTCCCGTTCGTCCACCGGGGGCTCCTCCACACGCCGCTGTTCGTCGCGGGCGCCGCCCTCGTCGCGTACTGGTGGTCCGGCGAGCGCGGGACGGCCGCGGCTGTCCTCGTCGGCGGCCTGTCTCACCTCGTCATCGATTCGTTCACCGCCTCCGGGATCATGTGGCTCTACCCGCTCGACGACCGGGCGGTCGGCGCCGCCCTCGGCGCCCACGGGCCGCTCCCGACGGTCGTGCTCTGGGCCGGCGCGCTCCTCGCGGTTGCGTGGACCAGGTGGCGGTGACTGGACCCGTCAGTTCCCGTCGGTCGGTTCGGCGTGCGTGGCCGCGTCGTCGGGGTCGTTCTGCGGGCTGGAGGGGTGGTAGTCGGTGTCGTACTCGCCCGGCCGGTCGTCGAGGCGGTCGGGGTTGAGGCGGCCGCCGAGCAGCATGAAGTCCACGACCGTCAGGTAGAGCATCGCCTCGACCACGGGGACGCCACGGGGCGGGAGGACGGGGTCGTGGCGCCCGACTACCTGCACGTCCTTGTGCTCGCCCGTCTCCCAGTCCACGGTCTCCTGGGCCTTCGGGATCGAGGTCGGCGCGTGGAGCGTCACCTCGCCGTATACCGGCAGCCCCGTGGTGATGCCGCCCTGGACACCGCCGTGATCGTTCTCGACGGGGACGGGGTCGCCGTCCTCGTCGAAGGTCCAGTCGTCGTTGCGCTCCTTCCCGGCGTACCGGCGCGCCTCGCGCCCGAGGCCGAACTCGAAGGCGGTCGTGGCCGGGATCGAGAGCATGGCCTGCCCGAGCCGGGCCTCGAAGGCGTCGAAGCGGGGCGCGCCCAGCCCGCGCGGCAGCCCGTGCACCTCGAAGTAGATGGAGCCGCCGATCGAGTCGCCCTCGCGCTGGTACTCGTCGACGAGGTCGCGCATCTCGGCCGCCGTCTCGGGGTGCGCACAGCGCACCTCGTTCTCCTCGGTGTGCTCGAGCATCTCCTCGAAGGAGACCTCGGGCGCCTCGACGTCGCCAATCTGGTCGACGTGGGCCTTGAGCTGGACGTCGTACTCGCTCTGGTCGAGCACCTGCTTGGCGATGGCGCCGGCGGCGACCCAGTTGACCGTCTCCCGGGCCGAGGACCGGCCGCCGCCGCCCCAGTTGCGGGTGCCGAACTTCGCGGAGTAGGTGAAGTCGCCGTGGCTCGGGCGCGGCGCCGTCACGAACGGCTCGTACTTCCCCGAGCGGGCGTCCTTGTTCTGGATGACCATGCCGATGGGCGTCCCGGTCGTGTAGCCGTCCTGCAGGCCGGAGTTGATGGTCACCTCGTCCGGTTCGCCCCGGGAGGTGGTGATCATCGACTGGCCGGGCTTGCGGCGGTCGAGGTCGCGCTGGATGGCCGACTCGTCCAGTTCGACGCCGGCCGGACAGCCAGAGACCGTACAGCCCATCGCCTCCCCGTGGCTCTCGCCGAACGTCGTCACCTGGAAGAGCCGCCCGAAACGGTTCCCGTTCATTACCACACCGTCGGGGATGAGGGCATTTAGAGGTTGTAGAATGTGGCGTCCCCGCCGGTGCGAGCGGTCACGGCGGGACGGGCAGTCCCGGCGACGGCGCTGCCCACGCTCACCGGTCGACGCTCGCGCCTGCTCGCCGCGATCGGCGAGAAGAGTCGCTCACGCTCACCGGTCGACGCTCGCGCCTGCTCGCCGCGATCGGCGAGAAGAGTCGCTCACGCTCACCGGTCGACGCTCGCGCCGAGGTCGTACAGCACGTCGAAGAACCCCGGGAAGGAGACGTCGACGTGTTCGGCGCCCTCGATGGTCGTCGTGCCCTCGGCGACGAGGCCGGCCACCGCCAGCGCCATCACGATGCGGTGGTCGGCGCGGCCGTCGACGCGCGTGCCGGTCAGCGAGGACTCGCCGCCGTGGACGGTGAGCGTCTCCCGGGACTCCTCGACGGCGGCCCCGAGGCGGTCGAGTTCCTCGGCCATCGCGCTGACGCGGTCGGTCTCCTTGTAGCGGACGTGCTCGGCGTCGACGATGCGGGTCGTGCCGTCGGCGGCCGCGCCGAGCGCCGCGACGGTGGGGAGGAGGTCGGGCGTGTCGCCCACGGCGACCTCGACGCCCGTCAGGTCGGACTGGCGGACGGTGATGACGCCGTTCTCGCGGTCCCAGTCGACGTCGGCGCCCATCCGCTCCAGGACGTCGACGATGGCGATGTCGCCCTGTGCGCTGGGGTAGGCGCCCTCGACGATCAGGTCGCCGTCGGCGGCGAGCGCCCCCGCCGCGAGGAGGTAGGACATCGAGGAGAAGTCGCCGGGGACGTGGTACTCCCCGTCGGTCGGCTCGTACGTCTGGCCGCCCGGGACGGCGAACCCGGCGTCCGTCCGCTCGGTCTCGACGCCGAACTCGTCGAGCACCTCGCGGGTGATCTCGACGTAGGGCGCGGACTTGAGTTCCGTCTCCAGGTCGATCTCGACGCCGGCGTCGGTGACGGCGCCGGCCATCAGGAGCGCGGTGACGAACTGCGAGGAGACGTCGCCGGGGATGGCGACGGCACCGCCCTCCAGGGGGCCGCCCACCACGAGGGGTGCCTGCCCGGTGCCGCGGGTGCTCTCCGCCCGGCCGCCGAGCGCCTCGATCGCGTCGAGCAGCGGCCCCTGGGGTCGGGACCGGAGCGAGGCGTCGCCGGTCAGCACCGTCAGGCCGTCCGCGAGCGCGGCCGTGGCCGTGGTCAGCCGCATCGTCGTGCCGCTGTTGGCGCAGTCCAGGACGTCCGCCGGCACCCCGGGACGGCCGGTGAATCCCTCGACGTCCAGCGCCTCGACGTCCGATCCGAGGCCGGCGAGGGTGGGGTCCTCGGGCGAGCCGTCCGCGTCGTCGGGGACGCGGTGCGGGTCGACGCTGCCGCCGAACGCCTCGACCGCGCGGGCGGTCGCACGGGTGTCGGCGCTCACGAGCGGGTCGTGGACGAGCGCGCCGGCCGCGTAGCCGGCCGCGAGGATGGCGCGGTGGGTGTAACTCTTCGACGGCGGGGCTCGCGCGCGGCCCCGGACCGTAGATGCGGAGACGGTGACGTCCATGGTCGACGTCTCGACGCCGCGGCGTATCAGGGTACCGGACGCCCGTACCGTCGGCCGGTCCTGCGGGCGGCCCCGGGCGCCGGACGGGCGGCCTGCAGCCTCACCCGGCGTGGCCGTAGACGACGTAGAGCAGGAGGTAGACGACGGTACCGAGAACGAACGAGGCCAGCCACAGGGGGGCGGCCACGCGGCCGACGCGGGGGTGGTTCGTGGCCGGCAGTCGCTGGACCGGTCGGGTGAGCGCCAGCAGCAGGACGTAGTAGAGCAGCGGGATGCAAACGATCGCCAGGAGCATGTGGACGGCGAGAATCGGGAGGTAGACGAACCGGTAGACGGCGTCCGGGCCGGCGAACCCGCTCGGGCCGAGCAGGCTCACCCGGTAGAGGTAGAGCGCCAGAAACGTCGCGAACAGCGCCAGCGAGACGAGCATGGCGGCGCGGTGGCGCCGAACCGCACCGCGCCGGATCGCGCGCCAGCCGACCGAGATGGTCACGACGGCGACGACGCTGAGGGCGGCGTTGACGTGCGGGATGGCCGCCAGGACGGCCTCGGGCGCGCGGGGGAGCGGCGGGAGCGCCCCGAGCACCGCACCGAAGACGAGCGCGAGCGACGCGGCGGTCAAGAGTCCCGTCGCCGCCGGGACGTGCCGCCCGATTCGCAGGTCCATGCCCGCGCTTGGCATGCAACTTACAAGAGCGTCGCGTTCGTGACGTGGACGTTTATGTAGTCTGGGCCACTGATTCAGTTGCGAGAGCATGTCGGTGTTCAACTCCCGAGAGATCGTCGCGTTCGAGATCGAAGAGGCCGTGGAGGTGATACGGGAGCGTGCCCGCGACCCCGTGTTCGCGGTGGTCGAGTACGACGCCGACGACTTCAACGTCCTCTACGCCAGCGACCTGACCGTCGCGAACTACGAGGACGAGGCGGCGATGCTGGACCACTTCCAGCGCATCCACGACTACGTCAACGTCGACTTCGCGGAGATCGACCTGTTCGTGAATTCGCTGTTCCCCGCCGCCGAGCGGGTCGACTACCTCACGACCCGGATGGACCACCTGAAACTGGTCCGGGTGTACGACGGCCGACAGGGCGTGCTCCTGGGCGTCGCGCCCGACGAACCCGTCGAACCGCTCGTCGAACCGCTGTTCGACGCGATGGGCGTCGCGCAGTAGTCAGACCGGGCCGCGGTGGCCGCTCGCCCCGACGGTCGCAGCGTGGAGGTGGATGGCCGGGAGCACGGTCCCGTCCGGTCCCTGGTTGAACGCGTCGAAGACGCCCCGCAGGTCCTCGGTCGTCTCCGTCTCGAACCCCGCGGCCTCCAGGTCGGCCGGCGAGAGCCGCGGTCGGTAGGGGAGCGCGTCGACGAACGACGCGACCTCGGCGAAGACGGTCGGGCGGTCGAGCGCGTCCAGCGCGTCCTCGACGGCCGGCCAGGCCGTCGTCAGGTACCCGGGCCACTGGGCGAGACACCGGTAGATGCTCGGCAGCACCGGACCGAGATCGTGGACGTCGCGGATCGAGGCGACGGTCGCGCCGAACGCGCCCTCCGCCTCCGGATCGACGGCCGTCATGGTCGGCGAGCGCCCGCGGTCGGCGTCCAGCCACGCCGGGAGCGGCTCGGTCGCGGCCCGGTCGGGGCGCGGGTCCGGCGAGAGATCGCCGGACAGCCCGCGGTCGACCGTCTCGAATAGCACGGCCAGGCGCGGCGCCACCACGTCGAACGTGGCGAGCTGGCCGCACAGCTCCCGGTACTCCGCGGGCGGCAGGCCCAGGTCGGCGCGGCGGTACGTCGGGAGGTCGACCGGCGAGAGGACCGCGTCGCGGTAGTCGGCGCTGACCTGTCCGAACGCCCGCGTCTGGAAGATCGGCTTTACCTGCCCCCACGCGTAGCGGAGAAGCGACGGGTAGTTCGCCATCGTCGTCCGGAAGATCCAGTTGACGAACGGCGCGCGGAACGTCGCCGTCACGTCCGCGTAGAGCCCGCGACGCCACCCGGTCGCCTCCGCTTCGTACACCTGTGCCGTGAGGTCCATGCCACGCCCCCCTCGCGCCGCCGGGTTCAGTGTTGCCCTGTGTGACTGCCTGCCAACCCTTATTGTCCCGACCCGCGAACCGGGGACGATGCCACGCTGGGAGAACTGGTCGGGCCGGGTCGCGTGCGAACCGACCGCGATCGAGCGACCGGAGACGGAGGCCGAACTCGTCTCGCTGGTCGAGACGCACGCGCCGGAGTCGACCATCCGCGTCGCCGGGGCGGGGCACTCGTTCACCGACGTCGTCCCCACCGACGACGTGCTCGTCTCCCTGGAGAACTACGCCGGCGTCGAGTCGGTCGACCCTGAACGCGGGCGGGCGACGGTCCGCGCGGGGACCGTCCTGGCCGACGCCGGCCGCGAACTCGCCGCGCACGGCCTCGCGATGGAGAACCTGGGCGACATCGACCGGCAGACGGTGGCGGGCGCGCTCGCCACCGGGACCCACGGGACGGGCACCGACTTCGGCGTCCTGGCCACGCAGGTGACCGCCGTCCGCCTCGTCACCGCCGACGGCCGGGTCAGGACGCTCGAACCCGGCGACGAGGCGTTCGGCCCCGCGCAGGTGTCGCTCGGCGCACTCGGCGTCGTCTCGGCGGTCACGCTCGACTGCCAGCCGAGCTACGAGCTGTCGATGGTCGCGCGCGAACGCCCCGTCGACGAGGTGTTCGCCGACCTGGACGCCTACAAATCCGAGAACCGCCACTTCGAGTTTTTCTGGTATCCCGGCGACGACCTCGCACGGGTCAAGACGATCAACCGCACCGACGAGCCCGCGCCGCCGCTCCGGGGCGGCGAGGTCGTCGAGCGCCAGACCGGCCCCAGCCACGAGGTGTTCCCCTCGGTCCGGGACGTGCGGTTCAACGAGATGGAGTACGGCCTCCCCGCGGCCCACGGCGAGGCGGCGTTCCGGCGCGCGCGGTCGGCGCTCGAATCTCACGGCGGAATCTCCTTCCCGATCGAGTTCCGCTGCGTCGCCGCCGACGACGTCCCGCTGAGCCCGGCCTACGGTCGCGAGACGACGTTCGTCGCCGTCCACCGCTACCACGAGCGGCCCTACCGGGCGTTCTTCGACCGCTGCGAGGCCGTCTTCGACGAGTACGAGGGGCGACCTCACTGGGGGAAACTCCACACCCAGACCGCCGCGGACCTCGCGCCGCGGTACCCCGAGTGGGACCGGTTCCAGGCGGTGCGGCGCGACCTCGATCCACACGGCGTCTTCCTGAACGATCACCTCCGGGACCTGTTCGGCGCGGCGGCCGCCGGCGCCGACTGAGACGTGCCACGCGCTCGCGGTCGAACTCGGACCGCCGCCGAAGCGGACCGCCGGTGCGCGGTCGGGAGCAGCGACGTTCAGCGGCTCCCGCCGGCGTCCCGCAGGATCCGGTAGAGCGCCGTGCCCGCGGCCGTGAACGCGACCATCGCGCCGACCAGGAACAGTGCGACGTGGAACAGCGCGCCGGCAGCCGAGGTCGAGACTCGACCGACGGCCGGGTTGGCAGCCATGTACGCGTACTGCCAGTACGTCGTCGCGGCGTAGCCGACCGCCAGGAGGCCGAGCGCGAACGCGAGGGCGTGGGGACCGAGCCGGCGACCGTACTCGTAGGGCGTGACGTCTGAGTCCATGGCGGAGCCGCGACCGCGTCCGGGGTAAGCCTTCCGCGGCCGGGGTACGCTTTTGTCGGTCGCGCGGGTCGGAGGGGGCATGTCGAACGACCGCGTCACCTACCGCGACATCGGCTGGCAGAGCGACACGACGGAGGTCACCGACGGCGTCCACTACCTCTCGACGTTCAGCGCCTGCACGGCCTTCGAGACGGAGGACGGGATCGTCCTGGTCGACAGCGGCCTGCAGGAACTCGGACCGGACCTCGCGGCGCGCCTGCGCGAGGAGACGACGGCGCCGGTCCACACCGCCATCTACACGCACGGCCACGTCGACCACGTCCACGGCCTGCCCGCGTTCCTCACGGACCAGGAGACTGCGCCGCGGGTCGTCGCCCACGAGAACGTGCCGGCGCGGTTCGACCGCTACGAGGAGACCCCCGCGCACAACACCGCGCTCAACGCCCGGCAGTTCGGCGGCGCCGCACAGGCCGAGGACGACCTCTACCGCGCCGAGGACACGCCGTTCCGCCAGCCGGACTACCCGCCCGACACGCTCTACGACGACGAACTCGTCCTGGAGGTGGGCGGGCTCACCTTCGAGGTCCACCACGCCCGCGGCGAGACCGACGACCACTCCTGGGTGTACTGCCCGGAGAAGGAGGTGCTCTGCTCCGGCGACTTCTTCATCTCGATGGCGCCGAACTGCGGCAACCCGCAGAAAGTCCAGCGCTACCCCTGGGAGTGGGCCGACGCCCTCCGCGAGATGGCCGGCAAGGAGCCGCGCCACCTCTGTCCCGGGCACGGCCAGCAGATCGTCGACGACCCCGACGGCATCCGGGAGCGCCTGCTGACGAGCGCCGACTACCTCGACCAGATCGTCGAGCAGACGCTCGCCGCCCTCGAGGACGGGTCGCCGCCACACGTCGACGTCGTCCACGCGGTCGACCCGCCGGCGACCGACGAGCCCTGGCTCCGGGAGATCTACGACGAGTCCGAGTTCATCGTCCGGAACGTGCTCCGCTACTACGGCGGGTGGTGGACGGGCCGGCCGTCGGAGCTCAAGCCCGCGCCGCGCGCGGCGCTGGCCGCCGAGGTGGCGTCGCTCGCCGGCGGCGTCGACCGCCTCGTCGCGCGCGCGCTCGACCTCGCCGAGGACGGCGGCCACCGGCTGGCCGGCCACCTCGCCGACTACGCGCTGGAGGCGGCGCCGGACGACGACGCCGTCCAGGAGGCCGTCGTCGAGGTGTACGAGGCCCGTGCCGAGGACGCGACGAGCCTGATGGCCGCGAACCTCTACCACTCCGCCGCCGCGTACGCCGAGGACGGCCGGCCCTTCCGGTGAGCGCCGTGGACGAAGTCGCACCCGGCCTGTACGTGGGCGACGTCCAGAGCGTCTCGGCGGCCGCGCACCTCGCGGCCGTGGTCAGCCTGACCCACGCCGACCCGCCCGGGGGCTACCCCGACGGGCCGGCGGTCGTCGAGCGCCCGCTGGTCGACGGGCCGTCCTGCGCGTTCGACGCCTTCGCAGACGCCGTCGAGGCCGTGCGGACCGTCCGGCGGCGGGACGAGTCGGTGCTGGTCCACTGCTCGGCCGGCGCCTCGCGGAGCGTGTCGGTCGCGGCGGCCGCACTCGCCGGGGAGACGGGAACCGGCCTCGGCCGGACGCTCGCCCGGATCAGCGCCGCGCGCGCCGCGGCCGACCCCCACCCCGCGCTCGTCCACCACGCGCGACGCTACCTCCGGGTCCAGCGGCGGGGCGAGTGAGCGTCGCGCTGCTCGCGTCACACGCGTCACACGGATAGAGGGTGAGACGTGACGCTTGCAGGAGCTGAAACGGTTCCCTCGGACAGTTTCGACGGTGATAACGGGTCATTAAAAACGACAGCGAACTGTGTAAACGAACCTACTATTTGACCCTGTACTCGCCCGTCTTTCTACACGGGAGACGACTCATGACGAACGACGATTCAGGAAGGGTGTGGGGTATCAACCGCCGCGACGTGCTCAAGAGCGCGGCCGCGGTCGGAGCAATCGGTGGGGTCGGGTTGCCGGCGATGAGCGGGAGCGTGGCGGCAGCAGCGGAAGCGCAACAGTATGCCGTTTTGCAGGGTGGGGATCAGAAGGGGTGTGTCACGGCTATCAGCGCCGACATGCCTGTTGAGGAGTACTACGATTACAGCAACTACCATTCGAACAACGACGAGCTCAACAGCAGAAACGCAAGCGGCGAAGGCGGTCCGAAAAGCGTCCTATTCCTCTATGAAGACACCAGAGAGGAGGGCGAAGGGACGAGCCTGGTGGTCATGCACGGGAGCACCGAAGACGATGTGGGCGGTGCTGTCGATTTCACGTCAATGGACCTTCCCAGCGGCGGGAGCTGGGTCGTCAAGGACGATGACACGTCGGCCGAATTTTCCAGTTCCCAAGACACCGCGCCGCAGTGGCGCTGGAAACCAAATCAGACCGACGGAGGGGCATGGAACGGTGGTCTGGAGTGTGACTTCGAGGTCAGTATCACCGCTGAGTTCGACTTCGATGAAGTCAGCCGGAAACCTGCTTCCGGTGTCTCCAATCAGGAGATCGAAACCTGGTACGTTCTGTCAGGCGACGACTCTACGGTGGACCTGAACCTCAACGAGCCGGTGACGATCAAGTGTGACTGTTGTACCGAGTGTACGACCGACACCGACCTCCTCGCCAAGTACGAGTGGGACGAGGATGCGAGCAAGTTCGTCCTCGAAGGGGACGGAGACACCAACATCTCGTTCGACTCCTGGACAACTGACGAGGGCGGGGAACCAATCCAAGCGTGCTTCACCACGGACTACTGCCATCTCGATGCAGTGGTTAAGGCCGGGACGGAATACGAGACTACCGACGTGGGCGTCCAGGCATCCGGCACCTGTGTGACTGGTATTGTAACCGAGAACCCACAGGGCAAGAGGGTGGCCCACGCCATCAGCAACGTCCGGTTCTACTGTACGGCTCCCGACGACGTGAGCGTCGGGAACTCTGGGAACAGCAACAGGCCGACCGAAGGTACTGATCCAGCGGCCGACGGAGATCACGACAACGGCCACGGCAACGACGCCGATGGATACGACGAAAGCAACCCGGGGAAGAGCGATGGGGTAGCAGCCACGAGTAACCGCGGACACGGCAGGGTGCACGGTCGGGACGAGTAACCCTCCGCAGCCCGGAATCCCCGCAGTTTTGACCGTGGCCGGGAAACGGGGTGCCATGGACGACGACCTCCGCGAGCGCGTCGAGCGGGCGGCCGAGGAGAACGCCCTGTTCAACGCGCTCAAGCACGACAGCGACGCCCAGGTGGGGGCGATACTGGGGCCGCTGATGGGCGAGAACCCCGAGTTCCGCGAGCACGGCGACGAGATCGCCGGCGTGGTCGCGCCCGTGGTCGAGCGCGTCAACCGGATGGACCGGGCGGCCCGGCGCGACCGCCTGGCAGACCTGGCGCCCGACCGACTCGCGGCGCTGGAAGCGGCGGACGAGCCGGACGAGCAGGTGCTGCCGGACCTGCCGAACGCCGAGTCCTGCGACGAGGTGCGGATGCGCGCCGCGCCGAACCCGAACGGCCCGTGGCACATCGGGCACGCGCGCATGCCTGCGGTCATCGGGACGTACAAGGAGCGATACGACGGCTGGTTCCTGGTCCGCTTCGACGACACCGACCCCGAGACCAAGCGGCCCGACCTGGACGCCTACGACGCCATCCTCGACGCGGTCGACTACCTCGGATTCGAGCCGGACGAGGTGGCGCTGGCCAGCGACCGGCTGTCGACCTACTACGAGCGCGCACGAGAGCTGATCGACCTGGGTGGAGCCTACACCTGCTCGTGTCCGCAGGCGGAGTTCTCGGGGCTGAAGAACGCGGGCGAGCCCTGTCCGCACCGCGAGAAGGACCGGGAGACGACGCGCACGGAGTTCGAGGGGATGGTCGAGGGCGAGTACGACGCCGGCGAGATGGTCCTCCGGGTCCGGACCGACATCGAGCACGCCAACCCGGCGCTGCGCGACTGGGTGGCGTTCCGCGTCGTCGACACGCCCCATCCCCGCGAGTCGGCCAGCGAGTACCGCTGCTGGCCCATGCTCGACTTCCAGTCCGGCGTCGACGACCACGAGTTCGGCGTCACCCACATCATCCGGGGAATCGACCTCCAGGACTCCGCGAAGCGCCAGGGGTTCGTCTACGACTACTTCGACTGGGAGTACCCCGAGGTCCTCCACTGGGGCCACGTCCAGGTCGACGCCTACGACGTGAAGCTCTCCACGTCGACGATCAAGGAACTGATCGAGGCGGGCGACCTCGACGGGTGGGACGACCCGCGCGCGCCGACCATTGCCAGCCTCCGGCGGCGGGGCATCCGTGGGGAGGCGCTGGTCGAGGCGATGATCGAACTCGGGACCTCCACCTCGAACGTCGACCTCTCGATGTCCTCGGTGTACGCCGCGAACCGGAACCTGGTCGACGACGAGACCGACCGCGCGTTCCTCGTGCGCGACGGCGTCGAAAAGCAGGTGATCGGCGGCCCGGACGCCGGTGAGCCGCCGGTCCACCCCGACCACGAGGAGCGGGGCACCCGCCACATCCCCGTCACGGGCGGGGTACTGGTCGAACCGGACGACGTGCCGCCGAACGGCAAGCGCGTCTGGCTCAAGGGGTTCGGCCCGGTGCGCCACACCCGCGACGCCTTCGAGTTCACCGGCGAGTCGATCGACGTCGTCCGCGAGGAGGGCGTCGACGTGGTCCACTGGGTGCCGGCCGACCGGAACGTCCCGACGACGCTGCGGACGATGGACGGCGACGTGACGGGCCGCGCCGAACCGGGCCTGACCGACCACCGACCGGACGACCTCCTCCAGTTCGAGCGGGTCGGCTTCGCCCGGCTGGACAGCGTCGACGACGAGGCGGTCTGCTACTACGCCCACCCGTAGGCAGGCTGCAGGCCGGCGGCCGTCGGCGTGCTGGTCGCCGCCGGGTCCTCTGCCGGGCGAGACGAGCGAGCGGACCGAGCAGGCGGCGGGCGACCCGGGCGGCGAACTGACCGAGGTATTCGGTAATACGTTTAAGGTGCTCGGGGTGTCTTGTCCAGTCATGGCGATAGACCCGAACTTCCAGGAGAATCGCGAGATCGTCGACACCCACGAGGACCACGAAGTCTGGGGTCCGGTCGAGGAACCCGAGAAACTCGGCATCCACGGCACGCACGTGGCGGTCGACTTCGACATCTGCATCGCGGACGGGGCCTGCGTCGACGACTGCCCCGTCGACGTGTTCACCTGGGTCGACACTCCCGGCCACCCCGAGTCCGAGGAGAAGGCCGACCCGACCTACGAGGCCCAGTGCATCGACTGCATGCTCTGCGTGGACGTCTGTCCGGTCGACGCGATCGACGTGGACCCCGGTCGCCAGAGCCAGATCTGAGGCCGCCGACCGCCGCGCATTTTTTGCCGGGAAACCGCGAGCAGTCGCAGGGATTGGTATGGCAAGACATATTACTCCAGCGTGGGAGTCTCACCCAGACACGGTGACTGATTCAATGCATCAGGTCGTACTGACGAAAGGAGTGCCCGACTTCCGCGAGGGTCAGGTCTCCTTCGACGAGGAGGGGCACCTCGAACGAGGCAAGACCCCGACGGTGATGAATCCGAACGACAAACACGCGCTGCGCGGCGCGCTCCAGACGAAGGTCCGTCACGGCGGCGACGTGAGCGTGATGAGCATGGGGCCGCCGGGCTATCGCGACGTGCTCCGGGAGGCGATGGAGGACATCTACGCCGACGAGCTCTACCACCTCTCGGACCGGGAACTGGCCGCCTCCGACACCTGGGCGACGGCCATCACGCTGGCCTCGGCGCTCGAGAAGCTCGACCAGGAGCCGGACCTGGTCTTCGCCGGGTTCAAGACGGCGGACGGGGAGACCGGCCACACCGGCCCGCAGACGTGCTGGTGTCTGGACATGCCGATCATCACGCACGTGGTCGCGCTCGACGTCGACGAGGACGAGCGGCAGGTCCGCGCCAAGCGACTGGTCGAGGGCGACATCGAGGAGATCGAGACCGTCGAGGCGCCGCTCCCGGCGTTCATCGTGATGGATCCCGACTTCGATCCCTCGTACCCGCGGGCGTCCTACCGGCTGACGCTGAAAGACCTCCGCGAGGAGACGGCCGAGCGGGCCGCCGACTTCGAGGACCACCTGACGACGTGGGACCACGCCGACCTCAACCTGGACCCGGACAACATCGGGCTGGACGGGTCGCCCACGATCGTCTCGTCGGTCGACCCCATCCCGAAGGCGCCCTCCGAGCGGGAGGCGACGATGGTGTCGCCCGGCGACGAGGACGGGATGGAACAGGTGCTCGAAGAACTGCAACCGTTCGCGGGGGCCGACTGAGATGCCGATCGATCCCAGCGACTACACCGTCGACGAACTGACCGAGGAACTCGAGTCGATCGACGACCCGGACGAACTCGACACCCTCCTCACGCAGGAGCAGACCGGCGAGGATCGCACCGGCGCGAAGGAGGCCATCGAGGCCCGCCGGGAGGAAGTCGACCCGCTCGACCACCCGACCTACGACAAGCAGCACATCAAGCAGAAGGGCGGCCACTACGAGGACATGTGGGTCTACTGTGAGACCCAGGCCGGCGAGCTCATCGACGTCTCGAAGGAGATGCTCGGCCACGCCCGGAAGCTGATGGACGGGTACAACGAGGACTACGACGCCGACGAGCGGGTCGTCGGCGTCGTCATCGGCGACGACGCTGCGGACCACGTCGAGGACGTCGTCGCCTACGGTGCCGACGTCGCCATCTACCAGGAGGACGACGAACTCGAACGGTTCCGGCACAAGCCGTACACGGAGATCTTCTGTGACATGTCCCGTGCCGAGACCGACTGGAAGGACTACGACCTGCCGCGGTACGTGCTCTTCCCGGCGACCAACAACGGGCGCGACCTCTCGGCGCAGGTACAGGCCGAACTCGACTCCGGGCTGGCCAGCGACTGCTCGGACCTGTTCATCGAGAGCGCCGAGATCACCAACCCCGCCAAGACCGGGGTGCCCGGCGAGACCAGGACCTTCGAGCGCGTCCTGCACATGAAGCGCCCGGACTTCTCCGGGTTCGAGTACTCGACGATCCTCTGTCTGGACGCCCCGGATCGGGACTTCCACCCCCAGGGCGCGTCGGTCATCCCCGGGAGCTTCCCGGTCCCCGACGCAGATCCGGAGCGCGAGGGCGAGGTCGTCGAGCACGACCTGTCCCTGGACGACGACTGGCTCCGGGTCCAGGTCACCGAACACGACCAGCTCGAGGGCGGCATCGACCTCACGGGCCACGACGTCATCGTCGCGCTCGGCCGGGGCATCGGCGACGACCCGACCCGCGGCATGGAGCTGGGACTGGAGCTCCGCGACGCGTTCGGCGACGCCGAACTCGGCATCACGCGGGGCATCGTCACCTCCTCCTACCAGTTCGAGGGGCACGTCGAGCAGTACGCCCGGGAGGAGCGACAGATCGGGGAGACCGGCCAGGTCGTCGAGCCGGACATCTACATCGCGGCCGGCATCTCCGGGGCCATCCAGCACAAGGTCGGCATGGACGAGTCGGACGTCATCATCGCGGTCAACACCGACACCGAGGCCGACATCCGGGACTTCTCGGACTACTTCATCGAGGGCGACCTGTTCGAGGTGCTCCCCGTGCTGACGTCGGCAGTCGAATCGGGCGAACTAGACGTCCAGGCACTCGCGGACGGAGGCGTCACCGATGAGTGAAGATTACGAGCACTACGAGGCGGTCGTCGTCGGGGCCGGTCCCGGCGGCGCCGCGGCGGCGGCACGACTGGCAGAGCAGGGCGTGGAGACGCTCGTCCTCGAACGCGGCGTCGAGGCGGGCTCGAAGAACGTCTCGGGCGGGCTGATCTACGGCGAGGAATCAGCGCCCTACACGATCGACGACCTCTTCCCCGACTTCCGGGAGGAGGCCGCAGAGCGCCCCATCTCGGAGTACTACCTCCACAACATCGCGGGCGAGAAGGTGAAGTCGTTCGACCTCACCGACCTCCACGAGCACGACACCGAGTGGTCGGACGCCGTCCTGCGGCGGCACATGGACTCGTGGCTCGCAGAGCGGGTCCACGAGAAGTGCCGCGAGACGGGCGGCGGGTTGCTCACCGAGGTCCGGGTCAACGGGCTCCTGCGAGAGGGCGGCCGCATCGTCGGCGTCACGCTGGACGAACTCGACCCGATCAAGGCCGACTTCATCGTCGCCGCCGACGGGGTGAACTCCGAACTCGCGCGCGACGCGGGGCTGATGGACTGGGAGAACCCCGAGGAGTGGTTCCAGGGCGTGAAGGCCGTCGTCGACATGCCGGACGGCGCCGTCGAGGACCGGTTCGGCATCGACGAAGACGACGGCGTCGCCCACCTGTTCTCGGGGGACCTCTTCGACGACGTCCGCGGCGGCGGCTTCCTCTACACGAACGAGGACTCGCTGTCCATCGGGACCGTCTTCCACCTCGACAGCATCGTCGAGAACGAGGCCGAGCCACACGAACTGCTCGACGCGCTGTTGACCCACCCGCTGCTGGCGAAGTGGCTCGGCGACGACTACCAGGAGATCGAGTACAGCGCGAAGCTCGTCCCCGACTCCAAGAAGGTGGCACACCCCTCGCCCCACGAGGGCCGACTCGTCCTCGTCGGGGACGCCGGCGGGCAGATGCAGGCCCAGGGACCCATCATCAAGGGGATGAACCACGCGGTGACCGCGGGCGCGCTCGCGGCCGACGCCTTCGCCGAGGCGCGGTCGCGAGGCAACCCCGACGCCGCCGGCCAGCGCTACCAGGACAAGCTCGAAGAGTCCGGGACGATGAAGAAGCTACGGCCGGCCCGCTACCGGGCGGCGGCCGCGGTGGGCGAACGCGACTCGGTGGCCGGCCTCGTCGACGGGCTGGTGACCTCCGCCGTCGGCCGGCTCGGCGTCCGGGTGCTGGGCGACCAGCTCGAACGGCTGTACAGCTCGCCCTTCCTCTCGATGATGGTACCGGACACGGGGACGCCCTACGTGACCCTGCCGACCGTCATCGCGGAGGAACTCGGAACCGAAGTGCTGGAGGAGAGCACCGTCCAGCCGCCGGACCTCGCCGACCGCATCGGCGACCTCACGTACAACACCGACGTCGGGAACCCCCACATCGAGTTGCTGGACAACACGTACGAGGCCAGCGGCGCGGCCGTGAGCGCCTGTCCGGTGAGCGCCGAGGGCTTCGGCGGCGGCTGTTACCGCTCCGAACTCGTCTCGACCGACGGGTCCGAGGAGCGGCGGGTCAGCCTCGACACCCAGCCCTGCGTGGAGTGTGGCACCTGCGCCATCGTGGCCGACACCGACTGGGATCACCCGCGCGGCGGCAAGGGAGTCGAGTTCCGGCAGGGATGACGGCCGACATCGACGACCTCGCGGCGCGGGCCGAGCGGGACCGCGAGCGGTTCGAGCCGCCCGCCGACCCGCCGGACGAGGAGCGCGCCATGCGCTTTCTCCGCGAGGGCGTCGGTCCCGCCGTCTGGGTGTACGTCGAGGCCCACAGCGGCGGCACCCACGACCGGTTCGACCCCGAGGAGTTCCGGCGGCTCGAAGGCGCGATGAACGAGTGGTTCGAACTCTACACCCGCTGCTACGGGGTGGACCTCGACGCCCGGTTCACGGTCAGGGAGGCGGCCGAACTCCTCCTGCGGACCCACAACGTTCGAGACGTGGCGCAGTTGCTGACCCACGTCCCCGAGCGCGACCGCGGCAGCTGACCACCCCACCGCCCGCAAGCGTTTAATGCGGTGCGGTGCTACCGTCGTACTGCGTGAGGTGCTACCAAGAGCCATGCAACTGACCGACGACCTCGAATTCAGCCACCGCGACCGCAAGGACATCTACGAGTACGTCGAGGGGCACGGGACCGTCGACTACGACGAGGCGCGCCAGGCGCTCCGGATGGACGAGACTGCGTTCGGCCACCACGTCGCCATCATGAAGCGCGACGGCGTGCTCGAACAGACCGACGACGGGGACCTGCGCGTCGCCTTCGAGCGCGGCGAGGAGGAGACGCACGCGGCCGACGGCATCGAGTACCAGATCCGGCAGGCTCGCGAGGAGGACCTCACTGGGCTGGTGGGCGCCATCCGGGCGGCCATCGACGAGAAGACCTACATCGAGGCCGAGAGCATGGCCGACGTCCTCGACCACCAGAACGTCCTCCTCCGGCACAACGCTCTCGAGTCGCGGATGTTCTTCGTCGCGACGGTGGACAACGAGGTCGTCGGCTGGGTCCACCTCAACGTCCCCGAGATGGAGAAGCTCGACCACACCGCGGAGCTGACCATCGGGGTCCTGGAGGAGTACCGCGGCCACGGCATCGGGAGCCACCTGCTCGAACGCGGGACCAAGTGGGCGACGACCAGCGGCGTCGAGAAGCTCTACAGCAGCGTCCCCTCGACCAACGAGACCGCCATCGAGTGGCTCCAGAGCCACGGCTGGGAGACCGAAGCCGTCCGCGAGGACCACTACAAACTGGAAGGCGAGTACATCGACGAGGTCATGATGGCCTACCACCTCTGACGGGCCCGGCGCGATCACTCCCAGTCGGCGTCATCGATCGGTTCGGCCACGACGCCATCCTGCTGGGCGAGCACCCGGGCGTGCGCCGTACACACCTCGCGATTCGCGTCCCAGGGGACGTGCAACCGCACCGCGGCGACCCGCTCGCACCCCGCCTCGGCACACTCGACCATGGTCGCGGATACGGGCGCCCCGCTAACAGTCGTTGCGGTCGCCGCTACCAGACCACGCTGACGAGGAAGGCGACGAGCATCGCGGCCGTCAGGAGCACCTGCACGGCCGCCGACGCCGTCGTCCCGACGGCGGTGGCGAGCGCCGTCCGGACGCCCGCCCCCGCGTCGCCGTGCCGGTGGAGTTCGAGCAGGAAGACCGCTCCCACGACGCCGACGAGCATGCCGAGCGGCCCCAGCACCGCCAGGAGGAGGAGTCCGACGACGCCCGCGACCAGGCTCGTCGCTGTCGGCGCTCCGCTCGCCCGGGCGGCCACGGCGCCCCCGAGGTAGTCCAGCGCGAGCGCCAGCGTGCCCAGGACGAGGAGGACGGCGAGCGCGAGCGGACCGGGCGCGGCGTACCCGGTCGCCCACCAGTACCCGAGGACGCCCGCGAGCGAAAGCAGCGGTCCGGGCAGGAGCGGGACGGCGCTCCCGAGCACGCCGAGCGCGAGCAGCGCCAGCGCCGCGACCAGCAGGTCACCCATAGCGGTCCAGTTCCCGCCGGGCGCTGGCGGGACCGTAGGCCCGGACCAGCGTCTCGACCGCCTCGCCCAGCGCGCGCATGCACTGGCGGGCGGAGGGGTACCCGAGCGCCGCCGCCACCTCGTCGGCCGAACGGGCCTGGAGGACGCGCGCGACGAGCAGGCGCTCGGCGGCCGCGTCGAGGCGGTCCGGGTCGCCGTCCACGAGGTGCTTGACCGCGAGCCGGCGGAACGGCCCCGGGTCGGTCGAGAGGTGTGCCGGCCCCGCGCCCGCGCTGGCCAGCACGGTCCACTCGTGGTCCGAGAGGTCGAGCGCGACGCCGGCGCCGACGGTCCGGAGCGTCGCCCGCACGACGTCGGGGTCGGCGTCGCGCAGCGGGTCCGAGAGCATCGCGGCCGCGCGGTCGGCGAACCACGCGGCGTGGCGGTCACGGAGCGCCCGCCCGGCGTCGGTCAGCGGGTCGAGCATGAGCGCGGAGTACTCGCCGCTGGTCTCGTTACGGCTGGTCGAGAGGTGGACGGTCGCGTAGCCGTTCGCGCCCCAGAACCGGAGCAGGCCCGGCGTCGCGCCGAACCCGGTGCCGACCCAGTCGAGGTCGCGCTCGCGGGCCTCGGCGCGAACGCCTGCCAGGAGCCGGGAGCCCAGGCCGCGCGAGCGGATCGCCGGGTGCGTGGCGATGCGGACGACGCGCAGCCCGCGGGTCGATGCGGCGACCTCGTCTCGGAGCTGGGCCGTGAGGAGGTCGGGCACCATGTTGCCGGGGACGCGCTCGCCCTCGTACATGCGGCGCCGCGTCTCGGCGTCCAGACCCCCCTCCTCGGCCAGCAGCGCGACGGCGGCGACGTGGCCGTCGACCAGCAGCGCCCGCGCCGAGAGGTTGGGCGCGTCGAGCAGGCGCGCGAGGTCGTCCGGCTCCGTCCGGTAGTGAGCCAGCACGAGCAGGCCGAACGCCTCGCGCAACAGGCGCTCGTCCGCGAGGAGGTCGGCCGGCCGGAGCAACCGGTAGGTCGCGTCGGCGGGCGTGGCGTCGGCGACGAGCGCGTCCACCGGCGGCCGGGCGTCCAGCAGGAGCGCGCGGAACGCCCACACCTCCACCGGGTCGCCGGGGGCGTACCGGATCGGCGTCGCGAGGGTGACCTCGCCGACCGCGCGGTCGCTCGCGGCCAGCCGGTCGCGGAAGCGCACGGAGAACCCCCGCCCGGCGCCCTCGTAGCCGTGGACGGTCGTGGCGTAGGCGACCGCGGGGGCGTCGAGGAAGGCGGCGAGCCGGTGGACCGGCAGGGCGGCCGCCTCGTCGACCACGACCACGTCCGGGTCGTCCGGAAGGTCGACCGCCCGGTCCGGGCCGGCGTACCGGACGCGACCGCCGTCGCTCTCGATCCGTCGCGGCGGGTCGCCGTCGGCCGACGCGAGCGCGCCCAGGCGCGCCAGGAGCGCGCGGGCCCGGACGAACACCTCGCGGGCGCTCTCGTAGGCCGGCGCCGTCACGAGCACGTCCCGCCCCTCGGCCGCGAGCGCGCCGGCCGCGATGCCGGCGGCCGAGGACTTCCCCCGGCCGCGGTCGGCCTCGACGACGACGGCGCTGCCGGGGTCGCGGAGCGCTTCGAGCGCCGCGACGGCGTCGACCTGGTCGCCCGTCCGGCAGGCCTCGTAGGCCGCGTCCGGGAAGGCGGCGTCCGCGGGCGGGGTCGGCGGGTCGCCGCGCCGCGGCGGGCCGGTCGCGCCGGTCAGGCCGTCCCGCTCGACGACGTCGGCGTCCACGTCGACCACCGCGACGCCGCGGTGGGCGTACAGCAGGGAGACGAGCCGCCGCCGGAAGTTCCCGGCCACGTCGTCGACCCCGTACGGCGGGACCGCGAGCGTCCGGTCGAAGTCGTCGCGACGGTCGGGCCAGTCGGCGAGCGGCGGCGCGAGCACCACGAGCAGGCCGCCCCCGTCGACCGCGCCGACCGCCCGCCCGACGGCGTTGGGCGCGCAGGCGTCGTGACAGTCGAGGACCACGCCCGTGCGGGTGGTGCCGAGGAGACGACCTGCGCGCCGCGGCGGGTGGCGCTCGCAGGCGAGGAGATCGCGCTCGGAGAGCAGCGCGGTCTCGGCGAGCGGGAGGTCGGCGCCCGCCACCGCGTCGGCGAGGGCCGCGGCCGTGTGGTCGCGGTCGCCCGCCAGGACGAGGAGCCGGCGCTCGTCTGTCGCGCGCGCCTCGGCGCGGAGGTCCGCCGCCAGCTCCCGGAGCATACCCGGCGTTGTCGCCGGGCCGGCAAAGGCCTCCCGGGTCGCGGCCCGGAACCTGGATGGCCGGGACCCCAACTCTGATGTCCGAGGCAGGGAAGGACGGGGGCATGGCCGAGACGAACAAGCAGTGGATACTGGCGAGCCGCCCCACCGGGACGCCGACGATGGAGAACTTCGAGCTCCAGGAGACCGAGGTCCCGGAGCCGGGCCCCCGCGAGGTACTGGTCCGAACCATCTACATGAGCGTCGACCCCTACATGCGCGGCCGGATGCGCGACGCGGAGTCCTACGCCGAGCCGTGGGACGTGGGCGACGTGATGATCGCGGGCTGCGTGGGCGAGGTCGTCGAGTCGAACCACCCGAACTTCGAGGCGGGCGACGTCGTGAACGCGCGGCTCCGGTGGGCCGAGTACGCGGTCGCCGACGGCGACGAACTCCGGTCGGTCGATCCCGACCTCGCGCCGATCTCGACCGCGCTCGGCGTCCTCGGGATGCCGGGGCAGACGGCCTACCACGGCCTGCTCGACGTCGGCGAACCGCGTCCCGGCGACACGCTGGTCGTCTCCGGCGCGGCGGGCGCCGTCGGCTCCGTCGTCGGCCAGATCGGGAAGCGCGCGGGCTGTCGGGTCGTCGGCACCGCCGGCGCAGACGAGAAAGTCGAGTGGCTCGAAGAGATCGGCTTCGACGAGGCGATCAACTACAAGACGACCGACGACCTGGGCGCGGCCGTCGGCGAGGCCTGTCCCGACGGCGTCGACGTCTACTTCGACAACGTGGGCGGCGAGATCACCGACGCGGTGATGGCCCGGCTCAACTTCAAGGCCCGCGTGGCCGTCTGCGGCCAGATCGCGCTCTACAACGCGACCGAGCAGCCCACCGGACCGCGCCACCTCGCCAAGCTCATCGAGACGCGCGGCCGGGTCGAGGGGTTCCTCGTCAGCGACTACGAGAACCGCTACGGCGAGGCGCTCCACCGGATGGCCGAGTGGGTCCGCGAGGGCGAACTCCAGTACGAGGAGACGGTGACCGAGGGCATCGAGAACGCGCCCGAGGCGTTCCTCGGCCTGTTCGAGGGCGTCAACATCGGCAAACAGCTGGTCAAGGTCGGCGAGGAGTAGGTCGACCCCCGCCGACCGGTACCGTATTGGCGCCCCGGATCCAGTGCGGCCGTGTGTCGAGCCACGGAGCCGCCGCGGACGCCCGCCGGGAGCGATGAGCGCGTCGTCCGTGGCCGACCGGCTCGGCCGCCTCGACGTGCTGGTGCTGACGGCACTCGTCTGGTTTCTCGCCAAGTTCCTCCGATACGCCTTCCCCCCGCTGTTCGGCGTCCTCTCCGGGACCTACGGCGTCTCGACGACTGCCCTCGGGTTCGCCTTCTCCGGGCTCATGGTCGTCTACGCGTCGCTGCAGTTCCCCTCCGGCCTGCTGGCGGACCGCCTCGGGTCGGTGCGGGTCGTGGTCGGGGGCGCACTCGTCGCGGCCGCCGCCTCGCTCGCGCTCTCGGTCGACGCCCCGGTCGCCGTCCTCGCGGTCTCGATGCTCGGCGTCGGCGCCGGGACGGGGGCACACAAGACCGTCGCCGTCAGGCTGCTCGCCCGGACCTACCCCGCACAGACGGGACGGGCACTCGGCGTCCTCGACACCGTCGGGACCGCCGGCGGCGTGGCTGCACCCGCGGCCGTCGTCTTCGTCACGGACGGCGTCAGCGGCCTCTCCTGGCGGTCGCTCTTTCTCGCCGCGGGCGTCGCGGGCGTCGGCCTGGCCGCGGCCGTCGCCGCGAGAGCGCCCGCCGACCCGTCCGCCGGCGACGCGCCCGCCGACGCGGGCGCGCTCGCGGACGACCTCGACCTCCGGCGCTACGCCGCGCTGTTCGGCGACCGGCGCGTCGACGCCTTCGTCGCCGTGACGCTGCTGTTCTCGTTCGCCTACTACGGGACGGTCGCGTTCCTCCCGCTGTACCTCACCCGCGCGGCCGGCCTGACCGCCGCGAGCGCCGGCCTCGCGTACAGCGCGCTGTTCGCGGTCAGCGTGGTCCAGCTCGCCACCGGCGAGGCCGGCGACCGCGTGGGACCGATCCCGGTCGTCGCGGCCGCGCTCGCGCTCGCGACGGCGGCGCTCGTCGCGCTCCTCCTGCTCGCCGGGACGGCCGGCCCGCTCGCGCTGGGCGGGGCGGTCGTCTGCCTCGGCCTCGGCGCCCACGGCTACCGGCCGGTCCGGAGCGCGTACCTGCTGTCGATCCTCCCGGAGTCGCTCGCGGGCGGCGGGCTGGGCGTCGTGCGGACGCTCCTGATGGGCGCCGGCGCCGTCGCCCCCGCGCTCGTCGGCGTCCTCTCGGACCGGGCCGGGTTCCGAGCGGCGTTCTGGCTGCTCGCGGCCGCGATGGGGGCCGCGGCGGCGCTCGCCGCGCTGCTGTGGCTCGACGAGCGGCGGGCAGCGAGCGACGGGCGCTGACTGCGAGTCGCGGCCGACGGACCGCGGACCTTCGTTCGCGTGGTCGAGAGGCTAGTCGTGTCTGAAGCACCGCTGGCCGGTGAACACCATCGCCATGTCGTGCTCGTCGGCGGCGGCGATCACGTCCTCGTCGTTGACGGAGCCGCCGGGCTGGACGACCGCCTCGATGCCCGCGGCAGCGGCCTCCTCGATGCCGTCGGGGAACGGGAAGAAGGCGTCGCTGGCCATCACGGCGCCGTCGGCGTCCTTCCCCTCGGCGTGCTCGTCGGCCTTCATCGCGGCGAGGCGGACCGCGTCGACGCGCGAGACCTGGCCCATCCCGATGCCGACCGTCTCGGTGCCGCGCGCGAACAGGATGGCGTTCGACTTGACGTGCTTGATCGTCTGCCAGGCGAACAGCAGCGACTCGATCTGCTCGTCGGTCGGCGCGCGCTCGGTGACGACCTCCAGGTCGTCCGCGGTCGGCGCCTGCTGGTCCCGCTCCTGGACGAGGCGGCCGCCGACGAGGGGCTTCTCGGTCAGCGGCTCGGAGATCCCGCCGATCGGCCCGACGTCGAGCACGCGGAGGTTCTCCTTCTCGAAGAGCACGCCCAGCGCGGCGTCGGTGTACCCCGGCGCGACGACGACCTCCTTGAACGACTCGACGATCTGCTCAGCCGTCTCCGCGTCGCACTCGCGGTTCAGCGCGACGATGCCGCCGAAGGCGCTCATGGGATCGGTCGAGAGCGCCCGCTCGTAGGCCGCCGCGAGCGAGTCCGCCGTCGCACAGCCCGCCGGGTTCGTGTGCTTGATCACCGCGGCGGCCGGGTCGTCGAACTCCTTGATCAGGTTCAGCGCGCCGTCGGCGTCGTTGTAGTTGTTGTACGACAGCGCCTTGGCGCCCTCGTTGAGCTGGTCGGCGTGGACCACGGACGCCTCGGTGCAGGTGTGGTCGGCGAACAGCGCGGCGTCCTGGTGTGGGTTCTCGCCGTAGCGGAGCGCGGCCGCGCGGTCGTCGCTGACCAGCCGCCGGGCGGGGAACTGGCCAGCGTCGTCGCCCTCGACGTCGACCGTGCCGGCGTCCCAGTCGACGTCGACCCGGCCCTCGGCGAACCACTCGACGGCGCGCGGATAGGCCTTGAACTCGCCCTCGTAGAGGACCCGCTCCTTGAGGTCGTCGACGCCGTCGCCCTCGTAGACCGGAATCGGCTCCTGGGTGACGACGGGGCCGCCGTCGACCGTCTCGTCGACGACGTGGACGGTGCAGCCGGTGACCTTCACGCCCGCGTCCAGCACGTCCTCGTGGGGCGTCGTGCCCGGGAACGACGGGAGCAGCGAGGGGTGGACGTTCAGGACGGTCGGCGTCGCGTCGAGGAACACGTCGCTGAGGATGCGCATGTAGCCGTCGAGACAGACCAGGTCGAACTCGTAGCGGTCCAGCGCCTCGAGGACGCGCCGCTCGTGGGCCTCGCGCGACTCGTCTGCCCCGGCATCGCGCTCGACGACCTCGGTCGGGATGCCGCGCTCGGCGGCCGCGTCGAGGACGGGCGCGCCCTCCGCGTTCGAGAGCACGACCGCGAACTCCACGCCGCCGGGCGCGCGGTCGGCGATGTTCATGAGGTTGCGGCCCCGGTTGGAGGCCATGCCGACGAGTTTCATGTTCGAGGGGGGACCGGGAGTCGGCAAAGTAGTTCTGGTTGGGGGCGACTGCCCGGCCGCCGAGGGACCACGTCTCGTCGAGGAAGCACGCCTCGGTGACCGATCCGCGGACGTCGACCGCTTCCGTCCACGCGCACGAACCCGACCGACCGCGGTGGGCGAGTGACGCCGACTGTCCCGGTCCCGCGACCGTACTCGACCCCGAGTCAGAACGTTTATCGGGGTGGCTAACTAATTGATCAGTTAGTGATAGACAGGAGCGACAGCGAGGCAGGAGACGTCGTCGGAGAGGGTTTCTGATGGGTATACTCGATACCGACCGGCGTGTACTCGCCCTCGCGTTCGCGCGGATGGCCGACTCGATCGGCAACTCCTTCCTGATCGTCGTCCTCCCGCTGTACGTTGCGAGTGACGTGGTCACGGGGGGGACGTTCGGCCTCAGTACAGCACTGATAACGGGAGTCATCCTCTCCGCGTTCGGATTCTTCATGAGCGGCGTCCAGCCCATCGCGGGGAGCCTCTCGGACAGACTCGGCAAACGGAAGATATTCGTCGTCGTCGGCCTGCTCATCCTCGCCGTCGCGAACTTCGCGTACTCGCTCGCCGGGAGCTATAGTGCGATGCTCGTCATCCGCATCGCGCAGGGAGTCGGCGTCGCCGTCACCGTCCCGGCCACGGTCGCCCTCGTGAACGACCTCTCCACCGACGATACGCGCGGGGGGTCGATGGGCGTGTTCAACACGTTCCGGATGGTCGGCTTCGGGATCGGTCCCGTCGCCGCGGGCACCGTGATCTACGGGGGACCGTACGCAGTGTTCGGCTGGGCGATCACGGGATACGAGGCGGCGTTCTACATCGCGACGATCGGTGCGCTCCTGGGCGCACTCCTCGTCACCGTCCTCGTCTCCGATCCGGACGTCGACTTCGACGCGGAACACACTGCGGACGCGGGCAGCGACCACGACATCGCGGTCTTCGAACGCGACGGGCCGGGCACGCTCGACTCCGTGTTCACGCTGGGGATCGCGTCGTTGTTCATGGCGATCGGCATCGCGATCATCGCACCGCTCGAGAGCATCGTCAACCAGCACCTCGCACAGAGTGCGACCGTGTTCGGGATCGAGTTCGCAGCGTTCACGCTCGGGCAGGTGGTCACGCAGACGCCCATCGGCGCCGCGAGCGACCGGTTCGGACGCAAACCGTTCATCCTCGGCGGCCTCGCACTCCTCGTCCCCGCGACGCTGGCACAGGGGCTCGTCGCGACGTCGCTCGGCATGATCGCCGCCCGGTTCCTCCAGGGCGTGGCCGGCGCGATGGTGTTCGCACCCGCCTTCGCGCTGGCGGGCGACATCGCCCGGAACTCGAACGCGGGGACGACGCTCTCGGTCCTGACCATGGCGTTCGGTCTCGGCACCGCGATCGGCCCGCTCACGGGCGGCTGGCTCGTCAGCTTCGGCTACGTCGTCCCGTTCGCGTTCGCCGCCGGCCTCTCGGTGGTGGGGCTGCTCCTCGTCTACACGCAGGTCGAAGAGACGCACGCGGGCGAGGACCTCACCGGCTACCTGTTCAACCGGGACGTCCAGTCCGCCGACTGACCGGGCTGAACGCCAGACCCGGCCCGGACGTATAAGCGGTGCATCGGTAGGCTTTTTCCCGGCGACGCGGACGCTGAAGCATGACCGACAGGGGCCCGCTCTCGGCCGTCTCGCCGCTCGACGGCCGGTACGCCCGCTACACGGAACCGCTCGTCCCCTACGCCTCGGAGTCCGCGCTGATGCGTGCCCGGGTCCGGGTCGAGGTGGAGTACCTCTGTGCGCTCGCCGACCTCGACGCCACGCCGCTGACTCTGACAGCCGACGTCCGCGCCGACCTCCGGGACTGCTATCGCTCGTTCGACGAGGACGACGCGCGCGCGATCAAGCGCCTGGAGACGGAGGGCTGGCGGGGCTACGCCGCGACGAACCACGACGTGAAGGCGGTCGAGTACTTCCTCCGCGAGCACACCGACGACGACGTCCACCCCTGGATCCACTTCGCGCTGACCAGCGAGGACGTGAACAACCTGGCCCACCGGCTACTGGTGAAGCCGGCGGTCGAGGAGGTACTCGTCCCCGACCTCCGGGCGCTCAGAGATCAGTTCTCGTCGCTGGCGCGCGAGTACCGCGACGTGCCGATGCTCGCGCGCACGCACGGCCAGCCCGCGACGCCGACGACCTTCGGGAAGGAACTGGCCGTCTACGCCAGCCGCCTGGGGCGCGCCCTCGGGCGCGTCGAAGCGAGCGCCGCCGACCTCCGGGGAAAGCTCGCGGGCGCCTCGGGGACCTACGCCGCCCACCGGGCAGCCTATCCCGACGTCGACTGGCGGGCGTTCGCCCGCGAGTTCGTCGCCTCGCTCGGTCTGGACCACGAGCCGCTGACCACGCAGGTCAACCCCTGCGACGACCTCGCCGCGCTGTTCGACGCGCTGCGCGGGGCAAACGGCGTCCTGCTCGACGCCGACCTGGACATGTGGCTGTACGTCTCCGACCGCTACCTGGGCCAGGAGGCCGTCGCCGGCGAGACCGGATCCTCCACGATGCCACACAAGGTCAACCCCATCGACTTCGAGAACAGCGAGGGCAACCTCTCGAAGGCCAACTCGGACCTGGTGTTCCTCGCGGACTACGTGACCCGCTCGCGCCTCCAGCGCGACCTCTCGGACTCGACGGTGAAGCGCAACGTCGGCGCCGCGCTCGCCCACTGCCACATCGGCTACCAGAAGGCCGCCACCGGCCTGGAGAAGGTCGTCCCGAACGAGCAGGTCATGCGCGAGGACCTCGACGCCACGCCCGAGGTCATCGGCGAGGCCGTCCAGACCATCCTCCGGCGCGAGGGCCACGCCGACGCCTACGAGCGAGTGAAAGAGCTCTCCCGGGGGAAGCGGGTCTCGCTCGCCGACTTCCGGGACCTGTTCGCCGACCTCGACGTCCCCGAGGAGGTGCGCCAGGAGCTCGACGCCCTGACGCCCGCCGGTTACACCGGGCTGGCGGCCGAGCTGGTCGACGACGCCTGAGTCCGGCCGTGCCCCGATCCCCCGCGACCGGCGGCCGGGACTACCGCCGCCGCCACCGCTCGGCCCGACCGCCTGCGCGCAGACGGCCGACCGGCAGGAGGGTCGACTGTGCCGGATGAGAGCGGCCGGTCCCGGATCTTCGTCTCGCGACGGACCCGACGGAGCGCGCTCGCCTGGCTCGCGCTCCTCTGCGTCGCAGTCGCCGCGGGCGCGCTGGCGAGCGAGCGCTTCCTCCCCGCCCTGACAGAACCAGCGGCGCTCCGGGCGTTCGTCGGGCAGTTCGGCGTCTGGGCGCCGGTGGCGTTCGTCGCCGTCCAGGCCCTGCAGGTCGTGGTCGCACCGATTCCCGGGCAGGTGACCGGCTTCGTCGCCGGCTACCTGTTCGGTCCCGTGACCGGGACGGTCTACAGCGTCGTCGGCGTCACGCTCGGGAGCGCGCTGGCGTTCTGGCTGTCGCGCCGGTTCGGCCGGCCGTACGTCGAGCGGGTCGTCACGCCCGAGACGCTGGCCAGGTTCGACGCGCTCGCCGACCGGAACGCCACCGCAGGCCTGTTCCTGGCCTTTCTCGTCCCCGGCCTCCCGGACGACGCCCTCTGCTTCGTCGGCGGGCTCACCGACCTCCCGCTCCGGCGGCTGGTCCTGATCGCACTCGTGGGCCGGGCGCCGAGCTTCGCGCTGATGGCGCTGGCGGGCGCGCGGTTCGCCAGCCGGCGGCTCGTCGACGCCGCGCTGCTCGTGCTGGCGCTGGCGGTGCTGGCCGCGGTCGGCTACCGCTCGCGGGACCGGCTGCTCGCGTGGGTCAGCCGCCGGTGAGCGGCTACCCGACGTAGGCCGCGAGCGTCGACCGGAGCGCGGCGGCCGCGCGCTCGACGTCGGGGCGCTCGACGTACTCGCGGTCGCTGTGTGCGACCGCGCCCGACTCGTCGGCCAGGACGCCCGGCCCGAAGACCACGGTGGGCGCCTCGCGCGCGAAGTAGGAGGCCTCCGTCGCGGCGGTGAACGGCCGCACCGATCCGCCCGCGGCGTCGGCGAGGCGGCCGACCAGCGGGTCGCTCGACGGCGTGGCGAACGCCTCCAGGAACGGCGTCTCGCGCTCGGTGAGCGCGAAGTCGACCCCGACGGCCTCGGGCACGCGCTCGCGGAGGTGCGCAGCGAGCGCGTCGCGGAAGCCGGTCGCCGTCTCCGGCGGGACGCTCCGGCGGTCGAGCGTCAGCGTGCACTCGTCGGGGAGCTGGTTCACCGCCTCGCCGCCCCGGACGACGGTCGGCGTGAGCGTCGGGACGCCGAGCGCCTCGTGCGGACCCGGGCCGCGCTCGGCGTCGAAGGTCCGGACCGCCGCGAGCGCCGCCTCCAGGGCCGCGACGGCGTTCACGCCGGAGTCCGGTTCGGCCGCGTGGGCGTTCTCGCCCGTCAGCGTCACGGTCCCCTCGAAGCGGCCCTTCGCGGCGTTGCAGACGTCCAGTCCGGTCGGCTCGCCGACGACGACGGCGTCGGCGTCGAAGCGCCCGCGGAGCGCGGCCGCGCCGGTCGAGCGCGTCTCCTCGTCGGGCGTCGCGGCCAGCGTCACTCGGCCCTCGTCGGCCGCGACGGCGAAGAACGCGTTCAGGAGCGCGGCGAGGGGGGCCTTGGCGTCGCAGGCGCCCCGCCCGCGGACCGTGGTGCCCGAGCGCTCGAAGGGGACGTGGGGCGGCACGGTGTCGAGGTGGGTGTTGAGCACGACGTGCGGGTGGCCCCGGCCGCGCGTGGCGACGACGTTGCCCGCGTCGTCGATCTCGCAGTCGACGCCCTCGTCCTCGACGGTCGCCACCAGGAGGTCGCGCATCGGGCCCACGGCCTCGTGGGAGGGCGTGCGGACGGCGCGCTCGTGGAACGCGTGGAGGTCGAACGCCATCAGGCTGGTCGCCGTGCCGGGACGTCGGTCGCGAACTCGCAGAGTGCGGGCCCGCGGAGCAGCGCCTCGCCGTTTGCGGTGAGCGTCACTGCCAGGTCGCCGCCGGGCGGCGAGACGGGGACCGAGACGCCTCGCTCGGCGGTGCCGAGTTCGGTGGCGGCGGCCACGACCGCGACCGCGCCGGTCCCGCAGGAGTCGGTCTCGCCCTCGACGCCGCGCTCGAAGGTCCGCTGTCGGAAGCCCTCGCCGTCCCGGCTGGCGAAGGTGACGTTCGCGCCCTCGGGGAACACCGACGCGTGCCGGACCGGCGGGGCGACGGCCTCGACGTCGACGGCGGCCACGTCGTCGACGAACGCCACCGCGTGCGGGACGCCGGTGTTGACCGCGGTGACGACCAGCCCCTCGACCTCCCGTTCGATCAGGGGCCCGGAACTGCGGACGGGAACCGCGCCGGGCGCGAAGGTCGGCGTCCCCATCTCCAGGGTGATCGTGCCGTCGTCCTCGACGGTCGCGCGTCGCGTGCCCGCCTGGGTGTCGATCATGACGTCCCGGGCGCCGGTGCGGTCGTGGACCCAGGCGGCCGCACAGCGGGCGCCGTTGCCACACATGGCGGCGACGCTGCCGTCCGGCTGGACGAGCGTCATCACGACGCGGGGCGGGTCGTACTCGTCCTCCAGCGAGAGAAAGAGCACCCCGTCGGCACCCACGCGGTCGCTGTCGGGGTGCGAGATACCGCGCCCCCGGTCACAGAGCGCCCGGGCGAACGCCCGCCGGTCGGGGACGTCCTCGGTCGCGTCCACGACGACGAAGTCGTTCCCCGTCCCGTGGTACTTCTCGACGTCTACCATCTATGGTCGCTCAAGGCGCGTCAGGTCACTAAGCGTTTCGCGTTCTACGGCGAGCGTGGCCGCCTCGCCGTCGACGGCCACCACGGCGGGCCGGGGGCGGGAGTTGTACTGGCTCGCCATCTCGTAGCCGTAGGCGCCGGCGTTCCCGACCGCCAGCAGGTCGCCCCGGGCCGGCGCCGGGAGCGATCGGTCCCGGCCGAGGACGTCCGCCGTCTCGCAGACCGGGCCGGCGAGCGTCACCTGCTCGGTCGGCCGCTCGTGGCGGTCGGGGGCCAGCGACCGGACGGCGTGGTAGGCGTCGTACATCGCCGGCCGGACGAGGGTGGTCATGCCCGCGTCGATCCCGACGACGGTCTCGTCGGGCGTCGCCTTCACCGTGTTGACGGTCGTCAGGAGGACGCCCGCGTCCGCGACGAAGTACCGACCCGGCTCGATCGCCAGCCGGCAGTCCACGTCGCCGAGCGCCGCGCGCGTCGCGTCGGCGACGGCGTCGAGGTCCAGCGGCGGTTCGTCCTCGTGGTAGGGGACGCCGAGGCCGCCGCCGACGGCGACGAACTCGGTCGGCTCGACCGCGCGCGCGAGGTCGCCCATCCGCCGGACGAGTTCCCGGTGCGCCGAGAGGTCCTCGCCGGAGATGCCGCTGCCGGCGTGGGCGTGGACGCCGACGACCTCGAAGCCGCGGTCGCGGGCGTCGGCCACCACGGCGGCCGCCCGGTCGTAGGGCACGCCGAACTTCGGTTCGGCGCCCGTCGACACCTTGGCGTGGTGGCCGGCGCCGACGCCGGGGTTGACCCGGACGCAGAGCCGGCCCTCGAAGCCGCGCTCGGCCACGCGGTCGAGGGTGTCCACGGCGCCCACGGTGACGACGAGGTCGTCGGCCTCGGCGAGCGAGGCGACGTGGTCGAGGTCGCGGTCCGGCGGGTTGACGGCCGTATAGCGGACCTGCTCGGCGGGGAAGCCGGCGTCGAGGGCGCGCTGGACCTCGCCCGCGGAGGCACACTCGGCGTCGAGACCGGTCGCCGCGACCGTCTGCATGACCGCGCCGACGGTGTTGGCCTTGACGGCGTACGCGACGTCGGCGTCGGGGAACGCCTGGCGGAGCCGGAGCGCGTTCTGCCGGACGCGCCGGCAGTCGAGCACGTACAGCGGCGTCTCGTGGGCCGCGGCCAGCTCGCGGAGCGAGCCGGCCGTCCAGTCGGCGAGGCGGCGGACGGCCGGGTTCCCCTCCGCACCGTCGGCGAGTCTCATTCCCGGAGCGCGTCCTCGCGCCGGGTCGCCTCCAGGGTCTCCTCCTCGACGTGCGTGGCGACCACGGCGGGCTTGTAGGCGCCGCCCTCGAAGAGGTCGTGGTCACTCACGGAGGACTCGACGTAGCGGACGAACGCCCGCCGCTCGGGCGGGAGGTGGCCGTAGACGACCGTTTCCTCGACGAGGTCGTACACCGGAATCCGGGGCGTGAGCAGGGTGTTCTCGCCGACGACGCTGTTCTCGCCGACGACGAAGCCGGAGGTGACCCGGCAGCCGGCGCCGAGCGAGACGCCGTCCTCGACGACGACGGGCGCGTCCTCGACCGGTTCGAGGACGCCCCCGATCAGCACGTTCGCGCCCACCTTCACGTCGTCGCCGATCTGGGCGCAGGAGCCGATGGTGTCACAGGAGTCGACCAGCGTCCCGTCGCCGACGTGCGCGCCGATGTTGACGAACGAGGGCGACATCATGATGGCGTCCTCGCCGAGGTAGGCGCCCCGGCGGACGACGGTGCCGTCGGGCGTGTTCCGGGTGCCCTTCTCGAGCAGGTCGGCCGTGTCCCGGAGCGGGAGGACGTCGTGGTAGGTGACGCCGCCGTACTCCCGGCCGACGGTCTCCCGAAGGCCGAAGTTCAGCAGGATGCCGCGCTTGACCCACTCGTTGGCGCGCCAGTCGCCGTCGACCGGTTCGGCGGCGCGCACCTCGCCCGCCTCCAGCGCGGTCAGGAACGCCTCCAGCGTGGCGAGTTCGTCCTCGCCGGCGTCGGTCGCGGTCAGTCCGTCCTCGTAGCGTCGCCACAGGGTCTCGATGTCGGATTGCAGTGTCATAGTGCGTCCTCGAAGTCGTACCAGCCGGCCGGCCGACCGGCGAGCCACTCGGCGGCGTCGAGCGCGCCCGCCGCGAACACGCCGCGGCTCTCGGCGCGGTGGGTCAGCGTGACCACCTCGTCGTTGCCGGCGAGCAGCACCTCGTGCTCGCCGCGGACGTCGCCGGCCCGGCGGACGTGGACGCCCACCTGGCCCTCGGTCCGGGGGTCGTGGCCCTCGCGCCCGTAGACGCGTTCGAGCGGTGCGGCGTCCGCCGCGTCGACGCGCGCCTCGTCGACGGCCTGCAGGATGGTCTTTGCGGTCCCGCTCGGCGCGTCGCGCTTCCCGTTGTGGTGGGTCTCGGTCAGTTCGACGTCGTACGCCGGCATCGCCGCGACCGCCTCGCGGACGACCCGGAGCAGCGCCTGCACGCCGCGCGCGAAGTTGGCCGCCTTCAGCACCGGCGTCCGTTCGCTCGCCGCCTCGACGGCAGCCAGTTCCTCCTCGTCGAACCCGGTCGTGCCGGTCACGAACGGGACGCCGCGCTCCGCGCAGGCCTCGGCGTACCGGACCGTCGCCTCGGGGACCGTGAAGTCGACCACCGCGTCCGGCGCCTCGCGGTCGAGCAGGGCGGCGAAGCGGTCGTCGTCCTGGATCTGGACGCCGTCGACGGTCGCGGGGCGGGGCGCGACGGCGAACGCGACCTCGACGCCTCGCTCGGCCGCGGCGTCGAGGACCTCCTCACCCATCCGCCCGGTCGCACCGGTGACGGCGACGGTCATCGGTCGCCCGCGTCGAGGTCGTCCAGCGCCGCCCGGAGCGTCGCCAGGGACTCCTCGCCCATCCGGGACAGCGGCGAGCGCATCGTCGCCGGGTGGTGGCCGCGGAGTGCCATGGCCTCGTTGATCGGGATGGGGTTGGACTCGACGAACAGCGCGCGGAACAGCGGGCCGAGCCGGTGGTGGACCTCGCGAGCGTGCTCGTAGTCGCCGTCGAGCGCGCTGTGGACCAGGTCGACCGTCCGCTCGGGTTCGACGTTGGCCGCGACCGAGATGCACCCGGTCCCGCCGATCGAGACGATCGGCAGCGTCATCGCGTCGTCGCCGGAGAGCACGGCGAAGTTCTCCCCGCGCGTCCCCTCGACGACCCGGGTGATGCGGTTCATGTCGCCGCTGGCGGCCTTGTAGCCGACCACGTTCTCGTGGGGGGCGAGGTTCACCGCCGTCTCGACGGCGATGTTCCGGCCGGTTCGCGAGGGGACGTTGTAGACGATCTGCGGGAGGTCGACCGCATCGGCGATGGCCCGGAAGTGGGCCTCCATCCCGGCCGGTTCCGGTCGGTTGTAGTAGGGCGAGATGAGGAGCAGGCCGTCGGCGCCGGCGTCGGCCGAGCGCTGCGAGAGGTCGAGCGCCTCGCGGGTGTTGTTCGAACCGGAGCCGGCGATCACGGGGACGTCGTCGACGGCGTCGACGACCGTCTCGACGACCTCGATGTGCTCGTCGTGGCTCAGGGTCGCGGACTCGCCGGTGGTGCCGACCGGGACGACGCCGTCGACGCCGGCGGCCTCCAGGCGGCGGGCGTTCTCGGCGAGCGTCTCGTGGTCGATGCTCTCGTCGTCGTGGAACGGCGTGGTCATCGCGGGGAACACGCCGTCGAAGGTGTCGTGTGTCATCTGGTGGTGGTGTCGTGAGCGGTTACGCGCGGTACCCCGGAACCGACCCGGGACGAGGGCGCCAACCTCGCCGCGAGCCGTCGGCTACGCGCGTTTTTTCGCGAGGAGAGCGCCGCCACGCACGGCTGGCGCGTGGGCGTCCCGGCCGAGCGCGGCGCGTCGCATGTTCGCCACACGGGTGCGAATCGACTTATATCATTGGGAACGCCCTCGGCCGCGGCCACACGCTTTTTTCCGGCCGCCGCCCAACGTCCGGGCGATGCGGCATCCGGGCCTCACACTCCGCATGGCGGTCGTCGGGAGCGTCCTGTTCGGCTTCTACGCACTGCTGGCGCTGTTCGCGTACGCGACGTTCGGCGCCGGCGTGCTCCCGATCGTGGCTGTCGGGAGCGTCCTGTTCGTCGGCGTCCAGTACGTCGTCGGCAAGAAGACCGCGCTCTGGAGCGTCGGCGCCGAGGACCTCCCCGCGGACCGGTACCCGGAGGTCCACGACGCGGTCGCGGACATCGCCGACGAGATGGGCATCGAGAAGCCGCGGCTGATGATCGCCGACATGGGCGTGCCCAACGCCTTCGCGGTCGGCCGACGCGGCGCCGGCGTGGTCGTCGTCTCCAGCGAACTCCTGTCGACGCTCGACCGCGCGGAACTGCGGGGCGTGCTCGCCCACGAACTCGCCCACGTCAGGAACCGCGACGTCGTGCTGATGGTGCTCGGCCAGAGCATCGCCTCGCTGGTCGGCCTCGCGGTGCAGTTCGCGGTCATCCTCACGGGCGACGACGGCCTGGCCGACCTCCTGGTCGGCTACCTCGCGGGCGCCGTCGCGCAGGTGCTCGTCATGGTGTTCGTGCTCGCCATCTCGCGCTACCGCGAGTACGCCGCCGACGCCGACGCCGCCGACGTGCTCGGCGACGGCGACCCGCTCGCGAGCGCGCTGGAGGCGATCAGCGACCGGAACCAGCGCCGCGACGTCGACGTCGACACCGGCGTGAACGCGCTCTGCATCTTCGGCGCGGACCGCGGCCTGCTCGAACGCGTGTTCGCGACCCACCCGCCGGTCGAGAAGCGCATCGAGCGCCTCCGCGCGGCCCGGTACTGACTACTCCCCGAGCGCCCCCTCGGGGAGGTGGTCGCCCAGGCGGCGCCGGACCATCGAGACCAGACCGTTGTGCCCCCGCTCGCGGAGCAGGCGGGCGTCGGCGACGATGCGCTCGGCCGTCTCGGCGTCGATGCGCTCGGGACGCGCCGCGAACAGCCGGATGCGGTAGTGGACCTCGCCGTCGAGCGACTGGTGGCGGTCGGCGGCGTACGAGTCCGACTTCAGCGCGGCGCGTTCCTCGTCGGTGAGCAGGGCGTCGGTCGGGACGCTCATGCCACCCGGTTCGGCCGGGAGCGGTTCAATCTCCCGCTCCGTCTCCGCGGGCCGGCCAGCCCACCGCTAGGTTTTTCCTCGCCATTCCCGAACCGGAGGGCGGATGGAAGAGCGCACCCGGGCGTACCTCCGCGGTCGGTTCCGCGACCACTACCGCCGGATCGAGGTCTCGCCGCCGCCTGCGGCCGCCGAGCGCGAGTGGGGACACATCCCCTGGACCAGCGGGTCCGGGACCACGATGGTCCGCCACCAGTCGCTGCTCGACCTCGGCGACCTGTCGGACTTCCTGGCCCGCGAGCGGCCGCGACACGTCTACTTCTCGGCCGGCCGCTACCGCGACCCGGGCGCGAACTCGATGGACGAGAAGGGCTGGCAGGGGTCCGACCTCGTGTTCGATCTCGACGCCGACCACCTGCCCTCGGTCGACCCGGACCGGGACGCCTACGGCGAGATGCTCGCCGCCTGCAAGGACGCCCTGGAGCGGTTGCTCTCGTTCCTGGAGGCGGACTTCGGCTTCGAGGACCTCACGGTCGTCTTCTCCGGGGGGCGAGGCTACCACGTTCACGTGCGCGACGCGGGCGTCCACGACCTGGATCGCGGCGAGCGCCGCGAGATCGTCGACTACGTCCGCGGGCGCGGCCTGGACTACGACGCGCTGGTCCAGACCGAGCAGCGAGGCACTGTCACCGGGCGCGCGCTCCAGACCGCGGGCGGGTGGGGCCGGCGCACCCACCGCCGCCTGCTCGCGCTCGTCGACGAGCTGCACGCGGCCGACGAGGAGACGGCGCTCGACCGCCTCCAGGAGTTCGAGGGGATCGGCGAGAAGCACGCGGAGACGATCTACGGCGTCGCGACCGACAACCGCGAGGCGCTGGCGACCGGCAACGTCGAGGTCGGCGGCCCGGGCCTCCGGCGACTGGTCGACGTGGTCGCACACGAGACGGTCGAGGCGGAGAACGCGCCGATCGACGAACCGGTGACGACCGACATCAACCGGCTCATCCGGTTGCCGGGCAGCCTCCACGGGGGGAGCGGCCTCGCAGTTCGGCGCATCGACCGGGACGCCCTCGACGAGTTCGACCCGCTCGTGGACGCCGTCCCGGCGACGTTCCGCAACCACGACATCGCCGTCGACGTCACCGACGGCGGCGCGGTCGACCTCGGCGGCGATAGCTTTACACTCCCGGAGGGAGAGCAAACCGTGCCAGAGTACGTTGGCGTGTTCCTGATGGCCCGCGGCCGGGCAGAGAAGGGGCGAGAATAGACCTATGGACCTCGACGAACTCCAGTCGGTGCAGAACCGGGAGCGGCAGACGGACAGCCTCCAGTCGCTCCGGAGCGACTTCTACGAGGAGGTCGGCGAGTACGTCCAGCACCTGCGCGAGGAACGCGAGCGCGTCGCCGACGAAGAGGGCTTCGACGCGCCCGAGTTCCGCCGCCTCTCCGACGAGATCGACGCCGCCGAGGACACGGTCGAGTCGATCTACGAGCGCCGCGTCGGCAAGATCGTCAAGGCCGCCTCCTTCGCCGCGGCCGGGATGCCAGCGGACGACGAGGGCCTCACCGACGAGGAGCAGGCCCTGTTCGACCGCCTCGTCGACGACATCGAGGGCAACCGCGAACGCGTCTTCGCCGTGCTCGCGGGCGAGGCCGAGGCCGACGCGGTCCCGTCGAGTCCGGCCGCCGACCCCGACGCCGCGGACGCGACGCCCGGCGAGGCCCCGCCCGCGCCAGATCCAGACGCCGACCCCGACCGCGGCGCGCCACCGCGCGAGCCAGACTCGCCGTCGAACCGGGGCGAGGGCCAGTCGGCGGGCGTCGACGCCGCGGACGCGATGGGCGGCGCCGCAGGCGACGACCAGGCGACGGCCTCCTACGACGCCGACCGCCCGG
>JBDGSV010000035.1:0-46616 GCA_042217375.1 Haloarculaceae archaeon | reverse complement strand
GGTCGACACCTGCGGGACGGGCGGCGACGACTACGACACGATCAACGTCTCGACCACGAGCGCGCTCGTGGTCGGCGGCGCGGGCGTGCCCGTGGCCAAGCACGGGAACTACTCCGTCTCCTCCTCGTCGGGGAGCGCGGACGTTCTCGAGGAGGTCGGCGTCCAGGTCGACGCCGAGCCCGCGGCCGTCGAGCGCGCCATCGAGGCCGACGGGATCGGGTTCATGCTGGCGCCGGTGTTCCATCCGGCGATGAAGGCGGTCATCGGGCCGCGCAAAGAACTGGGGATGCGGACGCTGTTCAACGTCCTCGGCCCGCTGACCAACCCGGCCGGCGCGGACGCGCAGGTCGTCGGGGTCTACGACCCGGACCTCGTGCCGGTGCTCGCCCGCGCGCTCGCCCAGATGGAGATCGAGCGCGCACTCGTCGTCCACGGCGCCGGCCTCGACGAGATCGCCGTCCACGGTCCGACGTCGGTCGCGGAAGTCGAGGGCAGCGAGGTGACCGAGTACACCCTGACGCCGGCCGACCTCGGCCTCGACCGGGCGCCGGTCGAAGCCATCGCCGGGGGGACGCCCACCGAGAACGCGCGCGACCTCCGGGGGATCGTCAGCGGCGACGTGACCGGAGCGAAACAGGACGTCGTGCTCGCGAACGCGGGCGCGGCGATCTACGTCGCCGGCGAGACCGAGAGCGTCGCCGGCGGCGTCGAGCGGGCGCGCGAAGCCATCGAGTCGGGCGCGGCCGCCGACAAACTCGACGCCATGAGCGCATGACCCGGGTCAAGCTCTGCGGGCTCACGAACGAGCGCGACCTCGACGCGGCCGTCGCCACGGGCGCAGACGCCGTGGGCGTCATCGCCGACGTCCCCGTCGAGACGCCACGCGAGGTGCCGGTCGACGCGGCCGCCGACCTCGTGGGCCGGGTGCCGCCACTCGTGACGTCGGTGCTCGTGACGATGCCCGACGACGCCGGCGCGGCCGCCGACCTCGTGGCCCGGATCCGGCCGGACGCCCTCCAGGTCAACGGCTGTGACCCGGAGACGGTGGCCGCCATCCGCGAGCGCCTGTCGGTCCCGGTGCTGGCGGCCGTCGACGCGGCCGCGGACGTCGCCGCCTACGCCGACGGCGCGGACGCCGTACTGCTCGACTCGACCGGCGACCGGGGCGCGGGCGGCACCGGCGAGGTCCACGACTGGGACCGTGCCCGTGCCCAGGTCGAGGCCCTCGACGTCCCCGTCGTCCTGGCGGGCGGACTGACGCCGACGAACGTCGGGGACGCCGTCGACCGGGTCGCGCCGTTCGCAGTCGACGTCGCGAGCGGCGTCGAGGCCGCGGGCGGCCGCAAGGACCACGACGCGATGCAGCAGTTCGTGCGACGGGCGACCGAGCGCCGGGAGGTCGCCCGATGAGCGCCGGGTCCGGAAGCCGGCGAGCGCGGCGGCCGACCGACGGACGAGAGGGGGCGGCGTGAGCCTCGACACCAGCCGCGAGCGGTTTCGCGACCTGGCGGCCGACGGACCGGCCGTGGTCCGCCTGGCCGCCGACCTGGACGCCGACGCCGAACCGCTCTCGGCGTACGCGGCGCTGGGCGGCCGCGCGACGGCCGACCCGGGACCCGACGACTACTCGTTCCTCCTGGAGAGCGCGGAGAAGGTCGCCTCCAGCGACCCGGACGGCGCCTTCGCACCGGAGACCGGCGCCGACCGCCACGCCCGGTACTCGTTCGTGGGCTACGACCCGGCAGCGGTGGTCACCGTCGGGCCGGCGGAGACGACCGTCGAGACGCTGGAGGACCGCTACGCGGACCTGCTCGCGCCGGGAACGGGCGACGTGATCGACGCGCTCCGGGGGAGCCTGCCCGACGTCCCGCGGCGGGGCTTCCCGGACGCCGACAGGCAACTCCTCGACGGCGGGCTGGTCGGCTTCCTCGCCTACGACGCCGTCTACGACCTCTGGCTCGACGAGGTCGGCGTCTCCCGCCCGGAGTCGCGGTTCCCGGACGCCCAGTTCGTGCTCTCGACGAAGACGCTGGTGTTCGACCACGTCGAGGACAGCCTGACGCTGGTGTTCACGCCGGTCGTCCGGGCCGACGAGGACGCCGACGCGCTGTACGACGCGCTCGTCGCGGAGGCAGACCGCGTCGAGGCGCTGCTGGCCGACGTGAACGGCGTCGAGACCGGCGGGATCGACTGCCGCTACGAGACCGCCGGCCCGAAGGACGAGTACGAGGACGCCGTCCGCCGCGCGAAAGAGCACGTCCTGGACGGCGACATCTACCAGGGCGTGATCTCGCGGACCCGCGAGCTGTACGGCGACGTCGATCCGCTCGGGCTGTACGCGGCGCTGCGGGAGATCAACCCCTCGCCGTACATGTACGTCCTCGGGTTCGACGGGCTGACCGTGGTCGGCGCCAGCCCGGAGACGCTCGTCTCCGTGCGCGGGCGCGAGGTGATGTCCAATCCCATCGCGGGGACCTGTCCTCGCGGAGAGAGCCCGGTCGAGGACCGCCGGCTCGCGGGCGAGATGCTCGCCGACGACAAGGAACGGGCCGAACACACGATGCTGGTCGACCTCGCGCGCAACGACGTCCGCCGGGTCGCAGAGCCCGGTAGCGTGCGCGTCGAGGAGTTCATGAACGTGCTCAAGTACAGCCACGTCCAGCACATCGAGTCGACGGTCACCGGGACGCTCGCCCGCGAACGCGACGCCTTCGACGCCACGCGGGCGGCGTTCCCCGCCGGGACGCTCTCGGGCGCGCCGAAGATCCGCGCGATGGAGGTCATCGACGACCTCGAACTGACGCCGCGCGGGCTCTACGGGGGCGGCGTCGGCTACTACTCCTGGACCGGCGACGCCGACTTCGCGATCGTCATCCGGACCGCGACTATCGAGCACGGGGTCGAGGTGCCGGCCGAGTTCCGGGGCCCGGACGACCGGTCCGGGTCGCTCGACCGCACGACCGTCCAGGCCGGCGCCGGCCTGGTCGCCGACTCGGTGCCCGAGCGCGAGTACGAGGAGACCGAACAGAAGATGGGCGGCGTCCTCGACGCCATCCAGGCCGTCGCGGACCGCGACCCCGAGCCGACCGCACCGGACGCCGGGGAGGTGTCGCGATGACCGAGGTGCTCTTCGTCGACAACTTCGACTCGTTCACCTACAACCTGGTCGAGTACGTCTCCGAGCACGCCGAGACGACGGTCGTCAAGAACACCGCCTCGCTCGAGGCGGTGCGGGCGGCCGACCCCGACGCCGTCGTGCTCTCGCCGGGGCCGGGCCACCCCGGAAACGAACGAGACGTCGGCGTCACCGTCGACGTGCTCCGGGAACTCAGCCCGACCGTCCCGACGCTCGGGGTCTGTCTCGGCCTGGAGGCCGCGGTCCACGTCTACGGCGGAGAGGTGGGACGCGCGCCCGAACCGATCCACGGGAAGGCGTACCCCATCGACCACGACGGCCGTGGCGTCTACGCCGGCCTGGACCAGGGGTTCATGGGCGGGCGCTACCACTCGCTGGTCGCGCTCGACGTGCCCGACTGCTTCGAGGTCTCGGCCACGACCCGCGACGGCGACCAGTCGCTGGTGATGGGCGTCCGACACCGGGAGTACCCGGTCGAGTGCGTCCAGTTCCACCCGGAGTCTGTCCTCACCGGGGTGGGTCACGACGTGATCCGGAACTTCGTCGCGTCGGTCTAGAAGAGCCCCTGCAGCGGACCGAGCAGGCCGAGCAGCCACAGCGCCGCGACGACCACCGTCGCGACCACGACGACCTTCCAGGCGATGCGGAGGACGACGCGCCCGACCAGGATGGCGACCGCGACGATGATCAGCGTCCCCAAGAGCCCGGGCAGCGCGGGGATCCGCCCGAGCTGGAGGGGGAGCAGTGGGTCCATGGCTCACCTCTCTCGTGTGACCGAGTTAAAGACACTGGCCGGGCGAGCGCGCGTCTGACGCTCGCGCGCGGCGGCGGACGCGCGCCGGCCGACCAGCGACCCGGCGCGGCGCCGATCACCGACACGTGCCGGCCTCCCTCGGCGTTCTGTCAGGTCGCCCCCGACGGCGGCGACTGTCAGGCGATCGGAAGCGTCTCCCGGTCGCCCGTGCGCGCAACCCCCTCCTATTTCCACTCGAATCGCCGCCACGTCAGGCGAATTTCGGGGGGCAAAATCACTTCCGCCGCGGTTTGCTCATTTTTATACAGGCGACCTGTCTGTTGTGACGATGTGCAGGCGAGCGCGGCTGCCGACGCTCGCCGACGTTGAACAGGCAGATTGATGATAGAAACGCACGAGTGGCGACACGACCGCGTGCGACTGGCCACGTTGAAGTGGTCGGTGTACGTAACGCCACTATCGGAACGCGACACGTACGTACGATGATTCACCACACCTACTGCACCAGGACGCGACGGGGGCAGACATGACGCGGCTCGGCCCGGACGAGCTCACGCTGCCGATCAAGCGTACCGAAGGCGAGACGCTCGAAGACCGGCTCACGGCCAACGCCTACAACAACATCCTGCCGGCACGGTACCTGCGCAAAGACGAGAACGGCGACCTCGTCGAGACCCAGGAGGACCTGTTCGAGCGGGTCGCGAAGAACATCGCGCTCGCCGAGGCCGTCTACGAGGCCGAGCGCCAGGACGTCACGGTCACGGTGACGCCCGACCAGCTGAAGCCGGACCACCCGCGGCGCGACGAACTCGCCGCCGAGGTGTTCGGCGCGGGCACCACCGCCGACGACGACAGCGAGACGGCGCTGACCAGCTACAACGTCAACAAGTTCGCCTACGAGACGGTCGTCCCCGACCTCCCCGACGCGGTCCGCGAGCACGTCGAGACCGTCGCCGAGGAGTTCGAGGACCTGATGGCGCGGCTCGCGTTCATCCCGAACTCGCCGACGCTGATGAACGCGGGCGACGAACTCCAGCAGCTCTCTGCCTGCTTCGTCGACTCGCCGGCCGACGACCTCACCGACATCCACCAGACCGCCAAGGAGGCCGCCGAGGTGTTCCAGTCCGGCGGCGGCATGGGCTACGCCTTCTGGCAGCTCCGCCCCTACGGCGACCCCGTGGGCTCGACGGGCGGCATCGCCTCCGGGCCCATCACCTTCATGCGGACCTTCGACCAGATGTGCGAGACCATCGCCCAGGGTGGCACTCGCCGCGGCGCGCAGATGGGCGTCATGCGCGTCTCCCACCCCGACGTCATCGAGTTCATCCACGCCAAGAACAAGGACGTCTCGCTGGCCCACTGTCTCCGGCTGAACGACCCCGACGACTACACCTACACCAGCTTCTCCGAGGCCCTGGAGGAGGCCCGCGGCCTCATCGACGAGGACGGCCGCGTCCCCAAGCACCTCCGCAACGCCGTCGAGGGCCACCTCTCGAACTTCAACATCTCGGTCGGCGTCACCGACGACTTCATGGAGGCCCTCTACGAGGGCGAAGAGTTCGTCTTCACCAACCCCCGCACCGGCGAGCCACACGTCGCCACCGAGGAGACCAGGGAGATGTACTCCCGGTACGGCCTGGGCGACCAGGTCGAGGTCGGCGAACCCCTGGCGATGCCCGCCGAACTCATCTGGGACCGCATCGTCGAGGGCGCCCACGAGAACGGCGAACCCGGCGTCATCTACCTCGAACGGGTGAACAAGCAACACTCCTTCGACGTGGACGAACATCCCGACCACCGCATTCTCGCGACGAACCCGTGTGTCACCGGTGACACGCTCGTCAGCACCGATAGCGGACTCGTCCCCGCCGAGGAGCTGTACGAACAGGGGTTCGCACAGGACGTCGTCGTCGACGGCCGGCTGAGCGAGGACCGGATCAAGGAAGCGAGCAGCGTCTACAAGACCGGCGAGAAGGCCGTCTACCGGCTCACCACCGAGGAGGGCTACGAACTCCGGCTCACTGCCGATCATCGCGTGATGACCGACGACGGGTGGGTCGAGGCGGAGGACCTCGACGCTGGCGACACGGTCCACGTCCAGAACCGCAAAGGCGGCTTCGGTCGGCACGGCTCGTCGGCCGAGGGCCGCGTCCTGGGGTGGCTCGTCGGTGACGGGCACCTCAAGCACGGCGAGGAGCGCGCCGTCCTCAACTTCTACGACGAGGACACCGAGGTCTCGGAGGCGTTCGCGGCCGACGTGAACGAGGTCGTCCGCGACCCGGTGGGGAACGCGAACTACGAGGTCGGCGTCAGCGACATCTCGCGAAGCGACGAGTACCGCGGCGAACAGGCGCTCGAACAGCGCGTCCGCTCGAGCAGGCTCTACGAGATGGCCGAGGAGCTGGGGCTGACCGAGGAAAAACACCAGGTTCCCGACGCAGTCATGCGCGGGAGCGAAGAGATGGCTCGCGGGTTCCTGCAGGCGCTGTTCACCGCCGACGGCAGCGTCCAGGGCTCGACGGACACCTCCGTCCGGCTGACGAGCACCAGCTCTGACCTCCTCAAGCAGGTCCAGGTGCTGCTCCTGAACTTCGGCGTCGCCAGCAAGGTCTACGAGAACCGACGCGACGCGGGTACCCGAGAACTCCCCGACGGGGACGACGGGACGGAGGAGTACGAGACGAAGCCGCAGCACGACCTCGTCGTCGTGAAGGACAACCTGGTCCGGTTCCGGGACGAGATCGGGTTCCTGCTCGACTCGAAGAGCGACGCGCTCGACGAGCGCCTGGACGCCTACGACCGCGGCCCGTACCGCGAGCGGTTCGAAGCGACCGTCTCGGCGGTCGAGGACGACGGTCACGAGCCCGTCTACGACCTGACCGAACCGGACACGAGTTCGTTCGTCGCCAACGGTCTCGTCGTCCACAACTGCGGCGAGCAGCCGCTCGAGGAGTACGAGGCGTGCAACCTCGGGCACATCAACCTCTCGACGCTCGCGGCCGAGGGCGCCCCGGACTGGCGCGTCTGGTACGACGAGCACGGCGAGGAGTACGCCTCCCTCGACGACGCCGTGGACGCCTTCCTCGAGGACGCCATCGACTGGACGGAGTTCGACGACCGCATCGAACTCGGTACCCGGTTCCTCGAGAACGTCGTCACGATGTCGGACTTCCCGGTCCCGGAGATCGAACAGAAGGTCCGGGAGCTCCGGAAGATCGGCCTGGGCGTGATGGGCCTCGCGCAGCTGTACATCCAGCTCGGCATCCGCTACGGGAGCGAGGAGGGCAACGAGGTGGCCCGCCAACTCATGACCCACATCAACCACGGCTCGAAGTGGACCTCCCACGAACTCGCCGAGGAGCGCGGCAGCTTCGAGGAGTGGGACAACTCCAAGTACGCGAACCCGACCGAGTACGCCGAGTGGTTCGAGCACCACACCGGCCTCGACGCCGCGGAGTGGGCCGACGGCTTCCCCGTCCGCAACCACAACACCACGACCATCGCGCCGACCGGCACCACCAGCATGGTCGGCAACACCACCGGCGGCTGCGAGCCCATCTACAACGTCGCCTACTACAAGAACGTCTCCGACGACGTGCAGGGCGACGAGATGCTCGTCGAGTTCGACGACTACTTCCTCCGCACGCTGGAGGCCAACGACGTCGACGTCGCGGCGGTCAAGGAGGAGGCCCAGGAGCAGATGGCGAACAACGAGTTCGACGGCGTCGAGGGGCTGTCGACCGTCCCGGACGCCATCGGCGAGCTGTTCGTCGTGACGAGCGACCTCACGGGCAAGCAGCACGCGGCGGTCCAGTGTGCCAGCCAGGCGGGCGTCGACTCGGCCATCTCGAAGACCTGCAACTTCCCGAACTCGGCGTCGGTCGAGGACATGGACGAGGTGTACCGCTACATCTACGACAACGGCGGGAAGGGCGTCACCGTCTACCGCGACGGCACCCGCTCGAAGCAGGTGCTCACGACCCGCGCCGAGAACGCCGAGTTCTCCGACATGGACGAGGACGAGGCCGCGGCGATGCTCATCGAGCAGATCCAGGAGACCTTCGACGGGATCGAGAACTTCCTCGACCGCGAGGAGGTCCAGGCGCTGCTCGAATCTGACCTGCCGGACGTGCTCGAGGCGGACGCGGTCGAGGCCGAGCCCTACGCGGCCAAGCAACCTCGGCCGGACCTCCTGCACGGCGTGACCCAGCGCATCGACACCGGCTACGGGAAGCTCTACGTCACGATCAACGAGGACGCACAGCGCGAGCAACCGTTCGAGCTGTTCGCCACCATCGGCAACTCCGGCGGGTTCACCGCCTCGTTCACCGAGGCGCTCGCCAAGACCATCTCGACCGCGCTCCGGTCGGGGGTCGATCCGGGCGAGATCGCAGACGAGCTCCAGGGAATCCGCTCGCCGAAGGTCGCCTGGGACAAGGGCGAACAGATCAACTCCATCCCCGACGCCATCGGGGTGGCGCTCCGGCGCTACCTCGACGACGAGATCGACAAGCCCTACCCGCAGCAACAGAGCCTCACCGAGGCCGCCGGCTCGGCCGAGGCCGAGGGCGAGCGCGAACAGCCCCCCGAACCCGACGGCGGCGCCGCCGTCGAGAACGCGAGCGACGACAGCGACGCCGAGTCGCTCGTCGCCGCCGGCGAGAACCCCGAGTGCCCCACCTGCGGGTCGATGTCGCTGAACTACTCCGAAGGCTGCAAGACCTGCGAGTCCTGCGGCTGGTCGGAGTGCTGAGCGTAACGTTCATCACTCACTCACCCGCGTCCCCGGTATGAGAGACGCGGAGGCCGGCGGCCGGTCGTGCCCGCTGTGCGGGACGCCGACGTTCGAGCGCCACTGCAAGTACGTCTGCCCGCAGCACGGGGTCGTGGTCGACTGTTCGGACCCGTTCGTGTTCTGAGCGCCCGCCCGACGCGCCGCGCGCCGGTCAGGCGATGGGGTCGACGCCGAGTCGCTCCGCGAGGTCCACGAGGTCGTCGGCCACGACGTCGTACGCCGACTCGTCGGGCGACTCGCTGTCCGCGTCGGGACCCCACTCGTCGGGGCGGTGGACGTACGCGGTCCGGAGTCCTGCCTCGCGCGCGGCGTCGAGGTCCCGCTCGTGCGTCGCGACCATCGCGACCTCCGCCGGCTGGCAGTCCAGGAGGTCGACCGCGGTCAGGTAGGCCTCCTCGTCCGGCTTGTAGTGGCCGGAGAGTTCGGCCGAGAGGACGAGGTCCCACGGGATGCCGGCCCGCTTCGCCATGTTCGTGAGGAGCCGCACGTGGCCGTTCGAGAGGGGGGCGACGACGTAGTCCGTCCGGAGCCGGACGAGGCCGGGGAGGGCGTCCGGCCAGGGGTCGAGGCGGTGCCAGACGCGATTGAGGTGCGCCGTCTCGGCCTCGGTCAGGCCGTCCACGTCGAAGCGGTCGAGGAGCGCGTCGAGCGATTCCCGGTGGAGCGCGTCGAGGTTCCGCCAGGGTATCTCGCCCCGCCGGACGCGGGTCAACTGGGGCACGTACGCCTCGCGCCAGGCGTCGGCGAACGCCGCCCAGTCGACGTCCAGCCCCCTGGCTTCGCCGAGCCGCTCGCCGTCGCGGACGACCCCGCTGCGCCAGTCGACGACCGTACCGAACACGTCGAACGCGAGCGCGTCCACGTCAGCGAGCGTCATCGCTCGCCTCGCGCAGCGCGGGTGGTGGGACCGAATCGTGCCACGTTCGCCGGTGCCGGGAGCCCGGTGAGAAGCATGCCAGACAGTGGCGGGGCTCTGCCTTCACTGTTCGGTCGGGGCGAGGTGCCGGACGACGGCGCGCGCCAGTCACTTCATCGTCACGTAGGTGAGGAAGGCGATGGCCACCAGCTGGAGCGCCCGGAGGACCGCGACCGCCTGCTGGACGTGCGGGTCGCTGGAGTAGAGCATCCCCATCGAGAGGAAGAAGTAGATGGCGAGGGCGTTCTCTACGAGCATCACCGCGCCGAAGACGATGAGACCGGCGACGAGCGTCGTCCGGAACGTCCGGTAGTTTCGCACCCACACGACCGTGAGGGCGGCGAGCAACAGCACGTTCACCGCCGCCAGTGCGCTCGCGATCGTCGTCCAGGGTCCCATCGTCATGATACGTGCTCCGTTATCTCCTCGAACGCCTCGCGGTGGCGCTCGAATCGGTCGGTGAGGAAGTACATCGTCCCGTAGTCGTCGCCGCCGCGCTCCACGACGTCGTGGTCGACCAGGACGTCCAGGTGGTAGCGGACGGTGTTGTAGTCGACGTCGAGTCGCTCTGCAAGCTGGTTCGCGTTCCGTGGGCGGTCCGTGAGTGCCCGGATGATGCGGGCACGGTTGGCCCCGCCGCGCGTCCCCGCGAGCAGGTACCAGAGCGCCTTCTCCATCCGTCTCTCCATCTGTGGTGTCGTGGTATAGTTGCTGTGCCGGTTGGCGACGGCGAGCGACGGCCACGCGTCGGTCACGGCCCCACCGTCCGGGTGACCCACCCGGTCGGTCCGCGCGGGAAGGGCGAGCGCTCCTCGCGGGGCTGGCGGGTCCCGGTCCCGTCGACCGCCCGGACCACCACCTCGTGGCGCCGCCCAGGCGCGTCGTACTCGTGGACCCACTGCCGCCAGACGTCGTCGCCCGGGAGCGGCGCCGAGAGCCGCGCGTCGGTCCAGGTGGCGCCGCCGTCGGTCGAGACCTCGACCCGGTCGACGCCCCGCGTCCCGGCGTAGGCGTGGCCCGCGACCTGGACGCGCCCGCCGTCGCGGTTCACGACGTGGAGCTTCGCCACCGTCTCGACCGGCCCGGTGCCGTGCCAGCCGCGCTGCTCCCAGTAGCTCTGCGCCTCGCGCTCTCGCACCTCGATCTCGGTGAGCCACTTGACGTTGATCTCGCCCCAGTGCCCGGGCACCAGCGCCCGGGCCGGGAACCCGTGGGCCCGCGGGAGGGCCGCGCCGTTCATGCCGTAGGCGAGGAACGCGTCGGCGAGCGCCTCGATCGGGAACGACTCGTAGTAGCCGTCGGCGGCGCGGAGCACCACGCAACACCGGTCCGCGCTCGGTCGCGCCCGCTCGACGAGCGGCGCCAGGGGGACCCCGGTCCAGAGTGCGGTGTCGAGCTTCCGCCCGTTCAACCGCTCGCCGACGCACCGGAGCGTGACGAAGCGGTGATCGGCGGCCATCGACCGGAGGTCGGCGTAGTCGACCGTGACCGGCCGGTCGACCGCGCCGGTGATCGCGAGCGTCCAGTCCTCGGCCGCGACGGTCGGGTCGACCGGATCGACGTCGACCTGGTAGAACGACTCGCTGACGAGCGGTTCCAGGCCCGGGACGTCGAGCGACTTCGCGTCCGCCTCGGCCAGGAGGCGCTCGACCCGCACGCGGTCGCCGGTGGCGCCGGGCGTCGCCCCGCCCCGGCGACGGCTCCCCAGGACGGCGCCCAGCGCGGTGACGCCGACGCCGGCCGCGACGCCCGCGAGCACCCGCCTGCGGGACGGGGACGCGCCCGGGACGACCCGCGGCCCGAGCGCACTCGTCGCGACGACCAGCCCCGCGCCCGCGCCGGCCGCGACGCTCGGGACCGGCGCGCTCGTGAGTGCGACGGCGACCCCACAGACCAGGACGGCGGCGAGCGGCGGCCCGACCGGCCACGAGGCGCGCTCGCCGACGACCAGCCCGACCAGCGCCGCCAGCGAGAGGAGGCCGACCGCAGCGACGAGCGCGGCCACGACGGCGAGTTGCTCGCCGAGGCTCCCGAACACGAGGACGACGAAGGTGACGACCGGGCCCGGCAGCAGGCGGGTCGCCAGGCTCGCGAGCGGTTCGACCACGAACCCGGGAGCGAACCCGGCGGCCGCGAACGACCCCGCGGTGCCCGCGACGCCAGCGAGGAGCGCGACCAGGAGCCGGGCACCGAGCGATCGAGCGCCGGCCAGCCGGGACGACAGAGCGGCCATCAGTGACGGGTGGACCGGCGGCTCATCCGTCCATCCCGCCGGAGGCGGTCGGGTCGTCGGTGCCGTTCATCTCACCCGAGTCGGTCATCCCGCCCGAGTCGGTCATCCCGCCCGAATCGGTCGGCGTCCCGCCACCGTCTCCGCCGACGTCGGTGCAGCCCGCGAGCAGGCCGATCCCGGCCGCGCCCGCTGCGATCACGAACCGTCGGCGCGTGGCTCGCTCTGTCATCGTCGTCGGAGAAGTCACGTCAGCACATATCGATTTTTCAAAGTCGCACTCGGCTGCGGGCGAACTCTCTCTAGAATTGCGCCGCGGCCGCGCGTCGCGCGCCCGGCGGCGCCGGACCGTCGTCCGTAGCAACGTTTAATCGCCCGCGGCAGTCACAGTCGATCGTGTCCGCGGAGGATCCGGTCGAGCTGGGCGTCCAGCTCCTCGAACGGCTCGAACACGAGGAGCTGTCGCTGGCCGAGGTGCTGGACCGGCTGGAGACCATCACGACGCACCCCGCGACGACGCGCGAGATCCTGGACGTGGCCGAGCGGCGGGGCGTCATCGAGCGCGACGGGACGGTCGTGCGCCCGCGCCGGGGAACGTTCCTCAGCTTCGAGGCGGAGGTAGTCTCGCGGGAGGGCGAGTACACCTGCCGGCGGTGCGGGACGAGCATCTCGACGGGGTACTTCATGCGACTGGAGGCCGGCGAGCACGGCCCCTTCGGCTCCTCGTGCATCCGGAAGGTCACGGGGCGAGAGTAGCGGCGCCGCTCACCGGCCGCGCCGGAGTTCGTCGACCAGCTGTTCGAGGAGGTCCTGCTGTCGTTCGAGGAGGTCGGCCTGGCGCTCCACCTGCGACTCGAGCGCCGCGAGCCGCTCGTCGACGTCTGTCGGGTCGTCGAGACCGGCCGGCGCGTCGGCCGCGAGGTCGCCGCCCTCGATCGAGAACGACTCCTCGACGCTGCCCTCGATCTCGTCGGTGGAGTCGGCCGTCCCCGGAGACCGTGCGGTCGCGTCGTCGGGCTCGTCGGCCGCCGCGTCGGCGTCCCGGTCGGCGGCGACGGCGGCGTTGAGCGCGTCGAGGTCGTCGACGTCGTAGAACTCGAACAGCGCCCGCTCGACGGACCGGCGGACGGCGCCGCTCGCGTCCGTCGGGAGCTTGATCCGGTGGGGACGGCCGTCGACTTCGAGGATCAGCTGGGTGTTGTGGGCGCCCTCCTCGAACGAGAGCCCGGTGACGTCGGCGAAGGGGTAGGTCTCGTAGTCGCTGGCCCACACGGCGTCGCCGACGTGCTTGAGCAGGCGCACGCCGGTGACGAGGAGCGTGAGTTCGCTGAACCGGTAGACGTCGCGGACGGTCTCGTCCGACTCGACGACGTCCGCGGTCCGGAGGACGCCGGTCAGGACGCACTCGAGGACGTCGTCGGTGCCGCTCCGCGGGACGGTGAACTCCCACTCGTCTTCGGGATCAGTGAGGCGAATGGTGCTCTTCCGGCGGCCCTCGACGACGTCGATCCGGTCGACGTCGTGGGGGAACTCCTCGACGGACTCGTCGCGGAGGAGCCCGTTGGCGTAGTAGCGGAGCGTACGCGTCGGCGTCGTGACGACCGCGTCGCCGTCGATGTCGACGCGCGCCACGACGGCCTCGCCGTCCAGTCGGTCGGCCACGAGCGCCGGGAGGTCCATGTCCGCCCGGTCCGGCCGCCGTGGTATAAAACTGCACGGTCGCCGGAGATGGGAAGGTTAATGAGCGCGTCCGGGCAACAATCGGGTGCGCCCGGGTGGCTTAGCTGGACATAGCGCCGCACTCATAGGGTTCTGACTGAGTACGGCCACGCTGTCCCGAGGCCCGCCAGCCTCAGACCTGGGACATGCGGAGATCGAGGGTTCGGAGCCCTCCCCGGGCACTTTTCGACCGGTAGCCGCCGGTGCCGACGGGCCGCGAGCGGCGACCGGGGCCGCCCGATCCGGCGTCAGCTCAGCTCGAAGAGATCGGAGATCGCGACGCCGAACGCGCGCTGGTTCCGGTCCGCGACCGTGGCGAAGAACCGGTAGTCGCCCTCCGGCCACCCGCCGACGATCTGGTAGGGTTCCACTCCCCGTGGAAGATCGAGAGCCGGCCGCCCGGGAAGGTGTCGTCGACGATGCGACCGTGCACCTCGGCGTCCGAGACGAACCCGCCGTCGGAACCGGCCGGCGCCACCATGTACGCGAGCGGCGTTCGGGCGCCGGGCTCGACGCCCGAGACGTCGATCCGCGCCTTGACGGGATTGTCGGCGAATCGCTCCCGCGACAGCCACTCGTCCTCGTCGCCCTTCCCGGCCTCGACCGAGACGTCCAGGCCGGTCGTCGCCTGGCCGGCCGCGTCGCCGGCCAGCAGCCCGAGTGCGAGCGCGCCGGTTCCGAGCCCTTTCACGAGACTCCGCGTTCGCGTCGGGGCCGTCCACCTTTGGTCACCCGCCGGAGAGACGGGGCGGTCGAACGTCAGTGTACCCCGTGCCCGGCGTGCAGTCGGCGAGCGCGCTGGCCGCGCGCGCCGGCTCAGCCACACCGGTACTGCGCCCCGTCGACGACGAGGTCGGCGGGGCCGTCGACGCGACACTGGCCGAGCCGGCCGGCGAAGTGGTAGTCGTCGACGCCCCGGCCGGCCACCGTCCCGGAGGCGACCGCCAGCGCGTCGGAGACGCCGTCCGGGCCCACGCTGGCCCGGAGGTTCGCCCGGACGCCCGGGACGATGACGTCGCTGACCCGGAACCGGTAGGACGCCACGTCGGTGCCGGTGCTCTCGATGCGGGCCGTGTGCGGGAGGACGGTGGGACGCACGCGCTCGCCGTCGACCTGGACTTCGACTGGCCCGTGGACCGCGACCAGCTGGACGTCGCCGGCGAAGGTGAAGTCGTCCACGCCGCGGTCGTCTACCGTCCCGAACGCGCGCTGGCCCTGGATCACGTCGGGCCCGCGATCGGCGTGCCGGTCGGCGTGGCTGCCGGCGCGGAGCTGCCCGTCGACGAACAGGCCGTAGCTCGCCACGGACGTGCCGGTGCTCCGGACCGTGATCGACCGGGCGAGCGAACCGGAGCCGGGATCGACCGCCGGACCGTCGCCCGGGCCGGCTCCCGAACCGCCCGAGCTGACGTCGTACGCGAGCGGCCCGTCCCGGTGGAACTCCACGATGTCGCCGGTGAACCAGTAGTCGTCGACGCCGTGGTCCTGGACAGACCCCCGGGCGGAGGATCGCGACACCAGGTCGCGGAAGACGGCGCTGTGGGGGTCGACCTTCGATCCGGGATCGAGCGACCCGCTCACGGTGAACTCGTAGTGGGCGCGCTCGGCCCCCGTGCTCCGGAGGACGAGGTGCTTCGCGGCCGGCTGGCCGGCGCTCTCGCCGACGAGCGCGACGGCGCCGAGTGCGCCGGCGGCGGACGCGCGGAGGAACTGTCGGCGCGTCGGGGGCGCGCTCCTGGCGCGGTCAGTCCCGGAGCGAGCGTGTGCGTCGGTCGTCGATTCCTGTCTCACGGTACCACGCACCACGCGACGGCCGAAGAAGCTACGTCCTGCACGACGTGCGCACCGCACACGTCGTCCGGAGAGCGCGAGTCCCGCACGCGGCGAACCGGACCGGCGCGGGGCGCGAGCGGGCAACGACGCCCGGTGACCGTAGAGTTAACCAACCGCCTCCGCATCCAGGCGGCATGGACGACTCGGAGCGGCGTGATCGTCGCGACCTGACGACGGCAGAGATGTTCGAGCACCTCCAGGCGGCGCGACGGGAACACCTCGACGAGAACCGGCCGGCGGCGGTCGAGAGCCAGCACGAGCAGGGGAAGCTCACCGCCCGCGAGCGGATCGACTACCTCCTCGACGCCGGCACGTTCGAGGAGATCGGGCGCCTCGCGGCGCCGGCCCCCTCGACGCCGGAGACCCAGGACTGGGACCGCGACGACGCCCCGTTCGACGGCATCGTCGCGGGCTTCGGCGAGGTCGACGGCCGGCCGGTCGCCGTCGTCGCGACCGACTTCACCATCAAGGGCGGGTCGATCGGCCACACCGGCGGGAAGAAGCTACGCCGGACCGCAGACCAGGCCGTCCGTCGCGGCGTCCCGTTCCTGATGCTGCACGACGGCGGCGGCCACCGCATCCAGGAAGGGCTCGACGCCCGCACCTTCGCCCACGCGGGCGACTTCATGTTCCAGACGAAGGCGTCGGGGTGGGTGCCCCAGGTCTCGGCCATGATGGGCCCCGGGTTCGCGGCGGCGACCAACTACGCCGCCGGCTGTGACTTCGTCCCCATCGTCGAGGGGACGGCGACGATGGGCGTCGCCGGCCCCGCGCTCGTGGAGGCCGCGCTGGGCAAGGAGTTCACGAAGCAGGAACTCGGCAGCGCGCAGTTCCAGACCAGCGAGACCGGGATGGCCGACCTGGCGTGTGCCGACGACGAGGCCTGCCTCGACGCCGTGAAGCGCTACCTCTCGTACCTGCCGACCAACGCCAGCGAGGACCCGCCGGTCGAGCGAACCGACCCGCCACACGAGGAGGACCGCGAACGACTGCGGACCATCATCCCCAACGACACCCGGAAGGGCTACGACATCCACGAGGTCCTCGCGGGCATCGTCGACCAGGACTCGGTGTTCGAGGTGAAGCCGACCTTCGCCCGGAACGTCGTGACGGCGTTCGCCCGGATCGACGGCCGGCCGGTCGGGATCGTCGCCAACAACCCCCGCCACCTCGCCGGGACGTTCGACACCCCGGCCTCCGACAAGGCCTCGCGGTTCATCTCGACCTGCGACGCGTTCGGGTTGCCCCTGGTCTTCCTCGCGGACGTGCCGGGCGTCCTCCCGGGGCCGGACGCCGAGCGCCAGGGCATCGCGCGCCACTCCGGGAAGGTCATCTACGAGATCAACCGCGCGACCGTGCCCATCGTCTCGGTCGTGATGCGTCGCGCCTACGGCTTCGGGTACGTCCTGATGGCCGGCGGCCGCGAGACCGACCTCTCGGTGGCCTGGCCGACTGCCGAGATCTCGGCCATGGGCATCGAGGGCGCGGTCGACATCGCCTACCGCCGGGAGGTCGAGGCCGCAGACGACCCCCAGGCCAAGCGCGAGGAACTCGTCAGGGAGTTCGTCGGCCGCACCGGCGCCGTCCGGTCGGTCGCCGACCTCGGCGTGGACGCCGCGATCGACCCCTACGAGACGCGCGACCGGATCACGGGGGCCCTCGAACGCGCCCGGGCCGAGGAACGCGACGGCTGGCCGCCGAAGAAACACAGCATCAACCCGCAGTAGAGGGCACGCGACCCGCCGAACTGCCGCCCCGTCCCCGGCGCCGGCGTCGCACCCGGCCAGCGCCGGTCGTCCCGCGTCGAGCGACGGCACGAAGAGTTATTGGCGGCGGCGTGATGTGTGGCACACGATGGCATCTGACGTACCTCGCCTCGACGCCTACCACTTCTACGAGGAGGAGTGGGACAGCTACGAGGAACTCCGGGCGGCCTTCGAGTGGCAGGTCCCCGACCAGTTCAACGTCGCCGACTACGTCTGCGACCGGTGGGCCGAGAAGCGGAAGAACGGGGTCGCGCTGTACGCCACGGCGCCCGACGGCACCGAGCGCGCCTACTCGTTCCGGCAGCTCCGCAACGCCGCGAACCAGCTGGCGACCTACCTCCGCGAGCAGGGCGTCGACCGCGGCGACCGGGTCGGGGTGAACGGCACCCAGCGCGTCGAGCCGATGGTCGCACACCTCGCGGCGTTCAAGCTCGGCGCCGTCTCGGTGCCGCTGTCGGTGCTCCTCGGCCCCGACGGGCTGCGCTTCCGGCTCGACGACTGCGACGCGACGGCGTTCGTCGTCGCCGAAGGAGGCCACGAGGCGCTCCGCGAGGTCCGGGACGACCTGGACGCGCTCGACGTAGTGCTGACCGCCGGGGACGTCGAGCCGGTCGACGGAGAGACGGCGTTCTGGGACGCGCTCGACGGGCGCTCGCGGCAGTTCGAGACCGTCGCCACCGACGCCGAGGACGACTGCTGTATCATCTACACGTCGGGGACGACCGGCCGGCCGAAGGGCGTGGTCCACGCCCACCGCCACCTCCTCGGCATCCTCCCCGCGTTCGTCCGGTCGGTCGGGATGGACGTCGGGCGCGACCAGGTCTGTCGGACGGTCGTCGAGTGGTCCTGGGTCGGGTCGCTCAACGACATGGTCCTCCCCGCGTGGTACTACGGCGTCCCGGTGGTGGCGTACGCCCGCCAGGAGTTCGAACCGGAGCGGGAGTTCGACCTGATCGAGACGTACGGGATCACTCGCTTCGCCGCGCCGGCGACGGCGGTGCGGATGATGATGCAGGTCGAGGACCCCGGGGAGCGGTGGGACCTCTCGTCCGTCCGCGGATTCGGCTCCGGCGGCGAGTCGGTCGGCCAGAGCATCGTCGACTGGGCGCACGAGACGTTCCCGGACGCCTCCGTCGCGGAGGGGTACGGCCAGAGCGAGGCGGGCGCGCTCATCGGCGACGCCCCCGCCCTGGGCGTCGAGCACCGTCCCGGCTACATGGGCGTCGCCGGCCTCGGCCACGAGGTGGCGGTCCTCGACCCCGAGACCCACGAGGTCGTCGAGGGACCCGGCGAGGTCGGCGAACTCGCGGTGCGCTACGAGGGCAACCCCATGCTGTTCACGGAGTACCTCGGCCGACCCGGGACGACCGACGAGAAGATCCAGGACGGCTGGATGCTCGGCGAGGACCTCATCTCGATGGACGAGGACGGCTACATCAAGTTCCACTCCCGGACAGACGACGTCATCATCACCTCGGGCTACCGCGTCGGCCCCACCGAGATCGAGGAGAGCCTCTCGACCCACCCGGCCGTCATGACCGCCGGCGTCATCGGCGTCCCCCACGAGACGCGCGGGGAGGTCCCGAAGGCGTTCGTCCAGCTCGCACCCGGCCACGAGCCGAGCGACGACCTCGCGGCGGCGCTCCAGGCCCACGTCAAGTCGCGGCTCGCGAAGTACGAGTACCCGCGGGAACTGGCGTTCGTCGACGAACTCCCCCGGACGACGACGGGGAAGGTGCGGCGGCGCGACCTCCGCGAGCGCGAGGGGCTCCTCGGCGGCGCCGAGAGCTAGGCGGACGGCCCCGTCGGCCGCCGCCGTCCGGGGGCCCCTACAGGTCGGCCAGCACCTCGGCGACGTGGTCCGCGTCGTAGCCGGCGATCTCCGCGAGCAGGTCGTGAGCCGTCGCCTCCACCTCGTCCCCGGGGACGACGGCGTTCACCAGTCCGAGGGCGGCGAGGCGGTCCGGATCGAGTTCCCGACCGGTCAGGGCGATCTCCTTGGCGACGCGCGGGCCGACGTACTCGGCGAGCGTGCGGGCGTTCTCCAGCACCGGGATGTCGTAGCGGATCTCCGGGAGCGAGAGCGTGGTCTCCCGGCCGACGACCAGGAAGTCGGTCCGGAGCGAGAGCGAGAACCCCGCGCCGACGAGGACGCCGTGGCCAGCCACCCCGGTCGGCGCGGTCCGGTCGGTCAGCAGCCGGTAGGCCTCGCGGAGCGCCTCGTGGACATCGGGATGAGCCTCGGGGTAGTTGCCGTCGCCGACGAGGTCGGTGTCCATGCCGGCACAGGTCGCCCGCCCCGCGCCGGTCACCAGGACGGCGCGGTCGTCGTCTGCGAGCGCCGAGAGCGCGGTCCGCAGGCCGCGGATCGGCTCGGCGCCGAGCGCGTTGAGCTTGTCGGGACGGTTCAGCCGGAGGGTGACGACCGCGTCGGTCTCCTCGACCGCCACGGTCTCGGTGCCGGAGTCGACCATGTGTCCGCTCCAGTCGGTCGACCGGGTTAGCTCTTGGCCGTCCTGTCAGGCGCCTGGAAAAGGACGTATGTGTGCCAGTCCGGAACACGGTCGGCATGGACACCTCCCAGTTTCGAGTCGAGCGCGAGGCCTGGCCGGACGACCTGCTGCCGCGGGAACCCGAGTTCCCGCTCGACGGGGCGCCCGTCCACGAGCACGTCCGCGCGCAGGCCAGCGAGCGCCCGACCGACCCCGCGGTGACCTTCTACGGACGCACGCTGTCCTGGGCCGACCTGGACGAGCAGGTCTCGCGGTTCGCCGCCGCGCTGTGCGAGCGCGGCCACGACGGCGAGGTCTGTGCGCTCTATCTCCAGAACTGCCCGCAGTTCTACGTCGCCTACTTCGGCGCTCACCGGGCCGGCGCGACGGTGGCGCCGCTGAACCCGCAACTGAGGGACGTGGCGCTGGAGTACCTGCTCGCGGACAACGACGCCGCGGCGCTGGTCACCCACCCCGACCAGCTCTCGACGGTCGCGGCCGTCGAGGACGACGTCTCCCTGTCGGACGTCTTCGTCGTCCAGTACCGGGAGTACGCGGCGGTCCCGGACTCGCCGATCCCGGTCCACGAGGTGGTGACCGGCGAGGACCCCGTGCCGACCGGGCGGACCGGGTTCGCGGACGCCCTGGCGAGCGCGGACCCCGACCGGTCGTTCCCGGAGCCGGCGCCGGACGACCGCGCGCTCCTCCAGTACACCGGCGGAACGACCGGGATGCCGAAGGGCTGTGTCCACACCCACTGGAACGTGACGTACAAGGCCGTCGTCCGGAGCCAGGCGCCGAACGAGGACGCCGTCCAGCTGGCCGTGATGCCCGTCTTCCACGTCGCGGGGAAGGTGGGCGCGGTGGACGCGCCCGCGATCGCGGGCCGACACGTCGTCGTCCTGCCCCGGTACACGCCGCGGGCGACGATGGCGGCCGTCGACGCCTACGGCGCGACCTCGACGTGGCTCACCGTGCCGATGGCCGCGGAGATCGCCGAGGCGGCAGAGCGCGACGGGGCGTACGACCTCACGTCGCTGTCGGCGAACCGGGACGTGATGACGGTCACGAGCTTCGGCACCAGCCTCACGGCGGACCTCAGCCGGCGGTGGGCCGCGCTCACCGGCGCGCGGCTCTCGGAGGGCGGCTACGGGCTCTCCGAGACGCACACGGGCGACGCGCACACGGTCGGGCTGGACCACGTCGAGCCGGGGTTCGTCGGCCAGCCCACCTACGGCGTCGAGGTCGAGATCCGCGACTTCGAGACGAACGAACCGCTCCCCACCGGCGAGGAGGGCGAGATCGTCCTCTACACTCCGTCGACGATGGAGCGCTACCACGACCGCCCCGAGGCCACCGCGGCGGTGCTGGAGGACGACGGCGCCCTCCACACCGGCGACGTCGGCCGCCGCACCGAGGAGGGGTTCCTCTACTTCCTCGGCCGCCGGAAGGACGCGCTGAAGGTGTCGGGACACACCGTCTCGCCGCGCGAGGTCGAGTACGCCATCGAGGAGAGCGGGCTGGTGACCGACGCGCTCGTCGTGGGCCGCGACCACGAGACGCGCGGGCAGGTGCTCGAAGCGCACGTCGTCCCCGCCGACGGCGAGACGGCGGTGGAGTCGGCCCTGCTCGCGTGGGCCGACGAACACCTCGCGGAGTTCAAACGCCCCAAGTCGGTCGTCGTCCGGGAGTCGTTCCCGCGGACCGACCTGGGGAAGGTCGACCGGGCGGCCTACCGGGAGCGGCTCGACGGGACCGAGTAGCGCGGCGACCCGACGTCCCGGACCAGCACCCCGGTCGAACCGGGGCCGCACCACCCGGACGCCGCTGTCCGTCCGGGGCGTCGCTCGACGTGTGAGTGCCAGCGACGGACCGACCTCGCCGGACGGACGGATCTCGCCGGACGAACGATCGGTGCAGGCGAGGCGGTCGTCGCGTGGAGCGACTCGGCCTCCCCGTCCGGCTCGGCGCGCCGACGGAACCCGCCGCGGGGAGAGCCGAAGCTATTTCTCCGGGGCGGGAGTCTACCCGGCCCATGCGCGTCGCCGCCCAGGTCGGATTCGACGGTCCAGACAGCATCGAAGTACAGGAACGGCCAGATCCGGAGCCGGACGAGGGGGAGGCGGTCGTCGACGTCGCCGCCGCCGCGACGAACCACCACGACCTCTGGTTCATGTACGCCCCGTCCCGGCTGGTGGGCGAGGACGACCTGCCGTTCGTCCCGGGACTCGACTGCGCGGGTACGGTCCGGGAGGCGCCGGACGACGCCTCCGTCGAGCCGGGCGACCGGGTCGTCCTCTGCCCGAACCAGACCTGCGGGACCTGCGAGTTCTGCCGCGAGGGCCCCGAGAACCTCTGTGAGCGGTTCTCGCTGTTCCACGGCGCGTTCGCCGAGCAGGTCGCCGTCCCGGCCGACCGGCTCGTCCCGCTCCCGGAGGGAGTCGACCTCGGCCACGCCGCCGCGCTCCCGACGGCGTACATGACCGCCTACCACATGATCAAGAAGGCCGGCACCGAGCCGGGCGACCTCGTGGTCGTGCCCGGCGCGACCGGCGGCGTCGGCGTCGCGGCGATCCAGTTGCTCGACGCGATGGGCGCCCGCTCGGTGGGGACCTCGACCTCGGCGCGGAAGCTCGCGGAGCTGGAGGCGCTGGGCGTCGACCACACCGTCCAGTCGGCCGACGTCGACGAAATCGCCGCGGAGCTCCAGGACCTCGGCCGCGCCGACGCCATGCTGAACCACCTCGGCGGCGAGTACACGTCCCTCGGCGTGAAGGCGGTCAAGCGGGGCTGCCCGGTCGTCATCTGTGGCCGCACCGCCGGCGGCGTCTCGGAGATCGACGTCCAGCGCCTCTTTCTCAGCCACAAGGAAGTGATCGGCTCCACGATGGGCACGCAGGGCGACCTCGCGGCCATCGTCCAGCTGGTCGCCGACGGGCACTTCGAGCCCGCCATCGGCGAGGAGTACGCCCTGGACGAGACCGATCGGGCCTTCCACGACATGGAGGACCGGGACGCGTTCGGTCAGCAGCTCATCCGGCCGTAACGGCCGGCCGCGCCTACGCCGAGTCGACCGGGCGTCCGTCCTCGGTCGGCGGCGCGACGTGGTCGACGTAGGTCTCCGCGTCGGGGTCCTGGACGCGGACTCGGACGTGGATGACGCCGAGTTCGTCCGTCTCGCCGACGGCGAAGTTCACGACGTCCTCGAAGGCGGCCTGCTTCTTCAGCGCGAACGAGAAGGTGTCGTCCCGGAGGTCGCGGAAGAACGCCCCCCGGGCGGTGTCCAGGATCGCCTGTTCGTGGAGGTGCTCGGAGAGGTGTTCCAGGTTGTGCGTCCGTGCGACCAGTTCGCCGGGCTGGCGCTCGACCGTCGCGCCCGGGAAGACGTTGGTGACGGCGTCGGCGACGCGGTCGGTCACCTCCGTGTCCCGGACGGGGACGGTGATCTGGACGTCGACGCTGTAGACGGTCACGTCAGCACCTCCCGGACGCGCTCGCGGAACGCGTCGAGCGTGTCCGTGTTCTCGACGACGACGTCGGCTCGCTCCATCGCCTCGCCCATGCCGAAGCCGAGTTCGCGCTCGTCGCGCTCGCGGAGTGACTCGCCGCCCGCGTCCTCGCCGGCGTCGCGGCCGCGGGCGGCGACGCGCTCGCGCCGGAGTTCGAACGGCGCCTCGACGCTGACGAGCGTGAAGTCGTCGCCGAAGGCGTCCTCGAAGACGTCGACCTCGACGTCGGAGCGGATGCCGTCGACGAGGACGGTGTCGTGGTCCGCCAGGGCGTCCTCGACGAGGGGGAGCGACCGCTCTGCGATTGCGGCGGGACCGCGCTCCTCCCGGAGCGCCGTCGCCACCTCGCCGTGGTGAGTGGCGGGATCGAGGTCCCGGTCGCGACACGCGGCGCGGACGACGTCGCCCATCGTCACGACGGGGATGCCGAGGTCCTCGGCGACCGCAGCTACCTCGCCCTTCCCGCTCCCGGCCAGTCCGACCGTTCCGATGACTCGCATCTGTCCCTGGCTACCCGGCAGACCCGTTTAAGCGCTGTGATGGCCCGGGTCGCGTCCCGGCCTGGCCCGATCGGGCGCTCGCCGACCGAGTGACGGAGGGGCGGGCGGCCGCCGACGGTCACCCGAACTGCACGGCTGCCTTCTCTTTGCCCTCCTGGAGCCGGTCCTCGAGCCTGGACAGGGCCTCGTCGTAGGCAGCTTTCGGGGGATCGTCGACGATGAGCACCCGGTTGACCATCTCAGCGAGGATGGGGAACCGGAGAACGAACCGGGTCGCGGGCGTCGCCGGACGGTCGGGACTCGACAGTTCGGGAAGGACCTCCTCCACGTTCTTCCGGTTCAACTCGTAGAGGTGGCCGTCGTACTTCTGGTGCACGTCGGCGTTCCGATAGGTCTCGTTCTCGATGAGCCCCTCGTACGGGGGCGCAGACCGCATCGGCTCCATCAGGAGGTTCTCCACGGTCCGCTCGATCGTCCCGTAGATGTACCGGAAGAAGTCCTTGGTCGCCTCCGCGCCGTCGGTGTCGAGCAGCGTCGCACCGTCGGGCGAGGTGAACCCCCGGTCGATGGGGTCGGCGTCCGCCTTCACGGGCGTGGGGGTGATGTCGGTGTTTCTGGCGATGGACGAAACGCCCGCGTTGTCCGCGATGCCCGCAGTCCAGGCGTTCAGGTGCCAGCACTGCGCGACTCGACCGGCCGCCCAGTACTTGAGCGACGCCGTCCAGGTCGTCTGCGAGGGGTCCGGCGAGTACTGGGCGAGTTGCTGCATGAACTCGAGCGTCTCGAGTGCCCGGTCCTCGTCGAACCAGACCTCGACCTCCTCCTGCGAGTCGGAGCGCCGCCTGAAGAGACCGCCGCCGGCACACCGGAGGTAGGTCCGGAACTCGGAACTCGCCTGGCCCGCCTTGGTCCCACCAACGTTGTACCCGCGCGCCTCGGTGTTCGAGTCGGCGTCGATGGCCTCGGCGTTCGAGAGCAGTTCGTCCCACGTCTCTGCCGGTTCCAGCCCGAGGTCGTCGAAGACGTCGGTCCGGTAGCTCACGGTCCCCGCCGTGTAGGTCAGGTGGGGGACGAACCACTGCTCGTCGCCGAACGTGATGAGCGACGGGTCCCAGGCGAACTCTCCGTTCGTCTCCGTCAGGTCCTGATTGACGTCAGTGACCGGGATCGCGTTCCCTGCGGAGATGATGTCGGCCGTCTCCGAGGTGGACCCCTGATAGGAGTTCGGGTAGTCGCCGGACTGCATCAGCGTCTGGAGTCGCTGCTCGCTCGTCCCCTGGAAGCCGACGTACTCGATGTTGACCGACACCCCGGTCTCGTCCTCAAACCCGGGGATGAGCACCTTCTCCCAGCGATCCTGCCAGGCCTCGTTGGCGTAGTCCATCAGGATGTGAATCTGGTCGACCTCGTACCCGCCGTCACTCCCGTTGCCACTGTCGGTACCACCGCCGTCGTCGCCGTTGCCACCGCCACCGTCGCTGCCGCCGAAGCAGCCGGCAGTGACTGCGACCAGACCAGTGCCCGCCCCCTGGACGAACCGACGCCTGTCGAGTCCGTCCGGGAGGGCCTCCTCGATCCCACCACGTTTATTGTTATCATTCCGCATGGATAGCAACACGGAGTACAGTTATTTAAACGTCCGTCCGTCTCGAACCGAGATCCGAGAGGCGGTCCCGGTCGGACCAGCCGCTACCAGCGGTATCGCTATCCGCGTCGAGGTCCTACGAGAGGTATGGCGCAGCGTTCGCTTCCCGTCCGGGCGCTCTGGTTCGTGTTCGTCGGCTGGTGGCTCACGCCGCTCGTCGTCAACGTGGCGTGGGCGCTGAACGCGACGATCGTCCTGTTGCCGCTCGGGATCAAGCTGATCAACCTCGTTCCGACGGCGCTCTCGCTGGCCGAACCGCGCTCGCTGGACGAACCGGAGAGCGGTCGGGGCCAGCACTCGCTGGTGCTCCGGGCGGTCTACTTCCTGTTCGTGGGGTGGTGGCTGAGCTTCGCGTGGGCGAACGTGGCCGCCTTCCTCGCGGTGACGATCGTCGGCCTCCCGGTGGCGCTCTGGATGTTCAACCGCCTCCCCTACGTCACCTCGCTGTACCGCTTCCACGGGTGATGTGAGTCGCGCGTGCGCGCGACGTGATTGGACGGTTTTTTAACCCATCGTGGCGTAGCCGGCGCCAACATGTTCAAGGCCATCGTGAGCGCCGAGACGCTGCGGGCCGCCCTCGACTCGGTCAGCGTCCTGGTCGAGGAGTGCAAGATCCGGCTGGAGGAGGACGGACTGGCCATCCGGGCGGTCGACCCTGCCAACGTCGGCATGGTCGACCTCGAACTCTCCAGGGAAGCCTTCGAGTCCTACGAGACCGACGGCGGCGTCATCGGCGTGAACCTCTCGCGGCTGGAGGAGTTCGCGAGCATGGCCGACGCCGGCCAGCTCATCCAGCTCGAACTCGACGAGGAGACGCGCAAGCTCCACGTCCAGATCGAGGGGCTGGAGGGGACGCTCGCGCTCATCGATCCCGAGTCGATCCGCCAGGAGCCGGACCTCCCGGACCTCGACCTCCCGGCCACCATCGTCCTCGAGGGGGCCGACATCGACCGCGCAGTCAAGGCCGCGGACATGGTGAGCGACCACATCGCGCTCGGGGTCGACGCGGACGCCGAGCACTTCTACGTCGACGCCGAGGGCGACACCGACGACGTTCACCTCGAACTCGATCGCGAGGACCTCATCGACCTCACCGCCGGGGACGCTCACTCGCTGTTCTCGCTCGACTACCTCAAGGACATGAACAAGGCGATCCCCCGGGACGCCGAGGTCACCGTCGAGCTCGGCGAGGAGTTCCCGGTCAAGCTCCACTTCGACATCGCCGAGGGCGGCGGGCACGTCACCTACATGCTCGCACCGCGCATCCAGAGCGAGTGACAACGCGGCAGTCTCGGCGCTTTCTCCGCTCGCTGCGCGCCCCGCCGAGCCCGGCGGCCGCGCGGTAAGACTCTTCCCTGCCGGCCCCGCCCACCCGGACATGGAGGTAACCCAGGACGAACTCGCGGGCGTCGTCGACCTGTTCGGCGGGCTGACCCGGGTCGAACTCGCCGATGCGCTCGACGAACTCGCGTTCAAGCGAGCGAGCGACCCGCCTGGGGACGACGTCGTGGCGGACGCCGTCCGGACGTACGCGCTGGTCGAGTACGACCGGGCGGCGTGCGAGCCGCTGCTCGTCGCCGGCCCGGCGGCGTTCCCGTCGCTCCCGGACGGGGCAGCGGACCTGCCTCACATCCTCGACGTCCCCGAGCGCGAGATCGACCGGGAGGCGCTGGCCGCACACGTAGAGTCGCGGTTCCGGGCGGACGCCGCCCGCGCCGTCGCCGACGGCGACGACGAGCGCATCGCCCACCTGCTCGACGTGAGCTACGACCTGGAGACGTGGGGGTCGGTCGACCTGGCCGGGGCGCGAGACCGCCTCGACGCGGGACGGACGAATTAAGAACCACGGCCGCGTAGCCGGGTGTATGAATCTGGACGGGGTCGCCGCCAACGAACCCACCCGCATCGAAGGGGTGGACCGGCAGGCCGCCGTCCTCGTCCCGGTCATCGAACGCCAGACCGACCGCGAGCCGCACCTCCTGTTCATCAAGCGCTCGGACTACGGCGACCACGCCGGCCAGATGGCGTTCCCCGGCGGCGGCCGCGAACCCGAGGACGAGGACCTGTTCGCGACCGCGCTCCGCGAGTCCGACGAAGAGGTCGACCTCGACCCCAGCACGGTCACGTACGTCGGTCAGCTCGACGACATCGAGACCGTCACCGGCTACTCCGTCTCGCCGTTCGTCGCCCGCGTCCCCGACGCCGTGTTCACCCCGGACGAGCGCGAGGTGGCCGAGATCGCCGTCCTCCCGGTGGCCGACCTGACCGACCTCGCCAACTACGAGTGCGAGCGGCGACACCACCCGACCTACGGCGACATCAAGGTCCACTACTTCCACGTCGGCGGCTACACCGTCTGGGGCGCGACCGGCCGAATCCTCGTGCAGTTTCTCGAACTCACGACGGACTGGCGCGTCCCCGAGGGCGAGGAGTACGTCGCAGACTCCGACGCCGACCTCGGCACGTGAGTCGCCCGGCCGCTGCCCCGACGGGCGCGACCGGGTCAGACACCAACAATTATGCACGATCCGGGAGACCGGTCCGTCATGGCGGGGGAGCGACTCGAACCGAGCTGGTGGCAGCGCCAGATGCAGCGGGTCGCCGCCTCGCGGCCGGGGTCCTGGCTGTTCTCGCAGGGGCTCCACCACGTCGACCGCGTCCTGCTGGCCGCCTCCGGAGGCAGAGCGTCGATGCCGGGGGTGCTCGCGGGGCTGCCGGTGGTTCGCCTGACGACGACCGGCGCGAAGACCGGACGGGAGCGGACGCATCCCGTGCTCGGGCTCCCCGACGGCGAGAAGTGGGTGCTGGTCGCCTCGAACTGGGGACAGGACCACCACCCGGCCTGGTACCACAACCTGCGGGCCAACCCGGCGGTCGAACTGACCCACGAGGACGAGACGGACGAGTACGTCGCCCGCGAGGCGACCGGCCAGGAACGCACGGACTACTGGGACCGGGTCACCGACCTGTACGTCGGCTTCGAGCCCTACCAGCGGCGCTCCGGGGACCGCGACATCCCCGTCGTGGTGCTCGAACCGGCGGCGGACTAGTACTCGGTTCCCTTCCGGGCGCGCTGGCCGTCGTCGATGGGGTGGCGCTCCTTCCGGACGTTCGTCACGAGATCGGCGTGGTCGTCGAGGTACGCCGGGCGCTCGTGGCTCCCGGTCAGCACGAGTTCGAGCCGCGCGGGCTTCCCGGCGACGAGGTCGACCACCTCGTCGGGGTCGACCAGGCCGCGGTCGGCGGCGTACAGCACCTCGTCGAGAACGAGCATGTGCACGCCCTCCTCGGCGGAGGCGTCGGGGGCGAACGGCGTCGCGAGGTCGGCCGCGTCGGCCGCCGCCACCAGGTCGCGGGCGCGCTCCAGGCCGGCCCGGGCCTCGGCCTCGTGGTCCCGGTCGTCGGTGCCGTCGTTCATCGCGTGCCAGCCGTAGTGACCGAGGTTCTCGTAGGTGAGCCCGGGCACGGCGGCCATGGCGTTGTACTCGCCGCGGACGTCCTCGACGCTGGCGGCGCCGCCCTTCATGAACTGGAGGACGTGGACGCGGTACCCGTGACCGGCCGCCCGGAACGCGAGCCCGAGCGCGGCGGTCGTCTTGCCCTTGCCGTCGCCCCACCAGGCCTGCACGAGGCCGAACTCGTCTGGGGCGCTGGGTTCGATCGGTCGGGCCGCGAGCGTCGGGCCCGGGTCGTCGGCGTCGTCCATGGCGGTCCCTGGGCACGGACCGACAACCCTCTTGTGGAACGGCAGCGGACCGGGATGGCCGCCACCCCAGCACATTACTCGCTCCGCCATGAGGGGCGTGCATGAGCACGCGTGCCGCGACGGTCGCGGACGCGCCCGCGCGGACGCCGCGGCGGGCGCTGGCGACGGTGTTCGCCGTGGTGTTCATCGACCTGCTGGGGTTCGGCATCATCATCCCGATCCTGCCGTTCTACGTCCGGAGCTTCGGCGTGAGCGACGTCTACATCGGGCTGCTTGCGGCGTCGTACTCGCTGGTGCAGTTCCTGTTCGCACCGGTGCTGGGCCGGCTCTCGGACAGCTACGGTCGGCGGCCGATCATCCTGCTGTCGGTCGCCGGGAGCGTCGTCGCGTGGACGCTGTTCGGGCTGGGCGGGGGGCTCGTGGTCCTGTTTCTGGCCCGGATGCTCGCGGGCGCGATGGGGGGCAACATCTCCGCCGCCCAGGCGTACGTCGCCGACGTGACGCCGCCCGAGGAGCGCGCGAGCGCGCTCGGCCTGCTGGGGGCGGCCTTCGGGCTGGGCTTCATCTTCGGGCCGGCGCTGGGCGGGCTGTTCGCCAGCCAGGCGGTCGTGACGGCGGCCCGCGGACTCCTGCCGGCCGCGGTGCCGGCCACGCAGTTCTCGCTCCCGAGCTTCGCGGCCGCCGGGTTGAGCCTGCTGAACCTGGCGTTCGCCGCGGTCGTGCTGACCGAACCCGACGTGACGCGGACGCCGGGCGCGCGCGTCTCGCTCGTCGGCCAGTTCCGGAACGCGCTCGCCGACGACCGGCTCCGGGGGCTGGTGATCGCGTTCTTCCTGCTGTCGGTCGCGTTCTCCGGCGTCCAGGTGATGTTCATCCCGTTCGCCGCCGACCAGTACGGCTACGCCGAGAGCCAGACGGCGCTCCTGCTGACCTACATCGGGGTGCTTGGGGTCCTGGTCCAGGGCGGACTGATCGGCCCGCTCGAGCGCCGGTACGGCGACCGCCGCCTCGCGGTCGCGGGCACCGCGCTGCTCGCGGTCGCGCTGGTCGCCATCCCGTTCGCGCCCGACCTCGGCCGGCTGGCGCTCCCCGACGGACCGGGCTTTCTCACCCGCGAGTTGCTGGCGCTCCTGCTCGTCCTGCCGGTGCTGTCGCTCGGCAACGGGCTCGTGTCGGTGGCGCTCACCACGCTCGTCTCCCGGAGCGCCGGCCGGGAGACCCAGGGGAGCGCCTTCGGCGTGACCCAGGGCGCCGGCAGCCTCGGCCGGACGGTCGGCCCGCCGGTGATGGCCGCGCTGTACGCCGTCGTCACCTACTGGGGACCGTTCGTCGCCGGCGGCCTGCTGCTCGTGCCCGTGTTCGTGGTGCTGGCCCGGCGCCACACCGACTGACCGCTCGCACGGGCCGGCCGGCTGCCGGCAGACTCAGTCGCGGTCGGCCTCGGCCAGGATGGTCTCGAAGTCGTCGACCGGGAGGACGGAGTAGTCGATCGAGAGCGTGTCCTGGGTCGCCCGGATCTTGCCGACGAACGAGGAGATGTCCTCCAGGTGGCCCTCGACGACGAACAGCTCCATGCAGTAGTGGTCGCCGACGTGGTTGTGGATGTTCGAGGTGACGAGGTCGTCGTGCTCGTGACGCAACTGCATCATGCGCGCCTCGGCGTTCGAGGTCTCGTAGTTGAACACCACCGTCACCACGCCGATCAGGAGGTGACCCTCCAGCTTCCGGTCCTCGAACTCGCCGAGGAGGTTGCGCGAGGCCTCGCGCACCACCTCGCTCCGACCGGTGTAGCCGTGCTCGTCCGCGAACTCGTCCAGGCGCTCGAGCAACCCTTCCGGCATCGAGACGCTGACAACCGTCATGTATTAACTGAAGCGCCGAAATATATTAAATTCTAGCATTCGGGGAGAAGGTGGTCGCGCGCCGGTCGGTGCGGACGCCGTGGCGCGCGGCCGCGACGGAAGGCGGCGGACGCTCGTCGGCGTATCGGGCGTCGCAACTGGCGCGGACGGCCGCGCGAACGCAGGCCCGGGCGTCGGCCCCGAGGTCGGTCGCGCTGCCGGCGAACCGGGCGGGGGCGCCGTCCGGGTCGGTCCCGACGACGACGGCGTCCGACGTGGTACCCGTGAACCCCGTCGTCGCGAGGAGCGTGGCCGTCTTGGCCTCCACGACCGTCGCGAGCAGGCTGGCGAGCGTCCCGGGCGCGAGCGCGCGGCGGGTCCCGACGAGGAGGTTCACGGTCCCGGCGGGCGGGTCCGCCCCGGCCGGGGCCGCCGACGGGTCGCCGGTCGGGGCCGTCGGCAGCGTCGCGGGGTTGGACAGGCCCGCGGTGGCGACGGCGGTCACCGACCCCGAGCGCGCGCCCCGCGCGTGGCGCTGGGCGACGCCGGTCAGCAGCGCCGGGCCGGGATCGACGCCGGCCGCGTCGAACCGCTCCGCGAGGAACGCGTCGAGGTCGGTCCGGTCGAACCCCTCGGGGACGGTGACGTTGTAGGCCGCGTCGGCGGTCGAGACCCCGCCGTCGTGGCCGGTCGAGAGCCAGCGCGTCCCCGGGCGGGCCACCCGGAGGACATCCTCGCCGACCGCGACCGCGAAGGCCGGCGTCCCGTCAGCCATCGAGGGCCTCGAGCAGGCGGTCGTTCTCTGCGGGCGTGCGGACGGCGACCCGGACGTGGCTGTCCAGCCCGCGGAACGTGGTGGCGTCGCGGACCGCCACCCCGCGCTCGCGGGCGCGCTCGACGACGGGTCCCGGGGGGGCGCCCACGTCCAGCAGGAGGAACGGGGCGTCCGAGGGGTAGACGTCGAAGCGCTCGGCCAGGCGCTCGCGGAGGCGGGCGCGCTCGGTGCGGACGCGCTCGCGGGTGTGGGCGACGAACGCGTCGTCCCGGAGGCAGTGCGCGCCGACGCGTGCGGCGGGCGTCCCGAGCGCCCACGGCGGGACCGCGGTCGCCAGCGCGTCGTGCAGGTCGCCGGTCGCGACCGCGAACCCCGCCCGGAGGCCGGGCAGGCCGAACAGCTTGGTCAGCGAGCGGGCGACGACGACGCCCGGTTCGCCCGCCAGGGACGGCAGGTCGGTGAACCCGAGGAACGCCTCGTCGACGAGCAGCGGCGTGCCGGCGTCCCGGCACCGCGCGGCGAACGACCGGAGGTCCGCGGGCGCGTAGGCGTCGCCGGTCGGGTTGTTCGGCGTGCACGCGACCGCGAGCGCGTGGCCGGCGGGGTCGGCGTCCAGCAGGTCGTCGTGGGGGACGAAGACGGGGTCGGCCCCCTGCAACCGGACCTCGCGGGCGTACTCGGCGAAGGAGGGAGCCGGGACGAGCACGGAGTCGCCGGGGCCGACCGTCGTCTCGATCGCGAGGCGAATCGCCTGGAGACCGCCCGCGGTCGGGACGACGGCCGCGGGGTCGCAGTCGAGGGCGGCCGCGGCCGCCGCGCGGAACGCCGGGACGCCCCGCGGCGGGTAGGTCCGGGCGGCGTCGAGCGCGTCCTCGTAGACCGCGGGGACGCCGTCGGGCATCCGCGGGTTGACGTTGGCGCTGAAGTCGAGCAGGTCGGGATCGTCGCTGCTGCCGTGGGGCGCGCGGTCGACCGCGGCGACGCTGTCAGGATCCATCGGCGTCGGTCAGGAGGCGGTCGTAGACGGTCGTCAGCCGGTCGCGCACGTCGGAGAGCGCGCCAACCCGGTCCGCGAGCGCGAGCGCGCCGCCCATCCCGACGCCCTCCTTGCCCTCGCCCGCGAGGTAGCGCTCCATGGCGACGTGGTCGTCGGTGAAGCCGGGATCGGTGATGGTGAGGTCGAGGTCGAGCGCGGCCGCGGCGGCGCCGAGGTCGACGCTCGGGTCGTCGGCCACGAACGAGGTGGTCGCGAGTGCGAGACGGCCCTCGTGGCCGGCGTGTCGGACGAGGGCGGCCGCCGCGACCATCTGCGTCCCGCCGGCGAGCGTCACGGCGGTGTCGGTCTCGACCGCGCCGAGCGCGAACCCGCTCACCACCGCGAGCACCGGGTCGCCCATCCGGCGGACGGCGGTCTTGGGCTCGGCCGCCGCCGCGCCCGGGTCGAAGGAACTGGCCGACAGCGCCTCGTCGACGACCGTCTCCTTCAGCGAGAGCGGGTTCTCGGGCAGCGACGAGGAGACGGGCAGGTCCTCGCCCAGCGCCCGGAGGACGCCGAGCGCCGTCGTCGTCCCGCCGGGGATGGTCTCGCCGACCATCACGGCGTCGTCGGGGACGGCGTGGCCGAACTGCCGGGCGGCCTCGAACGCCCCCACCGCCGAGGGGACGGGGTCCTGTTCGCGGACGTCGTGGCCCGGCCGGGCGCCAACGTTCACCGTGGGCGCCCCCGTCGGTTGCGCGAGCCCCGCGTCGATCGTGGTGAGGTCGAACCCGAGCACCTCGCGCGCCGCCCGGGTCACGGCGGCGGGCGTCGGACAGCCCGAGGGGCTGACGGGGACGACGGGAGCGCGGACGGCGTCGCCGTAGGCGACGATCTCGGCGTCTGCGCCCGGCGTGTGGACCATGACCTCCGGGTCCGCGCCGGCGGCGCTGATGCCGTCGATCTCCGCCGTGCGGGTCGTCCCCGCGGCGAGGATCAGGCGCACAGCGCCTCCGCGACCGCGGCGTCGGACAGGCGATTCACGTTCACGGCCAGTCGTGCGTCGTACGTCGTCATGGTTTCGTCTGCGTCGGTAGCTCCGACTACGTTTAGTCCGGTCGGTGCGAGGTCCCGTCCCCCCGCGGTCGTCGTGGTGTCCACGCTCAGGTCGAGGCGGCGCTTCAGCGCCGCGGGCACGCAGACGGCGACCGACGCGCCGCCCGCGGCCCGGGACCGCTCGACCGCCCGCGAGACGTGAGCCGGCGCGAGCAGCGGGAGGTCCGCGGCCGCCGTCACGGCCGGTCGCCCCACCCGGTCGAGCGCGCGCCCGAGGTCGGCCACGTAGCCCTCGCCCGGCGTCTCGACGACGACCGCGCGGTCGCCGTCCCGGAGGTGTGCGCGGGTGTCCGGCGCGTGCGGCGAGACGGCGGCGTGGACCGTCTCGACCGCCGCCGCGTCAGCGAGCGCGGCGAGCACGCGGTCGATCATCGGGGCGCCGCACACCTCGAACAGCGGCTTCTCCCGGTCGCTGTCCAGGCGCGTGCCGCGGCCGCCACACAGCACGAGCGCGTCCATCAGCGGGCACCTCCCCGGCCGGGCGCCGGGCGACTCACAGCAGCAACCACCCGATCACCCCCGCGTGGAGCGCGAACACGCGCCCGAACTCGTTGACGGCGCCGAAGACGTCGCCGCCGACGCCGTCGAGGCGCGCGTCGGCCAGCCGGACCGCTACGACCGCCGTGACGCCCCCGGCGACGAGCGCGAGCAGACCGCCCGGCGACGGGACGGTCAGCAGGGCGGCCGGGAGCGCGAGGACGGCCGGACCGAGCAGCTGTGCGGGCCCGGCGCGCGAGGTGAACTCGGCACCGAAGCCGTCGTGGCTGGCGGTGCCGAGACAGGCCACCGCGGCCAGCCCGAGTTTGGCGCCGACCTCCGTCGCGATCACGAGGCCGGCGGCCGCGAGCGGCGCGGGCCCCGAGAGCGAGAGCGCGCCGAGCGCCAGCCCCGCGACGACGAGCGCGAGCGCGAGCAGCGCGCCGACGCCGACGGTGGTGTCTTTCATGACCGCGCGGCGCTCGGGCGGGTCGCCGTGGACGGCCAGGGCGTCCCCGAGGTCGGCGACGCCGTCGGCGTGGTTGACGCCGGTGACGAGGTAGACCGCGAGCAGGTAGACGAGCGCGAGCGTCGGCGCGGGCAGGCCGAGCAGCGCCGCCAGCACGACCGGCGCACCGATCACCAGCCCCAGGACGTAGCCCGCGAGCACGAACGCGACCGGCGCGCTCCGGAAGGCCGTCCAGGCGTCGGCGTCGTGGTCGACCGGGAGGCGCGAGAGAAAGCCCAGCGCGCCCCGGAGCGCCGTCAGGACCACCAGACCACCCCCGCGGCGCCGAGGAAGGCCAGCAGCCCCGCGGTCCGGACGGTCCGGACGCCCCGCGCCGCCCGGGTCACGTCCGGGAGGGCCGGCCCCGCGTCGAGCACGTAGTGGCCGGGCTTGGCCAGGCGGACGCCGAGAGCCGCGGCGAGCGTCGCCATCGGCCACCCGGAGTTCGGCGAGGTCGGGGCGTGCGCCCACGGCCGGGCGCGCCGGAGCGCGCCGGGGTCGGCGGCCGCGAGCGCGAGCAGGCCCGCGCTCGCCCGCGCGGGGAGCCACATCACGAGGTCGTCGAGGCGCGCGCTCGCCGTCCCGTGCGGGACGGCGGGGTAGCCCAGCATCGAGTCGAGCGTGTTGACGGCCTTGACCCAGGCCGCGCCCGCGGCGGCGGCCGGCAGCGAGACGGTCGCGAGGACCGCGAAGGCGAGCAGCGGGCCGACCAGCCCGTCCGCGAGGTTCTCGGCCGCGCTCTCGACGGCGGCGCTCCGCACCTCGGCCGCGGAGAGCGCCGCGGGATCCCGGCCGGCGAGCGCGGACAGGCGGTCGCGGGCGGCGGCCAGGTCGTCGTCGCTCGCCGCCACCACGGCGTCGGCAGCCGAGAGCAGGCGGCGGAGGCTCGTCGTCGCGAACAGCGCGAGCGCGGCTACCGCCGCCCCCAGCAGGGGGTGGACGCGCCCGGCGCCCCACGCCAGACTGCCGACGACGCCCGCCGCGGCGAGCGGCAGACAGAGCGCGAGCGCGGCGCCCGCGAGGCGGGGGTGGGTCCACTCGCGGTCCAGCGCGGCGACCAGGCGCCCGAACAGCGCCACCGGGTGGACGGCGCCGGGGAACTCGGCCACCGCGAGGTCCAAGAGCAGCGCCGCGAGCACGCTCCCGGCGGCCGCGAGGGTCACGACCGGCCCTCCAGCCAGTCCGGGAGCGACGGGAGCGGGACGGTCGCCACGGAGACGAACCGACCGCCGACGTCCGCGACGCCGCCGTCGGTCTCGGGGTCGTCTCCGACGTGGACCAGGGCGTCGCACTCCCCGCCGAGGCGGTCGGCCACCGCCTCGAACGCGCGGGCGTGGGGCTTGCGCCAGCCGCAGGCGGCGCTCGTGACGACGGCGTCGAACGCGTCGCGGTCGAGCGCCGACCGGATCAGCGTCCGCCGCGGGAGTTCGGGGACGCTGCAGTTCGTGAGGATCCCGACCGGACCGCGCTCGCGAGCGGCGGCCACCGCGGCGACGGCGCCAGGCCGGGTCTCGACGGCCGGGTCGAACGCCGCGACGACGGCGCGCCGAACTGTCTCCGGGGCGAACGAGGCGTCCCGCGAGCGGAGCGCCGCCGCGACGTGTGCCGGGAGCGGGACCTCGGCCTCGGGCGGCGCGTCGACGTGTCGTTCGCCGTAGGCCACCGCCCAGTCGTCGGGGACGCCCACCCCGCGCTCGCGGAGTTCGCGGGCGACCGCCGCCGCGGGGTCGGCCGGACGCTCGACCGTCACGAGCGTCCCGAACAGGTCGAACGAGAGTATCACGGCCGTGTAGTTAGTGCAATCCCACTTGAACTCCGCGGTGCGCGGCGACAGCGCCGCGTCCCCGGCGGTCCTCGCGCCAGGGCCGCGACCGGTCGCTCGGTGGCGGCGCTCGCGCGACGGCCAGCGACCGACGGGCGACTAGAGGGGCGCGTGGGTCGCCTCGTACCGCCGGTCTGCGCCCGGGAGGACGCCGTCGGCGGGCTCGGTGCGCTCGACCGACTCGACGGCGTACAGGCGGAGGGCCTGCTCCTGCCGCGTGACGACCGGGAAGTCGTAGTTCTCGGCCTCGTAAGCGGGGGGGTCGCCCTCGGCCCGCCGCCGATCGACGAACGCCTCGTGGTCGCGGAGGCGCTGGCGCTGGCGGTCGCGCGAGCGCGCCGGCAGGTCGGGGAGGCGGTCCTCGAACGCCGCGAGGAGGTCGCCGTCGAGTTCGTAGCCGACGGAGTGCCGCCCCGCGACCAGCGCCGCCAGCGTGGTCGTGCCCGTCCCCCAGAACGGGTCGAGCACGCGGTCGCCGTAGGTCGAGTACATGTTCACGAGGCGGAAGGGGATCTCCACGGGAAACGCGCCCGAGCGCCCGCGGGTCTCGGCGTCGAGGGCCTGGTCGGTGCCGGTCACCTCCCAGACGTCGGAGAACCAGGCGTTGCGCTCCTCCCAGAAGTAGGCGGCCTCGTAGCGGCGGTCGGCGTGCGGTTCGAACGCGCGGCGGCCGCCGTTCCGGAAGACGAGCAGGCGCTCGTGTTCGAGCGTGACGTAGGCGTTGGGCGGCAGCATCCCGCTGCCCATGAACTTGGAGGCGGCGTTGGTGGGCTTGTGCCAGACCACGTCGGGGAGGACGTCGAACCCGCACTCGCGGAAGGCGTCGGTCACGCGCGCGCCGTTGGGGTACATCGCGAACCGGTCGCCGACCTTGCGAGTGGCGTCGCCCACGTCGACGACGGCGACGCCGCCGTCGACGAGCACGCGCGCCAGTTCGCGCCAGACCGGGTCGAGCAGCGCGTGCATGCGCTCGAACGCCCGGTCGCCGTCGCCCGCCGCCAGCGCGTCCGCGACGGCGGGATCGAGCGCGGCGAACCCCTCGTCCCACATCTCGATCATCGGGTAGGGAGGCGAGGTGACGACCAGGTCGACCGAGGAGTCCGGCAGCGCCAGGTCCCGGGCGTCGCCGACGACGACTTCGTGGGTGGTCCGCATCGAGAGACGGTGGCCCCGCCCGCGCCTTATAGGTAGTGCGAGGCGAAACCCCACCCCGGGAGGAGTGAGCGGAGGTCGAACGACGCGCTCGACGCGCGCGCCGGCGGGACCGCGACCGGCCGTTCGGACGGCGCGTCGGGGCCAGTTCCGGCCGCCTCAGGGGGCGGCGACGTTCACGAGGAGGAGGCCGACGACCGACAGCACGACGAGGAGCGCCCCGATCGACCGGAGCCCCGTCGGGAACACGAACGAGAGCGCCGTGTGGAGGAGGCCGACGAACCCGAGCGCGACCAGCAACAGGTTCACCAGGAGCGACCGCTTGTCCATGCCGGCGCCTGGGCCGGCACCGCCGAGGCGTTTCCGGTTCGGATCGCGGGCGTCCAGTTTCACTTTCACTCTCCCCTCGGCCGAGCTATATGAGGCCGGGACGCGACGCGTCGGACAGGAACGCGCGCTCCCACACACACGCTCCAGCGCGTTCCGCGTCCCGTCGTCCCGGACCGCGAGTCCGGGGGCCGTCGCTGTCACCCGCCGACCGGCGGGCCGTGACAGCAAGTCTTTTCGCTGGACAGTGCCACCACCACTCATGGAGGATATCTTCGTCGGACGCGTCATGTCGACGAACACCCACACGGTCGCCCCGGACACCCTCGTGGCGGACGCGGCAGACGAGATGCGCGACAACGACGTGGGATCGGTGATGGTCGTCGACGGGGAGAACGAACTGTGTGGCATCCTGACGGCGACGGACTTCGTGCACATCGTCGCCGAGAGCCAGCCGAAGGCCGAGACGACGGTCGAGCGGTACATGACCACCGACGTCGTCACGACGACGGTCCAGACGCCGATCCGCCACGCGGCGGACGCCATGATGGAGCACGGGTTCCACCACCTGCCGGTCGTCGACGACCGCGAGGGCGTCGTCGGGATGCTGTCGACGGCCGACCTCACCGCCTACCTCTCGCACGCCCGCCTGCCGAGTCCGTCCTGACGCGGCGGCCGTCCCGCCCCGCTACAGCACCGCGTCCGCGAGCGCCGCCAGCCGGTCGTCGTCGCCCGTGTCGAGCCACTGGAGCATCACGCGGTCGGCGCCGGCCGCCGCGAGGTCGTCGAGGTGGGCGGCGACGTCCGCGCCGGTGCCGACGACGAACCCCTGATCGCGCAGGGCGTCCGGGTCCCGCCCGTCGAGCACCCGGTCGAGTTCGTCCTCGTCGCGGCCGAACACCACCTGCGTCATCAGCGACCGACGGACGGCCGACGGGTCGCGACCTTCGTCGTCGAGGAGGCTGTCGAGCCGGTCGGTCCGCGAGGCGAACGCGTCCGGGTCGAGGAAGACGCCGTTCCACTCGTCGGCGAAGGTCGCCGCCAGCGGCAGCGTCCGCCGGGTGCCGTTGCCGCCGACGAGCAGCGGCGGCCCGCCGGAGCGCTGCGGTCGCGGCAGGAGCAGCGCGTCCGAGAGCTCGTAGTACTCGCCGTCGAAGGAGACGGGGTCGTCGCTCCGGAGCAGGCGGTCGACGACGCGGATGCCCTCCTCGAAGCGGTCGAACCGCTCGGAGACGGAGAGCAGGTCGAAGCCGAAGGTCTCGTGTTCGCGCACCTGCCAGCCGGCGCCGACGCCCAGGACGAGGCGCCCGTCCGAGAGGTCGTCGACCTCCTTGCCCATCCGCGCCGTGAACACGGGGTGGCGGAAGGAGACGGGCGTCACGAGCGGGCCGAACTCGATGCGGTCGGTGTGGTCGGCGAGCCAGGTGAGCGAGGTCCAGAGTTCCAGCGAGTCCTCGCGGGGGCCGTCGGGGTTGGTGAAGTGGTCCGAGCGGAACAGGCCGTCGAACCCGAGGTCCTCGACGGTCGGGACGAGGTGCTGCCACCGCTCCCAGTCCAGGCCGTCCTGGCCCTCGATCATGATGGCGACGTCGGGCATGGGTCCAGGAGACGTGCCAGCGGGAGCGACAAAACGTTGTCGCGCGGCCGGGGCCGACGCGTCGCACCGGGCGGCCCGGCCGGACAGCGAGTCGGGGACGGCCCCGTTCAGCGTGGGACGGCTGGCCGCCTCAATCGCCGCCGATCCGGTCGTGGAAGCTCCGGACCGTCCCGTAGAGAGCCTCGCGGCGCGGCTCGAACTGCAGGAAGTGGGTGCCGCCGGAGACCTCGGCGTAGGTCCGGTCGGGGGCGGCGAGGTCGTCGTAGAGCGCGAGCGCGTCCGGTCTGGTCGAGGCGGTGTCGAGCGACCCGCGCACGACGAGCGTCGGGAGGTCGATCGCGCCCGGGTCGTAGGGGGGCGCGTCGATGGCCGCCCGGAGGTCCGCGTACGTCCCGTTCGGCGCGCGGATCACGTCGTCGTCGACGCGCTGGTCCGAGGCGACGAGGGCGTCCCAGAACGCAGCGAACGCCTCCTCGGGGGCGTCGTCGGGGCGCTGGTCGGCCCACCGCTCCCGGGCCTCGGCGCGCGTGACGGTGCGGTAGGCCGCCAGGCGCTCCGGGGTGGCGAACTCCTCGCGGCTCGCCTCCGGCGGCCGGTAGACGGGGGCGTACTGGACCAGCGACGCGAGGTCGTCGCGCTGCTCGGTGAGGACGTGTCCACTGATGATGGTCCCCCAGGAGTAGCCGACGAGGTGGACCGTCTCGTACGCCTCGCAGACGTCGTCGAGGGCGGCGGCGACGTCACCCGCGGCGGTCGACGCGCGAACGACCGGGTCGTGCTCCCCGGCCGGTGCGTCCAGTTCGGGCGGGTGCCCGGAGTCGCCGTAGCCGCGGACGTCGACCGCGTAGGCCGCCCGCCCGGCCCGTGCGACCGCCGCCAGCCAGGAGACGCCCTCCGGGTCGAACGCGCTGCGGCCGCCGTAGGTCGCGCCGTGGACGAAGACGACCGCCTCGGTCGCAGCCGCGGGGGCGCGCTCCCACCGGCGGATCCGCGTCCCGTCGGGCGCCGTCACGTCGGTGCTGTCGAGAGAAGCCATGGGTAGGAGTGGACAGAGAGCCACAAAAGGCTACCTGCGGTCCCGGCGGCGACGGCAGCGACGGCGGCGAAGCCAAACGCTCATTTGCGTCTCGGGAGCACGTCCGGTCGATGAGCGACACCGACGAGAGCGACGCGCCGGCGGACCGGGCCGCCGAGGAGTTCTTCCGCGACGGGACCTTCAACGACTGGATCGGCCTCGCCGTCGAGGAGTACGGCGAGGGCGAGGTGGTCGTCTCGGTCGACTGCGAGGAGTTCAAACAGAACCCCGGCGGCGTGCTCCACGGCGGCGTGACCGCGACGCTGATCGACGTCTCCGCCGGGATGGCGATCGGGAGCACGTTCGAGGAGCCGCGCGGGACGATGGCGACGACGAACCTCGACGTGACCTTCCTGCGACCGGTGACCGACACGGCGTACGCGAGCGCCACGGTCGTCCGGGTCGGGAGTTCGAACGCCGTCGCGCACGTCGAGGTCGAGAGCACCGACCCCGACGGCGAGCGCAAGGACGTCGCCATCGGCACCGTGACCTACCAGCACACCCGATAGTGTTTGTTGTGAGTCAATACCGCTGGTTCGCCGGAACGGGGCGGCGAACCAGCGGTAAACAGTCACACTAAACACTATGAGACGGGCGGTTCCACGACGGGGACGGACACGCGACGCATCGCCGAACGACCAGCCACGGCGCCCGGCGACGGCCGCGCGGGTCGCACGCGGGGGCCGCGCAGCTCAGGGCACGGTCACGACGGCGTCGTAGACGTCGAGATACCGCCGGAGCTTCGCCCGGCCGACGAGCGCGTAGAGGTAGGCTTCGAGTCGCTCGCGCCAGAGCGGCCGGCGGTAGGACCCCGCGAAGCCGACCTTCGCGACCTGGAGGTCCTCGACCGCGCGGCGCACCAGGACGGTGAGCAGCGGCGGCGGCGTCGAGCCGACCACCGACCGGTAGACCGACCGCGCGCGGTGCTTCTCGGCGAGCGCGTGTCCCGAGTCGAAGCCCGCGTCGCCCTCGTCGACGCCGTCCCGCGCCGCGGTCGCCCCGTCCCAGTCGGCGTGGAACCGGCCGAACAGGACCGTCTGCTCGATCGCGTAGTACCAGGCCAGGTCGCGCGGCGGCTCGGCGACCGGGTACGGCCGGAGGTCAGCGGCGACGCGGTCGAGTCGGTCGCGGAGGTCGCCCGTCCGCCGGGCGAGCCGCTGGGGGTCGGCTGCGCCGAGCTTCGCGCGCGCGATCCCGAGCTGCTCGCCGGCGAACTGGATTCCGTAGGTCGCGTCGAACAGCGCCTCGCGGTAGTCGCCCTTCTGGAGCGTCTCGCGGGCCGTCTCCAGCCAGCCGCCGGCGCCGGTGAAGCGGTCGTCGGTCTCCAGCCGGCGCCAGAGCCGCTCGCCGTCCGAGACGGTGCGCGCGAGCAGGCCGACCGCCTCGCGGGCGTGTGACTCGGTCACGGTCGGCCGCCAGAGCTCGGTCATCTCGGGCGGCGTCGGGTAGACGTTCGTCGCCTGGTCGGTCACCACGTCCGGGAGGAGCGTGGGGGCGGTCGCGCCGACGGCGACCGTGCCGCCGGCCGCGAGGCCGGCGAGGCCGCCGAGGAGCCGCCGTCTGCTGAGGGAGGAGCGATCGGGGACCATCGACAGTCGGCAGGTTCAGGGCCGCCCGGCAAAAAGCCACCCGGGAGCCGACGGCAGGGAGTCGGGCGGCGGGGGCGGCCGGCCCTGTCCGGACAGCCCGGTCCGAACGGTCGGGCGGCCGGGCGCACGCAGGCCAGTACCAAAAGGGCCTTACGGTCCACAGCGGCCTATATCACCAGGTGGGCAACGTGACCAAGAAACGCGAATACCGAGACGACTACCCGGACAAGACGCTGTACATCCCGGGGCCGACCGAGGTGCGCGAGGACGTCATCGACGCGATGTGCGAGCCGATGTTCGGCCACCGGATGGACCGGATGACGGACCTGTACACGACCATCGTCGAGGACACGAAGACGTTCCTGGGGACCGACAACGACGTCGTCGTCCTCACCGCGTCGGGGACCGAGTTCATGGAGAGTTCGATCCTGAACCTCGCCGACGAACACGTCCTCTGTACGACCTGTGGCAGCTTCAGCGAGCGGCAGGCCAACGTCGCCGAGCGCCTCGGCAAGACCGTCGACACACTCGAGTACGAGTGGGGACGGGCGGTCAAGCCCGGGGACGTGCGCGAGGCGCTCGAGACGAGCGAGACCGACTACGACGTCGTCACCTGCGTGATGAACGAGAGTTCGACCGGCGTCCGCAACCCCGTCGAGGAGATCGGCGACGTCGTCGCGGAGTACCCGGACACCTACTTCGTCGTCGACGCCGTCTCCGCGCTCGGGGGCGACTACGTCGACATCGACGCCCACGGCATCGACGTCGTCTTCACGTCGGTCCAGAAGGCCTTCGCCATGCCACCGGGGCTGGCCGTCTGCGTCGTCAGCGAGGACGCCTACGAGCGCGAGGTCGCCAAGGACTCCGCGTCGTGGTACGGCGGGTTCCAGCGCAGCCTGGACTACTACGACCGCAAGGGCCAGACCCACTCCACGCCGGCGATCCCGATCATGCTGGCCTACCGCGAGCAGATGAAGCACATGCTCGACGAGGGCCACGAGGCCCGCGACCGGCGCCACCGGGAGATGGCCGAGTACACCCGCGAGTGGGCCCGCGAGCACTTCGACCTCTTCCCCGAGGAGGGGTACGAGTCACAGACCGTGTCCTGCATCGAGAACACGCGGGGCATCGACGTGGCCGCGACCATCGACGCGGTGAGCGAGGAGTACGACATGGTGTTCTCGAACGGCTACGGCTCCGCGCTCGGCGAGAAGACGTTCCGCATCGGCCACATGGGCGAGCACACCGTCGAGACCATCCGGGCGCTGACCGACGCCATCGAGGACGTCGCGGACCTGTAGCGAGGTGGGTCCGCCCGACAGTCGTCGATGCTGCCCTCGACGTCGCCGTGCTGGTCGCCGACGAGGAACTGGCCGGCGGCCTGCGTGCGATCAGGGTCCGGAGCCGCGTCGATCGACGCCCGCCGACGGCCGTCCGGAGACGCCCGGCGCCCCGCCAGCGAGCGCCGGGCGGACGCGTTCGCAGCGTGACGGCGGCCGGTAGCGTCACCCACGGACGGAACTCCGGTTCGCGGAGACGACCTCGCGCGCCGTGTCGACCCAGCCGTGGTCCGGGAAGGGGGCCGGATGCACGTCGTACGTGTACCGGTAGTCGCGTGCGTCTGCGTCGAGCGTGACGTCGTACACGATCCCGTCCTCGACGCCGAGCTGGAGCGTCCCGTGGCTGGCAGGCGGGACGTCGGCGACGTCTGTGCGCGTTCCGGTCACCCGGTACGTGATAACCGGGACGCCGTGGTGGGTCGTCGTGTCGACGGCCGCCCAGGTGTACGCGTCGAGTATCGCCGTGTGTCGGCCGACGTTCCTGGGAGCGACCCGTCCGTAGTGCGGATCGTACCGGTAGTACTCGCCAGTGGCGTCGTCGTAGACGAACGCCGGATCCGACTCGACTTCCTCCCGTCGATGCTCCGGGACGCTGTCGGCGGGCTGGACGTACGCGTACGTCGACCCGTTGATGTACACGGTGGCGTCGTGCCAGCGCTCGGAGATGATCTCGCCCGTCGTGGAATTGACGTAGTAGTCCCCCTCCACGAGGCGGCGCTCGGGAGGCGCGGTGTAGACGATCGCGTACGAGTCCCAGTAGCTCCGGGGCGCGTGCGAGACGTTCGACCCGGACGCTTCGAGCGCCGAGAAGTCGACGTGCTCCGGGCCGGCACCGGCAGGATACGCCTGGTCGGGGCCAGGCGAAGGACCCCGAGGTGCCCAGAGGGTCGTGAAAGCGGCGGCTCCGAGGCCGAGTGCGGCGAGGACGGCGAGCGGAACCAGGTAACGGCGATCCATGTCGCACCCAGTCACGACGTCAGTAAGTAGGTACGCGATGCTCAAAGCACGACGTGTGTGAGAGAGAACCACAGGCGGCCCCGTTCTCGATGCACGCCCCGGGTCTCGTTTCGCCGCAGGGATCGCCCCGGCGGCCGACCAGCCAGTACCAGGTAGCGCGCCCTCGCGTCTCCTTCTCAGAGTCCGCAGAGCGGCGGTGACCGCGAGGCGGTAGATAATTAAGAACGCGCGACACGTCGGGAACTAGAGCCGGTGAGGCGATAGCATGTCGAAGGCGGGACTGGTAACGAGCGTGGCGGGCCTCTTGCTCAGCGTCGCAGGCACCCTGTTGCTGTTCCAGCACGTGACCAGCGAGTACCACTCGGCCATCCAGGACGTCGGGTCGATCGCGCTCGGGTACCTCGGGCTGATCCTCCTCGGCGTGTCGGTATCGGTCACGGGCGTCGCGCTGCTGCGCGCGAACGTCGACTGACGCGAGCGCCGCGGCGGGAGCGAACGCGGCGACTGGCTCGTCGATCGACAGGTGAACGAATCGCCAGTAAGACGAGTCCGCCCTCCCCGATTTGAACGCCGGAAGACGTGCTCGCTCCGCTGCGCACGCCTTCCGAGCCCTCGTTCGCTCCGCTCACGAGGACGGGGGACAAGTCGATCGACAGGTGAACGAATCGCCAGTAAGACGAGTCCGCCCTCCCCGATTTGAACGGGGGACAAGTCGATCTACAGTCGACTGCTCTACCAGTCTGAGCTAAGGGCGGGCACGCGAACGTAGGCCCCGTGTCGGACTTAACGATTATCATTCCCGGGCGGCGTCGGCGGAGGCGACAGACACTCGTCAGACATCGCGGGAAGATTGAAATAGCGGGGAGCGCAAGCGAGAGTCGATAGTCGCGATGAGCAAGATAACGTTCCGCGCGGACGACGACCTCATCGAGCAACTGGAGGAGTTCGACGCCTCCAAGAGCGAGGTCATGCGCGACGCGCTCCGGGAGTACCTGGGCGAGTCGACGGGACGCGAGCAGTCCGCGGACACGCTCGACGGTTTCGTCGCGGAACGCGTGGACGCGCTCGTCGCAGACCGCCTCGAACAGTCGTTTACGCCGCGTAAACCGCAGGACGTGAACGTCAACGTCACGATCGAGACCGACGCGACCGGCGCCCCGAGCGAGGCCGAGGCCGAGCGTAAGACAGAGTCGGCCGAGCGTGAGACGCCGGACGAAAACGCCGAAAACGCGTCCGACGCCGGGCGTAAAACGTGCGGGCAGTGCGGGGAGAACCTGGACGCATCGCACGTCTACTGCCCGAATTGCGGCGAGAAGGCGGCGCGCCGGGTGTTCTGCGACTGCGGCGACGAACTCCGCTCCGACTGGGCGTTCTGTCCGAGCTGTGGCAAGCGCACCCCGGCAGCGGACGTTCTCGACGGTCCGTAAACGCCACACTACCGCTCCTCACCCCCGTAAACGGCCCGTCCCACGTCGCGTCATACACGTGGGGGAAACCTTTATAATCCCCCAGTATGTGCATACATCCGCGTAAGACGGTCGTCTTACAGATCGGGGCCGGCGGGGTACGCGGTGCCTACGTCCCGCGGTTCGCGGCTGTAAGACGTGCGGGGCACGTGTGTGCGTCTGCCGTCTTACCGGACAAGGGAGCAAAAACCATGGAGCGTGTGACGCTACGGATTCCGAAGCAGCAGATAGAAGAGGTCGAACAGATGGTGGAGACGGGCGAGTTCCCGAACCGGAGTGAGGCGATCCGGTCGGCCGTCCGCGAGATGCTCAACGAGCAGGACGACCGCGACCAGTCCAACCGCCGCAAGTGGGCGAAGGTGTAACGATGCAGGACATCGTCAACGACGCCCTCGAGAACGCGGAACGGGAACAGCGCGCGATGGACGAGGACGAGGCCGACGACTTCGGCGACCCGCGGATCGTCATCGTCGGCGCCGGCGGTGCAGGCAACAACACGATCAACCGCCTGTACAACATCGGCGTGGAAGGCGCCGAGACCGTCGCCATCAACACCGACAAACAGCACCTGAAGATGATCGAGGCCGACACGAAGAT